>NZ_NEII01000014.1:0-164194 GCF_002112685.1 Pseudomonas sp. R15(2017)
TGCGCTTCCGATCTCTCGTTAGCGGGAGGCGAATTCTACAGCGTTACACGCTGCTGTCAACACCTCTTTTTCTCCGCTTTCGACCGAGAAGATCGAACCGTTGAAAGCGCCAAACAGACCGGCATTTCCAACTCCTTCCAGGCCTCGATAAACTGAAGCGACCCGCTTCGAAACTTACTTAACTCATTGAATCTCAAGGAGTTTTCCGTTTCGACTGCGCCGGAAGTGGTGCGAATTATAGAGACTCAGAATCTGCCGTCAACCCTTAATTTCATAAATCTGTCATATCGGTCAAAAAAGCCCCGAAACGCGAAGGCCGACCTTAAAGGTCGGCCTTCCTTGCACTGCCCTTCTACTTACAAGCTAGGGAATGCAAACTGCGAAGCCTCATGGCTCGCACGCTGTGGCCAGCGCTGAGTGATCGCCTTGCGACGAGTGTAGAAGCGAACACCATCGGGACCATAGGCATGCAGGTCGCCGAACAGCGAACGCTTCCAGCCGCCAAAGCTGTGGTAAGCCACCGGCACCGGCAGTGGAACGTTGACCCCGACCATGCCGACTTCGATCTCGTCGCAGAACAGACGCGCCGCTTCACCGTCACGGGTAAAGATGCAGGTGCCGTTGCCGTATTCGTGATCGTTGATCAGCTGCATCGCCTCTTCCAGGCTGTTCACCCGGACGACGCACAGCACCGGCCCGAAGATCTCTTCTTTATAGATGCGCATTTCAGGCGTGACGTTGTCGAACAGGCAACCACCGAGGAAGAAGCCTTCTTCATGACCGGCAACGCTCAGACCACGACCGTCGACCACCAGGGTCGCGCCCGCCGCCACGCCGTCTTCCACATAACCGCTGACCTTGTCGCGCGCCTGACCGGTGACCAGCGGCCCCATGTCCAGACCACACGAAGTACCGGCACCGATTTTCAGCGCCTTGATCTGAGGAACCAGTTTGGCCACCAGTGCGTCCGCCACCTGATCGCCCACACACACAGCTACCGAAATCGCCATGCAGCGTTCGCCGCAGGAACCGTAAGCCGCGCCCATCAGTGCGCTGACCGCGTTGTCCAGATCTGCATCCGGCATCAGTACCGCATGGTTCTTTGCGCCGCCCAGGGCCTGAACGCGTTTACCGCGCTTGGTGCCTTCGGCATAGATGTATTCGGCAATCGGCGTCGAACCCACGAAGCTGAGCGCTTTGACTTCCGGCGCTTCGATCAGCGCGTCCACCGCAGTCTTGTCACCGTGCACTACGCTCAGCACGCCTTTCGGCAGACCGGCTTCCAGCAGCAGTTGCGCGATCAGCAGGGTCGAGCTCGGATCACGCTCGGACGGCTTGAGGATGAAGCAGTTACCGCAGACGATCGCCAGCGGATACATCCACAGCGGCACCATCGCCGGGAAGTTGAACGGCGTAATGCCGGCCACCACGCCCAGCGGCTGGAAGTCCGACCACGCATCGATGTTCGGGCCGACGTTGCGGCTGTACTCGCCCTTGAGGATTTCCGGCGCTGCGCAGGCGAACTCGACGTTCTCGATACCGCGCTTCAGTTCACCGGCAGCGTCTTCCAGGGTCTTGCCGTGTTCTTCGCTGATCAACTGCGCGATGCGCGCTTCGTTCTGCTCCAGCAATTGCTTGAAACGGAACATCACCTGGGCACGTTTGGCCGGTGGCGTGTTGCGCCAGGCCGGGAACGCAGCCTTGGCGGCATCGATGGCATGCTGGATGGTTTCACGGCTGGCCAGCGGCAGCTTGTGGATAGCTTGACCGGTGGACGGGTTGAACACATCGACCGCGCGACCGTTCTCGGTCACCAGTTCGCCATTGATCAAATGCGGGATAACGCTCATCGGGGAACTCCTGAATTCTTGTGCGCAGACGCCCGCAAGGGGCGCCTGCCATTGGCGTATCTATATAGAAGGAAAAATCAGTCGAGCTTGTTCAGCACTTCGCCGACCGCGTCGAACAGACGATCAAGGTCTTGCGGCTTGCTGTTGAAGGTTGGGCCGAACTGCAGGGTGTCGCCACCGAAGCGCACGTAGAACCCGGCTTTCCACAACGCCATGCCGGCCTCGAACGGGCGCACGATGGCGTCGCCGTCACGGCCCGCAATCTGGATCGCACCGGCCAGGCCGAAGTTACGAATGTCGATGACATTCTTCGCGCCTTTCAGACCATGCAGGGCATTTTCGAAATGCGGTGCGACTTCGGCCACGCTCTGTACCAGGTTTTCCTTTTGCAGCAGGTCGAGTGCCGCAAGACCTGCGGCGCAAGCCACCGGGTGTGCCGAGTAAGTGTAACCGTGCGGGAATTCCACGGCGTATTCCGGGGTCGGCTGGTTCATGAAGGTCTGGTAGATCTCGGAGCTGGCAATCACCGCGCCCATCGGGATCGCGCCGTTGGTGACTTGCTTGGCAATGCACATCAGGTCCGGGGTCACGCCGAAGGTGGTGGCGCCGAACATGGTGCCGGTACGGCCGAAGCCGGTGATCACTTCGTCGAACACCAGCAGGATGTTGTGCTGATCGCAGATTTCACGCAGACGCTTGAGGTAACCCTGTGGTGGAACCAGCACGCCAGCGGAACCCGCCATAGGCTCCACGAACACCGCTGCGATGTTCGACGCATCGTGCAGTTCGATCAGCTTCAGCAGCTCATCGGCCAGGGCGATACCACCCTGCTCCGGCATGCCACGGGAGAAAGCATTGCTCGCCAGCAAAGTGTGCGGCAGGTGATCGACATCCATCATCGCCTGACCGAACAGCTTGCGGTTGCCGTTGACGCCGCCAAGGCTGGTGCCGGCGATGTTCACACCGTGATAGCCACGGGCGCGGCCGATCATCTTGGTCTTGGTCGACTGGCCTTTCAGGCGCCAGTAAGCACGGACCATTTTCACCGCGGTATCGGCGCACTCGGAACCGGAGTCGGTGAAGAACACGTGATTCAGGTTGCCCGGCGTCAGGTCGGTGATTTTCTCCGCCAGCTGGAACGACAGCGGGTGGCCGTACTGGAAGCCCGGCGAGTAATCGAGGGTGCCCAACTGCTTGGCCACCGCTTCCTGGATTTCCTTGCGGGTATGCCCGGCACCGCAGGTCCACAGACCGGACAGCGAGTCGTACACCTTGCGGCCCTTGTCGTCGATCAGCCAGCTGCCTTCGGCACCAACGATCAGGCGCGGGTCGCGCTGGAAGTTGCGGTTGGCGGTGTACGGCATCCAGTGCGCGTCCAGCTTCAGTTGGCTGGCCAGTGGCGACGGCGCGTTTTCAGGCATGTTCATCGGGCAAAACCTCTCAGGGCAATAAGCTTCAGAGCGATAGAAAGCGTTGTTGCAGCTAAATTGCCACGGGGATAAAGTCGGTGAAATTCAACTCTTCTAACCTTCAGTTAGAACTCTGCTAAACAATGAGAACGACAGCATGAGCAGCCGCCGCCCCGATCCGCTGGCCCAGGTCAGTGACTTTGACATTCGCCTGCTGCGAATTTTTCGCAGCGTGGTGGAGTGCGGCGGCTTCTCGGCGGCGGAAACCGTGCTCGGCATCGGTCGCTCGGCGATCAGCCAGCAGATGAGCGATCTGGAACAACGCCTCGGCCTGCGACTGTGCCAACGCGGGCGCGCCGGTTTCTCCCTGACCGAAGAAGGCCGCGAGGTCTATCAGTCGGCTTTGCAGCTGCTGAGTGCATTGGAAAGTTTCCGCACCGAGGTCAACGGCCTGCACCAGCACCTGCGCGGTGAATTGATCATCGGCCTGACCGACAACCTCGTCACCCTGCCCCACATGCGCATCACCCATGCACTGGCGCAGTTGAAGGAGCGCGGGCCGGACGTACAAATCCAGATCCGCATGATCGCCCCCAACGAAGTCGAACAAGGTGTGCTCGACGGTCGCCTGCATGTCGGCGTGGTGCCGCAGGCCAGTGCGTTGTCGGGGCTGGAATACCAGCCGCTGTACAGCGAGCGCTCGCTGCTTTACTGCGCGGTCGGCCATCCGCTGTTTTACGTCGACGATAAACAGCTGGATGACGAACGTCTGAACAGTCAGGACGCCATTGCCCCGACCTTCCGTTTGCCGGCGGAAATCCAGGCGCACTATCAGGCGCTCAATTGCACCGCCAGTGCTTCCGACCGTGAAGGCATGGCGTTCCTGATTCTGACCGGGCGCTACATCGGCTACCTGCCGGATCACTACGCCAGTCTCTGGGTTCAACAAGGTCGCTTGCGCGCGCTCAAGGCCAGTACCCGCTTCTATGATTTGAGCCTGGCCTCGGTCACCCGCAAGGGCCGTCGCCCTCATCTGGTCCTGGAAAGTTTTCTCGAAAGCCTGGCCGCCACTCGCTGAGGACCGGAGTTTTATTTGATCGGGGCTTGTCCCGCGCCGGTGGTTGCGCTATCAACGCAACTGGTTGCACCCCACAGACCAACCCGGAAGTGCCTATGACCTTTGAAGTCCCCGCTCACGGCGGCAAACCTGCCAGCCGCATTCGTCAAAAGAATGAAGAGACCATCATCAAAGCCGCCGAAGACGAGTTCGCCCGTCACGGGTACAAAGGCACGAGCATGAACACCATCGCCACCAAGGCCGGGCTGCCAAAGGCGAATCTGCATTACTACTTCAACAACAAACTCGGGTTGTACGTAGCGGTGCTGAGCAACATTCTTCAATTGTGGGACAGCACCTTCAACTCTCTCACGGCCGAGGACGATCCGGCCGAAGCGCTGACCCGCTACATCCGCGCGAAAATGGAATTCTCCCGTCGCCAGCCGCAAGCGTCGCGGATCTTTGCAATGGAAGTGATCAGCGGCGGCGAATGCCTGACCGAATATTTCAACCAGGATTACCGCGCCTGGTTCCAGGGCCGCGCCGGCGTGTTCCAGGCCTGGATCGACGCGGGCAAAATGGACCCGGTCGACCCGGTGCACCTGATCTTCCTGTTGTGGGGCAGCACCCAGCACTATGCCGACTTCGCCACCCAGATCTGCCGGGTGACCGGTCGCAGCAAATTGACCAAACAGGACATGGAAGACGCCGGCAACAATCTGATCCGCATCATCCTCAAAGGCTGCGGCCTCACTTCTTCTATATAAGTCGCTTTATGTCCTTCACCCTCAGCGGCTTTTGCGAGTTCCGCGAAGAAATCCGCAAAAGCCGTTTCATCACCTTCGCCGCGCCGATCACCAGCCCTGTCGAGGCGCAAGCCTTCATCGAGCAGCACAGCGACTTGAACGCCTCGCACAATTGCTGGGCGTGGAAACTCGGCGATCAGTACCGCAGCAACGACGACGGTGAACCCGGCGGCACTGCCGGGCGGCCGATCCTCGCGGCCATCGAAGCGCAGGACTGCGATCAGGTCGCGGTACTGGTGATCCGCTGGTACGGCGGCATTCAACTGGGCACCGGCGGTCTGGCCCGGGCCTATGGCGGCGGTGCCAACAAATGTCTGCAGGCTGCGCCGAAGATCGAATTGATCAGTCGCGTGCCCGTGCGTTGCGCTTGCGCCTTTGGCGAACTGGCGCTGGTGAAGCTGCGGGTCGCGGATCTGGGCGGATTGGTGGTCGAGGAAAACTTCACCGACAACGGCGTCGAATTGCAACTGGCCGTGGGCGAAGCGCACATCGAGCTGTTGCAAAACCAGTTGGCCGATCTGAGCCGTGGGCGCATCCTGCTGCAACGTTGAAGCCCCGCCATGTTTTAGGGCACAAGCCGATTTGCTTATACCCGTGACTTGCCCACATCCGCTGTGCACCCGGCTGTGGATAACCTGAGCACAGGATGCTGTAACCCTTCTGTCACGTGGCTTTGCGGGATTTGTTCACTTTTCGTCCAATCGCCCATCGCGACAAACAATTTCACGTAAAAACAATCGCTTAGCGTCGTTTATCGCCTTTAGAAGAAAGCCAGGCAGTGCTTATGCCCGGGATTTTGTCTTGCGCACAAATACTGTGGAGCAACCTGTGGATAAGCCGTTCATGGCTGGCGCAGTCGCAGGTTCTGCATGGCTTCGACGAGGTTGCTCGTTTTTTGATCAGCCAGATGCGGGCAAAACTGGAGCCTGATCAAAGGCTTTGCCCCCAAGTGGTGCCGTGCAGGCAACCGAATTCGATTCACAGGCTCTGCGCCAAAGGCTGGCAAACAGCAGCAGCCTGCGTTCCTGACTCAATGGCCAGGAAATTGCTTTATCCACAGGCACAACTCCAAGCGACCCGAGCCTGTCATGTCAAACCCCACGCCCATACCGCGCCTGCAACTGCGCCATATCAGCAAACGTTATCCCGGTTGCCTCGCCAATGACGCCATCGACCTCAGCATCGCTCCCGGTGAAATCCATGCACTGCTCGGTGAAAACGGTGCAGGCAAAAGCACCTTGATGAAGATCATCTACGGCGTCACCCAAGCCGATTCAGGCGAGATGCTCTGGCAGGGCCAACCCGTGAGCATGCGCAACCCGGCCCAGGCGCGGCAGTTGGGCATCGGCATGGTGTTCCAGCATTTCTCGCTGTTCGAGACTCTGAGCGTGGCGCAGAACATCGCACTGGCGATGGGCGCAGCGGCCGGTTCGCCGAAACAGCTGGAGGCGAAAATCCGTGAAGTGTCGCGCCGATATGGCATGGCGCTTGAGCCCCAGCGACTTGTCCACAGCCTGTCGATCGGCGAGCGGCAACGGGTCGAGATTGTTCGTTGCCTGATGCAGGACATTCGCCTGCTGATTCTCGATGAGCCGACCTCGGTGCTCACGCCGCAGGAAGCCGACGAGTTGTTCGTCACCCTGCGCCGACTCGCGGCCGAGGGCTGCAGCATTCTGTTCATCAGCCACAAACTCGGCGAGGTGCGCGCCTTGTGCCACAGCGCCACGGTGCTGCGTGGCGGGCGAGTGGCCGGGCATTGCGTACCGGCCGACTGCACTGATCGGCAACTGGCGCAATTGATGGTGAGTGACGCCGCGACATTGATCGGCGACTTTACCAAGGTCACCGGTGGCGCGGCGTTTCTGCAGGTCAGCGGTCTGAACTGGCACAACCCTGACCCGTTCGGCTGCTCGCTGTGCGACATCGATCTGCAAGTACGCAGCGGTGAAATCGTCGGCATTGCCGGCGTGGCGGGCAACGGTCAGGACGAATTACTGGCCTTGCTCAGCGGCGAACAGACACTGCCCCTCGAATCAGCGGCAACCATCCGTTTCCGAGAACACGCCGTAGCCGATCAGCGCCCGGATACGCGACGCAAACTCGGCCTGGCGTTCGTCCCCGCCGAACGCCTCGGGCATGGCGCAGTGCCGGACATGAGCCTGGCGGACAACGCCCTGCTCACCGCCTTTCAACAAGGCCTGGTCAGCCACGGTTTGATCGAGCGCGGCAAGGTCGAAGCCCTCGCCCAAACGATCATCCAGCGCTTCGGCGTGAAAACCCCGGACACCCAGACCGCCGCCCGCAGCCTGTCCGGCGGCAACCTGCAGAAATTCATCCTCGGCCGGGAAATCCTCCAGCAACCGAAACTGCTGATCGCCGCGCACCCGACCTGGGGCGTGGATGTCGGCGCGGCGGCCACCATTCACCGGGCGCTGATTGCCCTGCGCGATGCCGGGGCGGCGATTCTGGTGATCTCCGAAGACCTCGACGAACTGTTCCAGATCAGCGACCGCCTCGGCGCGCTGTGCGGCGGGCGCCTGTCGGCGTTGCAGGACACGGCGCAAACCCACCTCAGCGACGTCGGCGGCTGGATGGCCGGCCAGTTCGTCCCCCCTCAATCACAACCGGCCACGGTTTAACGGAGTTTTTCCATGTTGCTTTCCCTCGAACCCCGTGGCCGGCAATCGCGCCTGATGCTGTGGTGCTCGCCGGTGCTGGCGGCGGCGCTGACACTGGTCTGCGGATCTTTGCTGTTCGTCGCCCTCGGTCACGACCCGTTGAAAACCCTGCACACGTTGTTGATCGCCCCGATCAGCGACCTGTATGGCGTCTCCGAGCTGCTGGTCAAAACCTTGCCGATCCTGTTGTGTGCGTTGGGGCTGGCGGTGGCCTATCAGGCGCGGATCTGGAACATCGGCGCCGAAGGCCAGTTGCTGCTCGGCGCCCTGGCCGGCAGTGCGCTGGCGGTGAACATCATCGATCTGCAAAGCCGTTGGGCGCTGGTGCTGATCCTTCTTACCGGCACCTTCGCCGGCGCTGCCTGGGCCGGGCTCACCGCCTGGTTGCGCACACGCTTCAACGCCAACGAAATCCTTACGAGCATCATGCTCAATTACATCGCGCTGAACCTGTTGCTGTTCTGCGTACACGGGCCGCTGAAGGATCCGGCCGGATTCAACTTTCCCGAGTCGGCAATGTTCAGCGACGCCAGCCGCCTGCCACTGTTGATGGAGGACGGTCGGGCACACATCGGCGTGTATTTCGCCTTGCTCGCGCTGGTCGCGGTGTGGGTGTTGCTGCAGAAAAGCTTCGTCGGTTTCCAGATCAAGGTGTTGGGGCTGGACAAGCGTGCGGCAGGGTTTGTCGGGTTTCGCGAGAAGCGGCTGATCTGGCTCGCACTGTTGATCAGCGGTGGATTGGCCGGGCTTGCCGGTGTCTGCGAAGTCACCGGGCCGATCGGTCAACTGGTGCCACAGGTCTCGCCGGGCTACGGCTACGCGGCGATCACCGTGGCGTTTCTCGGCAGGCTCAATCCGATCGGCATTCTGTTTTCCAGCCTGTTGATGGCGCTGCTGTACATCGGTGGCGAAAGCGCGCAGATGACGCTGAATCTGCCGCAGGCAATCACTCAGTTGTTCCAGGGAATGATGCTGTTTTTCCTGCTGGCCTGTGACGTGCTGATCCTCTATCGGCCACGTCTTAACCTGCGCTGGGTGCGGCGCACTTCTACCACCGCCGTAACCGCCGGAGCGCTGTGATGGATATCGATCTGCTGAGCAATATTTTCTACGCCATGGTGCGCTGCGGTACGCCACTGCTGTTGGTGGCGCTAGGTGAATTGATTTGCGAGAAGAGCGGCGTACTCAACCTTGGCCAGGAAGGCATGATGCTGTTTGGCGCGGTGATCGGTTTCATCGTCGCGTTCAACAGCGGCAACCTTTGGTTGGGCGTCGTGCTGGCGATGCTCGCCGGGATGCTGCTGTCGTCGCTGTTTGCGCTGGTGGCGCTGGTGTTCAACGCCAATCAGGTGGCCACCGGGCTGGCGCTGACGATTTTCGGCGTCGGCCTGTCGACCTTTGTCGGCGCGGCGTGGGTCGGCAAACCGCTGGCGGGATTCGAGCCGCTGGCGATTCCATTCTTGAGTGAAATCCCGCTGATCGGTCGGATGCTGTTTGCCCAGGATCTGCTGGTGTACCTGTCATTCGCGCTGTTTGCGCTGGTGGCGTGGGTGATCGTGAAAAGCCGTGTCGGGCTGATCATTCAAGCGGTCGGCGAGAACCCCGATGCGGCCAGTGCCATGGGCTTGCCGGTGCTGACCGTGCGCACACTGGCGGTGTTGTTCGGCGGGGCGATGGCCGGACTGGCCGGCGCTTATCTGTCGCTGGCTTACACGCCGATGTGGGCCGAGAACATGACCGCCGGACGCGGCTGGATTGCCTTGGCGCTGGTGGTGTTCGCCAGTTGGCGGGTGTGGCGCTTGCTGCTCGGCGCGTATCTTTTCGGACTCGCCAGCATCCTGCACCTGGTGGCGCAGGGGTTGGGGCTGGCGATTCCTTCGAGTCTGCTGGCGATGTTGCCGTACGCCGCGACGATTCTGGTGCTGGTGTTGTTGTCGCGCGATGCAGTGCGTACACGGCTGTATGCGCCGGTATCACTGGGGCAGCCGTGGCAGGCCGGGCACTAAGCCGTTACGGCTCGCGACAGCGACCGAACCGGCAACGCCTGAGCAATGCCCCACGCCACTTCGAGAATCAGGAATCCCACCACCAACGAGCTGGCGCCGTGGGCCACTGCATACGTCATCCAACCGGCGAACAGAAACCTCGTCACCGCGTCATAGCGCCCATAAACCGGCTGCGGATCACGAATCCGCAGCACCGCCCACATGCACACCACCGAACCGAACAAATTGGCTATCAACAGGTGCGCAGGTTCGAACGGCGGCAGCTCGCCGGGCAGCTCCAGCGCCTGACTGAGCGCCGTCAGCAACCCATGCAACACAGCAAAACTCCACGGCGTGACAAACGCCGCCGTCACGATCAAGTCATACCAGGCGCTGCCGCGCACCACCTGCCGATACTGCGTTGAAGTCCACATCATCCTTGCTCCAAAAATTCAGGGAGCAACCACGGTAAAGCCTGGAGTATGCTCCAGGGTCAAACACTTTCGAGACCTGCAAGATGCGCATCGGTGAGTTGGCCCAGGCCTGCGATGTCAGCCGTGACACGCTGCGTTTTTACGAGGAGCGCGGATTGATCGCGGCGCAACGCAGCGCCAACGGTTATCGCGACTATCCGCCGGAGATGGTGCAACTGGTGCTGTACATCAAGACGGCGCAACGTCTGGGCTTTACCCTTGGCGAGATCGGCAACAGCGTTGGCGCGTTGTGGCACTCGCCAAACCCCGACACCACCGTCACGCAACTGCTGCAAGACAAACTCAAGCTGGTCGAAACCCGCATGGCTGAACTCGGTGAGTTGCGCCAGGAATTGCAACATCGGCTCGGTCAACGTTGTCCATTGAACCCGTGATCTTTCAACTTTCAAGGAAAGCCAATCATGTCCGCACTTAATCCTGCCAAGCACGCATTGATCATCGGCGCCTCCCGGGGCCTGGGCCTGGGACTGGTGAAAACCCTGCTGGCCGACGGCTGGCAAGTCACCGCCACGGTTCGCAATCCTTCCAATGCCGAGGCTCTCGAAGCACTGGGCAACGTGCAAATCGAAAAACTCGACATGGACGACCAGCAAGCGGTGATCGCCCTGAGCCAGAAGCTCAAGGGCGAGACCTTTGACCTGCTGTTCGTCAACGCCGGAGTCAAAGGCCCTGACGTGCAAACTCCGGGCGGCGCGACGCTGGCGGAAGTCGGTCAGTTGTTCTTCACCAACGCGGTGGCACCGATCAATCTGGCCCAGCGCTTTGTCGGGCAGATCCGCGACGGCAGCGGCGTACTGGCGTTCATGAGTTCGGTGCTCGGCAGCGTGACCATGCCCGACGCGCCGGAACTGGCGCTGTACAAGGCCAGCAAAGCGGCGCTGAACTCGATGACCAACAGCTTCGTCACGCAGTTGGGCGAGCAGAAACTCACCGTGCTGTCGCTGCATCCGGGCTGGGTGAAAACCGACATGGGCGGCGAAGGTGCCGACATCGACGTGGAGACCAGCACCCGTGGCCTGGTGGATCAGGTAGATGCGTTCGCCGGCAAGGGCGGCCATCATTTCGTGAACTACAAGGGTGAAACCATTCCCTGGTAATCACTGGACCCTGTGGGGGGCTTGCCCCCGCAGGGTTATCCCGGTGTCTGGTCGGGTTGGGCTTGCCCGTCGCAACATTTTGTTCGAAACTCCGCACATCGCCCCTCGCGGCGACCCTGGATCAGCAGACAGGGCAACACTGAGCTGGCAACCCTGAACCCAACTTTCAGAGGAGCCGGCCGCAATGCCTGCGACCCGTATCTGGTTAAAAAATCCCCTCGCCATTTTCACGGCCAACGGTCTCGATGCCCGTGGCGGTCTGGTGCTGCAAGACGGTGTGATCACCGAAGTGCTCGGCGCCGGCCAGCAGCCATCGACCCCATGCAATCAAGTGTTCGATGCCCGTGAGCACGTGATCCTTCCGGGCCTGATCAACACCCATCACCACTTCTATCAGACCCTGACCCGCGCCTGGGCGCCGGTGGTCAATCAGCCGTTGTTCCCGTGGCTGAAAACCCTGTATCCGGTTTGGGCGCGCCTGACGCCTGAAAAACTTGCCCTCGCCAGCAAAGTCGCACTGGCCGAGTTGCTGTTGTCGGGGTGCACCACCGCTGCCGATCACCATTACCTGTTCCCGGATGGCCTGGAAAACGCCATCGACGTGCAAGTCGAAACCGTGCGTGAACTGGGCATGCGCGCCATGCTCACCCGCGGTTCGATGAGCCTCGGCGAGAAGGACGGCGGCCTGCCTCCGCAGCAGACCGTGCAGGAAGGCCAGGTGATTCTCGACGACAGTCAGCGGCTGATCCACGAGTACCACGAACGTGGCGATGGCGCGCAAATCCAGATCGCACTGGCGCCGTGCTCGCCTTTCTCGGTGACCCCGGAAATCATGTCCGCCAGCGCCGAACTGGCGAACAAACTCGATGTGCGTCTGCACACCCACCTCGCCGAAACCCTCGACGAAGAAGACTTCTGCCTGCAACGCTTCGGCCTGCGCACCGTGGATTATCTGGACAGCGTCGGCTGGCTCGGCCCGCGCACCTGGCTGGCCCACGGCATCCATTTCAACCCCGACGAAATCGCCCGCCTCGGCGCGGCCGGCACCGGCATCTGCCATTGCCCGAGTTCGAACATGCGTCTGGCCTCCGGCATCTGCCCGAGCATCGAACTGACCGATGCCGGCGCACTGTTCGGTCTCGGCGTGGATGGCTCGGCGTCCAACGATGCGTCGAACATGATCCTCGAAGCGCGTCAGGCCCTGTACATCCAGCGCCTGCGTTATGGCGCCGAGAAGATCACCCCGGAACGTGTGCTGGGTTGGGCGACCAAGGGTTCGGCGAGCCTGTTGGGCCGTACCGATATCGGTGAACTGGCGGTGGGCAAGCAGGCGGATCTGGCGTTGTTCAAGCTCGATGAGCTGCGCTTCTCCGGCAGCCATGACCCGATCTCGGCGCTGCTGTTGTGCGGCGCGGATCGTGCGGATCGGGTGATGGTCGGCGGCAAGTGGCGCGTGGTTGACGGGCAGGTTGAAGGGCTGGATCTCAAAGGTCTGATTGCCGATCACAGCCAGGCGGCTCGGCAGTTGATCGCCGGCAACTGATCCAAGCGGAAGTCTCTGATCGTTCCCACGCTCTGCGTGGGAATGCAGCCATGGACGCTCTGCGTCCGACGTTGGGACGCAGAGCGTCCCGGTATGCATTCCCACGCGGAGCGTGGGAACGATCTGTCGGTGCTGGTCGCTCTCAGAGGCCCAGCAGCGACAACATGATGAACGTCGCAAACAACACAAAGTGGGTCATGCCCTCAATGGCATTGGTCTCGCCGTCATTGAGGTTGATCGCACTGACGATCAGCGTGATGAAGATCATCACCGTCTGCACCGGCGTCATCGCCATCTGAAACGGCTGCCCGGTATAAAGCGCCATCGCCTCCATCACCGGCACCGTCAAAATTACCGTCGATAACGAAGCGCCCATCGCAATGTTGACCACCGACTGCATACGATTGGCCAACGCCGCGCGCAACGCCGTCAGAATCTCCGGTGCCGCCGAAATCGCCGCCACCAGAATCGCCGTGATCACCGGCGGTGCGCCCGTGCCTTCCAGGCCCAGATCGAGAGTCTTGGACATCACCTCGGCCAGTGCGCCAATCACCACCACACCGAACACCAGAATGCCGACCGACAGCGCCAGGCTGACCGGTTTCGGCTCCTGTTCCACGGGCTCTTTCCTGCGGCGTTTGTCCGGGTAGCTGTAGCTGAAAAAGTAGCTGTGCGGCCCGACCTGCATGCGCAGGAACAACGCATAAAGCAGCACCATCGCGCCAATGGTGAACGCCGAATAGATTTTCCAGTTAGCCTCGGGGATGAACTCCGGCACCACCATCGACACGCCCATGGCGGTGAGAATCATCACGCTGTAACTGCGGGCCGAATCATCGTTGTAGGACTGCTCGCCATGCTTGATCCCGCCCATCAGCGCGGCGAGGCCGAGGATGCCGTTGATGTCGAGCATCACCGCCGAATAGATCGTGTCGCGCACCAGAGTCGGCGAGGCTTCGTTGCTCATCATGATCGCCAGGATCACCACTTCCACCAGCACGGCGGCGAGGGTCAGGATCATCGTGCCGTACGGGTCGCCGACTTTTTCCGCAAGCAATTCGGCCTGATGGGCGACGCGCATCGAGGCGGCGACGATGAACGCGATCAGCACCAGCCCGGCCGTCAGCGCGACGATCTGGCCGCTGTGCAGCAACCAGTGCTCCAGTGGATACGCGACCAGGGCGGCGATCAGGGCCAGCAGCAGAAAGCTTTCTTGCTTGAGGATGGTGAGCATGGCGGGCCTTTTTACCGAAGAGTGCGAATGAGCTACTGACTGCGGGGCGGCGCTAATGGTTCGTTACACCTTAGCGCACCAGCCGATGGCAGCTTTATCTACGCCTGCACTTTTATTGGCCTTTACGGCCTCTTCGCGAGCAAGCCCGCTCCCACAGGGATCGCGGCGTTTTTGTGGGAGCGGGCTTGCCCGCGATGGGCGCGCCTCGGTTTCAAGCCAGATTGTTGTCCGCTTGGTCAGCCTTTTGCATTGCCCTCCCCACACACAACAAAAGGGAGTACGCGTTCATGCAAAAACGTCCACTGCAAACACTGCTGTCCATCGCCATGGGCCTTGGCCTCAGCCTGAGCGCCAGTGCCGCCGATCCACTGAAAGTCGGCTTCGTCTACATCGGCCCCATCGGCGACCACGGCTGGACGTATCAGCATGAACAGGGGCGCAAGGCGCTGGCGGAAAAACTCGGCACGCAGATCACCACCAACTACGTGGAAAATGTCGCCGAAGGCGCCGACGCCGAGCGGGTGATCCGCAACATGGCCAAGGACAATTACGACCTGATCTTCACCACCTCGTTCGGCTACATGAACCCGACGGTGAAAGTCGCCAAACAGTTTCCCAAGGTGACCTTCGAACACGCCACCGGCTACAAGCAGGACAAGAACCTCGGCACCTACCTGGCGCGTACCTACGAGGGTCGTTACGTCGGTGGCTTCCTCGCGGCGAAGATGACCAAGACCAAAAAGATCGGCTACGTCGCCTCGTTCCCGATCCCGGAAGTGATCCGTGACATCAACGCCATTCAACTGGCCTTGAACAAGTACAACCCCGGCACCGAAATCAAAGTGGTGTGGGTCAACTCGTGGTTCGACCCGGGCAAAGAGGCCGACGCCGCCAACGCGCTGATCGATCAGGGCGTGGACGTGGTGTTCCAGCACACCGACAGCCCGGCGCCGATCCAGGCTGCCGAACGACGTGGTGTGTATGCCGTGGGCTACGCTTCAGACATGGCGCACTTCGGCCCGAAAGCGGTGCTGACCTCGATCGTCAACGACTGGGCGCCGCACTATATTCAGGCGACCCAGAGCGTGATCGACCACAACTGGAAATCCCAGGACTACTGGGGCGGCCTGAAGGAAGGCACAGTCGAACTGCCGATCAGCGATCTGGTGCCGGCACCGGTGAAGGCCGAAGCCGAGCAGATCATCGCTGACATCAAGAGCGGCACCCTGCAACCGTTCACCGGGCCGATCAAGGATCAGGCCGGGGCCGAGAAAATCCCGGCGGGGGTCAGCGCCACCAACGCCGAACTGGCGTCGATGAATTACTACGTCGAAGGCATGAAGGCCGAGATGCCGAAGTAAATTCCAACATCTACCCTGTGATCGTTCCCACGCTCCGCGTGGGAATGCAGCCGGGACGCTCCGCGTCCCTGCCGAAAGCGGACGCGGAGCGTCCATTGAGGCATTCCCACGCAGACGGTTCGACGCCTCGACGTGGGAACGATCCCCCTTATACCTTTCAAGGATTGTGTATGGATCAGCTTCCGATCATCGACATCTCGCCGCTCTACTCCGACGACCAGAACGCCTGGCCGGCCGTCGCCGAACAGATCGACCACGCCTGCCGCGAATGGGGCTTCTTCTACATCAAGGGTCACCCGATTTCTGCGCAGCGCATTGCATCCCTGCTCGATCACGCGCAACGCTTCTTCGCGCTGCCGGAAGCAGAAAAGCTCAGGATCGACATCACCCAGACCCGTCATCACCGCGGCTACGGGGCCATCGCCACCGAACAGCTCGACCCCGACAAACCCAGCGACCTCAAGGAAACCTTCGACATGGGCCTGCACCTGCCGGCCGATCATCCCGAGGTGCTGGCAGCAAAACCCTTGCGTGGCCCCAACCGTCATCCGGCGATTCCCGGCTGGGAAACGTTGATGGAACAGCACTACCTCGACATGCAAGCGCTCGCGCAAACCCTGCTGCGGGCCATGACGTTAGCGCTGGGCATCGAGCGCGACTTCTTCGACACGCGCTTCAACGAGCCGGTCAGCGTGCTGCGGATGATCCACTACCCGCCGCGCCACACCGCCAGTTCCGCCGAACAGCAAGGTGCGGGTGCGCACACCGATTACGGCTGCATCACGCTGCTGTATCAGGACGCGGCCGGCGGCTTGCAGGTGAAAAACGTCAAAGGCCAGTGGATCGACGCACCGCCCATCGACGGCACCTTCGTGGTCAACCTCGGCGACATGATGGCGCGCTGGAGCAACGACCGTTATCGCTCGACCCCGCACCGGGTCATCAGCCCGCTCGGGGTGGATCGCTACTCGATGCCGTTCTTCGCCGAACCACACCCGGACACCCGTATCGAGTGCCTGCCCGGTTGCCAGGACGCACAGCATCCGGCGAAATATCCGACCACCACCTGCGCCGAATTCCTGCTGTCGCGCTTCGCCGATACCTACGCCTATCGACGGGAGCAGGAAGCGGTGTGATGGATCGGTTGGTCAGGTTTTGCCAATTGTTTCGGCGGGCATCTGTAGAATGCTCGCCATTGCACCTGATGAGAAAAGAATATGTACGACTGGCTCAACGCCCTGCCCAAGGCTGAACTGCACCTGCATCTCGAAGGTTCGCTGGAGCCCGAGCTGCTGTTCGCCCTGGCCGAACGCAACAAGATCGCCCTGCCGTGGAGCGACGTCGAAACCCTGCGCAAGGCTTACGCCTTCAACAACCTGCAGGAATTCCTCGACCTGTATTACCAGGGCGCCGACGTGCTGCGCACCTCCCAGGATTTCTACGACCTGACCTGGGCCTACCTGCTGCGCTGCAAAGAACAGAACGTGATTCACACGGAGCCGTTCTTCGATCCGCAGACCCACACCGACCGTGGCATCCCGTTTGAAGTGGTGCTCAACGGCATCGCCGCCGCGCTGAAGGATGGCGAGCAGCAACTGGGCATCACCAGCGGTTTGATCCTGAGCTTCCTGCGCCACCTCAGCGAAGACGAAGCGCAGAAAACCCTCGACCAGGCGCTGCCGTTCCGTGATGCGTTTGTTGCGGTAGGCCTGGACAGTTCCGAAATGGGCCACCCGCCGAGCAAGTTCCAGCGCGTGTTCGACCGTGCCCGTCATGAAGGTTTCCTGACCGTGGCTCACGCTGGCGAAGAAGGCCCGCCGGAGTACATCTGGGAAGCCATCGACCTGCTGAAAATCCAGCGCATCGACCATGGCGTACGTGCTATCGAAGACGAGCGCCTGATGCAGCGGATCATCGATGAGCAGATCCCGCTGACCGTGTGCCCGCTGTCGAACACCAAGCTCTGCGTGTTCGATCACATGTCCCAGCACAACATCCTCGACATGCTCGAGCGTGGCGTGAAAGTCACGGTGAACTCCGATGACCCGGCGTACTTCGGTGGTTACGTGACCGAGAACTTCCATGCGCTGCACACCCACCTGGGCATGACTCAGGATCAGGCCAAGCGTATGGCGCAGAACAGCCTGGATGCGCGCCTGGTAAAACCATAAAGAGCAATACAAAAACTGTGGGAGCGGGCTTGCCCGCGATGAGGCCATCACTTCCAACATCAATGTTGACTGACGGTCCGCCATCGCGGGCAAGCCCGCTCCCACAGGGTGCTGTATTCAGCTGAGCATCTCGGTTTCAGTCAGCTCTTCCAGCGTCTTGCCTCGGGTCTCCATCCCGAACAGCCACACCACTCCCGCCGCAATCGCAAAGCACAACGCCCCCAGCGCAAACACCCCGCCCTGCCCGGTAATCGGAAACACCAGCCCGGTGACCAGCGGCCCAAGCAACGACCCCACGCGCCCGATGGCCGAGGCAAACCCCGAGCCGGTCGCTCGCGCCGAGGTCGGATACAACTCCGGCGTGTAGGTGTAGAGCACCGCCCACATCCCGAACAGAAAAAACTGCATCAACAGACCGGTGCCGATCAGCAGCGCCACGTTACCGCCGAACACTGCGCTCTGCCCGTAAAGAAATGCCATCACCCCACCGCCGAGCAACGTGACGATACACACCGGCTTGCGTCCCCAACGCTCCACCAGCCAGGCCGCCATCAGGAAGCCGGGAATCCCGCCGAGGGAAATCAGCACCGTGTAATATACCGACTGGGTCACGGCAAAACCCGACTGTTGCAGCAACGCACTGAGCCACGAGGTCAGGCCGTAGAAACCGAGCAGTGCGAAAAACCACAGGCTCCAGATCATCGTCGTGCGTTGGCGATAAAGCGGCGACCAAATCTGCTTCAGCGCCGAAAGGAAATGCCCCGGAGGTGTCACGCTCCGTGGCAGGCGAACCGGTTCCGGCAATGCGGCACCGCCGAGCGATGCCTTTACCCGCGCCTCAATGCCGCGCAATACCTTGTCCGCTGCGTCATGCTTGCCGGCCTGTTCCAGCCAGCGCGGCGACTCGGGAATGAAAAAGCGGATCGCCAGCACGAACACCGCCGGCACCGCCAGCACCAGAAAGATGTCGCGCCAGCCGATCAACGGCAGCAGGAAATACGACAGCACACCCGCTGCGACAAAACCCAGCGGCCAGAAACCGTCCATCAGCGCTATGTAGCGCCCCCGACGCTGGGCGGGGATCAACTCCGACAACATCGACTGGGCAATCGGAAACTCCATGCCCATGCCGATTCCCAGAAGGATGCGAAACAGCGTCAGGCTCTCGACCGTCTGCGCCGTGGAACACAGGTAACTGGCCAGCCCCCACAGGACGATGCTCCACTGGAACACCGGTTTGCGACCGAACCGATCCGCCAGTAATCCGGACAGCGACGCCCCCAGCACCATGCCGAAAAAGCTTGAACTGGCCAGCAGACCGGCCTCGGCACTGCTCAGGCCGAACTCGGCTTTGATCGAGCCGAGCAGGAAGGTCATCATCGCCAGATCCATGGAGTCGAAGAAGAACGCCAGGGCAATGATGATGAAGATGATCCGGTGATAACTGCTGACTGGCAGACGCTCCAGTCGATCCGCCGCGCTGAAGTTACCCGTGTCCATGCCACCTCCTCAATCCGAAAAATCTCCGGATCGAGTGTGCGCGATAGCGGTTGCGCACTTGTGCCAGATGCGACTTTTCCGCAGCCGTTGACGACGTTCAACAGCGAATCTGTGGAAGAAGGCGCTCTACAACGCCATTTCCAGTTCGGTTTCACAGGCAAACCGATGAATTTCCCGCTGGCCTGCCGCCGTCAGTTGCAGGGCTCGGGAATCGTTGGGCAGCACCAGCCAGCCCGACTGCATGAACAACTGCAGCAGCGCGGCCCCCAGCGATCCGCCCATGTGCGGGCGACGTTCGCTCCAGTCCGGACAGGCACAAGCCACTTGCGCATTGCGGTGGGCCAGCGCCTGGATGTACACGCCGCGCCCGGCCAGTTGCGTCGAGCCTTTGTGTGTCACGACCACCCGGTTTTCAAGCTGCTCGATCCAGCCGGCGTCGAGCAGTCGCTGGTACAGGTCGGCGGCCAGCGTTCCCCCCAGATGGTCGTCGCAGAACCGGGCGCGCAGCAGTGACGAGGGCGCGGCCTGGGGTCTGAAGACGGGCGAGGCACGCTTGAATACGTCGGGAATTTCTCGCGGAGCACTGGCCAGTGTGGCGCTGGCCAGGGCTTCGATGGCCGCGCCGATTTCGGGAGCCGCCAGGCGGAAGAAGCGTTTGCGACCGCGCGCCTCGACCTTCAACAGACCGCCAGCGGACAAACGCCCCAGGTGCGCACTGGCCGACGACGGCGAAAGCCCCGCCAGCAACGCCAGTTCCTCGGTCTGCCGGGCCGAGCCATCCATCAACGCCCACATCATCGCGCTGCGCTTGGGATCGGCCAGCAACGTGGCGATCTGGCTGATGCAAGGTGCATGTTCCATGTATTCACTCCCTGTTGAATCGTATCGTCTACTGCTCATAGACATCTTGACCAGTAATCTGTCGTCGGCCAAGGCGCGCAAAATGCCTTGAGTCGAGGCGAGGCAGCGCGCCACGGCAAGGAAACCGCAGCGTTGTCGCGACCATCGTCCCTACCCCGCCGGTGCGGTCTGATTGTTCTCGTGTCAGCCTTTTGGTGCGGGCATCAGGCGGTCGCTAGTATAAGCGGGTTGTTCGCCGAGTCCTGCGCCGGAGCGGTCGTGGCTGGTGATTGTTCCTGAGAGAAATTTCGCTATTTACCTGCGACTAATGATCAGTCGCCGGGAAAACGGGAAATCGGCTACTCAATTCAGCGCAACGACTGGCGAGCATTTCCCTCAGAAGGTTCACCGGCTTACTCAATTGTGCGCGATGGGCGCACAGCAAATTCAGCGGAGCGCGTTCGCAAAGCAGCTCCGGCAACAGCACTTTCAGCCGTCCCGACAGCACATCGCCGGCCACATCCAGCCACGACTTGTAGGCGATCCCCGCTCCCGCGACCGCCCACAGACGCACCACGTCGGCGTCGTCACTGAAGCGATCGCCACTGACGGTCAGGCTGACCTCACGCTTGCCGTCATGAAAACTCCAGTGGTCATGCACCCGGCCGCCGAGCATATACAGCAGGCAGTTGTGCTGAGCGAGCTGTTCCAGATGCAGCGGCTCGCCGTGCCGGGCCAGATAGGCGGGGGACGCGCACAACACCCGGCGGTTGTGCGGGGCAATCGGCAACGCCACCAGACTCGAGTCCTCCGGCTCGCCGTAGCGCAAGGCGATGTCCACCGGCTGGCGAAACAGATCGGCGATACGGTCGCCCAGCAGCAGACGCACCGTCAGTTTCGGGTGTTCGCGCTGAAAGTCGTCGAGCCATGGCAACAGCAGGTTGCGACCGAAATCCGAAGGCGCCGACAGCTGCAGAATCCCGCTGACCTGATCCTGCCCGCTGGCCAGCAGGCGGCGCCCCTCATCGAGGTTGCTCAAGGCAGCGCGGGCGTATTCAAGAAACCCTTCACCTTCGGCCGTCAGCCGCAGACTGCGGGTGGAGCGCGCCAACAAACGCGCGCCCAATTGCTGTTCGATCCGCTTGAGCGCGGCACTGGCCACCGCGGCGGACATGTCCATCACCCGCGCAGCCGCCGACAGACTGCCCAGATCCGCCGCCCGGACAAATAACTGCAAGTCATCAAAACGCAGCATCCTGAGCCTCGATTATCAAAAAAATATTGAAAGAGACTGCTCTTTTAGCCGGTTTTATCTCCGACAGAAATAGCCAATCATGCCATCCATCGAATTCATCCCGTCCCGGAGTCGAACATGTCCCAGCCTTTCACCGCCATCGCCACCCTGATTGCCCGAGCTGGCCAACAGGACGCCCTCGAACAGCACCTGCGCGCCCTGATCGAACCGACCCGCGCCGAAGCCGGTTGCGGTCAGTACGAACTGCACCAGGATCTGGCCAATCCGCTGGCCTTCTACATGATCGAGCAGTGGGCCAGCGACGAAGCCCTGCAAGCCCACGATGCCAGCGCCCATATCCAGCATTTCCGCAGCCAGGCCGAGGCGTTCCTCGAACATTTCGAACTCAAGCGCCTGCGCGTCATCGCCTGAAGCCTTCCTTTATTCACTTTCGGAGTTCTCCATGAAAGCTATCGCCTATTACGCCTCGCTCCCGATCAGCGACGAAAAATCCCTGCAAGACATCGAACTGCCGGAACCGGTTGCCGGCCCGCGCGACTTGCTCGTCGAAGTCAAAGCGATTTCGGTCAACCCGGTCGACACCAAGGTTCGCCAGAACGTCGCGCCGGAAGGCGGCGCCGCCAAGGTGCTGGGTTGGGACGTGGCCGGTGTGGTCAAGTCGGTCGGCAGTGAAGTGACCCTGTTCAAGGCCGGCGACAAAGTGTTCTACGCCGGCTCCATCGCCCGGGCCGGTGGCAACAGCGAATTGCACGTGGTGGATGAGCGGATTGTCGGCCATATGCCAAAAACCCTCGGTTTCGCCGAAGCCGCCGCCCTGCCACTGACCGCCATTACGGCCTGGGAGTTGTTGTTTGAACGCCTGCAGATTCGCGAAGGCAATACCGATGAGGGCCAGAGCCTGCTGATCGTCGGCGCGGCCGGCGGTGTCGGTTCGATCCTCACCCAACTGGCCAGCCAGTTGACCGGGCTCAAAGTGATCGGCACCGCCTCCCGCCCGGAGACCCGCGATTGGGTGAGCGAACTGGGGGCAGATCGGGTGATCGATCACAGCCAGCCGCTGAGCGAAGAACTGAAACGCGCCGGTGTCGCTCACGTGACCCATGTCGCCAGCCTGACCCAGACCGAACAACATCTGGACCAACTGGTCGAGGCCCTGGCGCCGCAAGGCAAACTGGCGCTGATCGACGATCCGAAGGCGCTGGACGTGACCAAGCTCAAGCGCAAGAGCCTGTCGCTGCACTGGGAGTTCATGTACACCCGCTCGCTGTTCGAAACGCCGGACATGATCGAGCAGCACAAACTGCTCAACCGGGTGGCGGAGCTGATTGACAGCGGGACATTGAAAACCACGGTCGGCGAGCACTTCGGCACGATCAACGCGAGCAACCTGCGCCGCGCCCATGAATTGCTGGAAAGTGGCAAGGCCAAGGGGAAAATTGTTTTAGAAGGTTTCTAAAACCCGCAAGACCGCAGCCTTCGCCAGCGCCAAAAATGTCTGGCCCGGGGGCTGCGGTGTTTTTTTGCCGTCAGTCAGATGCTTGACCCTTGTCACAATTGCGATCGTATTCAGGTCTACAATCGAAACCTCTGCGATGCAATCTTTTACGTACGGGAGGTCAGCAATGAAGATCCTGATAAAAGAAGTGGCAAAGTCCCAATGGCAAGTTCGTCTTGACCAGCACGCCGTGACCTTTCGCAGTGAGGCCGAAGCCAGGGCCTTCACCCGCACCCTCGAAGCGCGTATTTGCGCGCCCCATCAGATTCCCGACCTCGGCCAGCAACGCGCTGTCGGCTGAGGCTTTCGTTACTGGATTTCGGCCTGCGCCTTTGCCAGCGCCCGGGCATTCTGCATGCGCCGGGTGAGTGTCGCCGCGCAGACGACCAACAGACCGCACAGGCTGATGACCATGGCCATCGGCACGGCGCTGCCATCGTGCAGGATGCCCACCAGCGCCGAAGCCCCGGCGGCGACGCTGAATTGCATGCTGCCGAGCAACGCTGAAGCACTACCGGCGCGACCGCCCTGCCCGTTCATCGCACACGCCGCCGCATTGGGGCTGATACAGCCAAGGCTGGCCACGCAGATGAACAGCGGAATCAGCAGTGGCCACAACGCCGCGGTGTGCAAGGCGCTGACCGCGAGCAGCGTCAGCCCGGCGGCCAGGTAAACCCAGACCGCCCGTGACAGCAGAAAGGCCGGACCGCGCTTGGCCAGCAGGCGCGCATTGACCTGTGCGACCAGAATGAACCCGGCCGCGTTGGTGCCGAACAGCCAGCCGAAATGCTCGGCCGGTACGCCATACAGCTTGATGAAAATGAACGGGGAGCCGGCGATGTAGGCAAACATCCCGGCAATGGCGATGCCGCCGGTCAGGGCATGCCCCATGTAGACCGGATCGGCCAGCAGCCGACCGTACTGACGCAGGGCACCGGACAACGGCTGACGCGGAACATGCGCCGGCAGACTTTCCGGCAGGCCGAGGGCCACCGCCAGCCCGGCGAGGGCACTGAACGCCGTCAGCACCAGGAAGATCGACTGCCAGCCCGTGGTGTTGACCAGCAGACCGCCGAGCATCGGCGCCAGAATCGGTGCCAACCCCATCACCAGCATCAACTGTGAGAAAACTTTCGCCGACCCCACCGCGTCGCACTTGTCGCTGACCACCGCCCGGGCAATCACCATCCCCGCGCAACCGCCCAGCGCCTGCACAAGCCGCGCTCCGATCAGCCACTCCAGGTTCGGCGCGTAGGCGCAGGCCACTGACGCCAGCGTGAACAGCGTCAGACCGATCAGCAACGGAATCCGCCGTCCGAAACGATCCGCCACCGGCCCGTAAGCCAGTTGACCAATGGACAGACCGAAGAAGTAAGCCGACAGCGTCAGCTGAACGTCTTTCTCATCGGTGCCGAACGCCAGTGCCATGGTGGGAAAGGCGGGTAGATAGAAGTCGATCGCCAACGGACCGAAAGCGGTCAGGGCACCGAGAATCAGAAGGGTACGGAAGTTCATCAGGCGTCCAGGTCTGGCAGGCAGTTGGGGAGCACTTCGATGGAGTGCAGCCCGACAGTCTAGCCGCGCGAGGACGCCTTGAACATTCCGGTAGCTCGCTAACTATTAAAAAGATCAGGCGAGTTTGATGGCGTAACCTTCTTCGCTGATCGCCTCGATCACCTGCTCGGCACTCAGCGCACTTTCGACGCCGACTTCCTTCGCCGCCAGATCGACCCGCACGCTGGCGGCCGGATCCTTGCTCTGCACCGCCTGAGTGACGGCTTTGACACAGTGACCGCAGGACATGCCTTCAACAGTGAACACTTGCATGGAATGACTCCTTTGAGTGAGGTTGCCGGCAGTTTCGGGCTTGCCACGATGGCAAGGTCAAGTTCTGCAAAAAACTGCCGGGCTGGCAATCGGCGCCGCGCTCGGCCAAGCTGCGTGCATCAATGACTTGAATTCAGGAGATTCAGCCATGCGCTGGTCAGCTTTCAGCCTGTTTGGCGTACTCAGCCTTTTTGCCGCAATCCCTTCGGTGCAGGCCGCCGGGGAAGATTACGGGGTGCTGATCATTTCCCGCGAGCGCCTGGAAGTCGCGACTTCCTGCGAAATCGGCGTTTACATTCAGGATCAACTGTCGGCGCGCCTGTTCCAGGAGCAAAGCACCTCGTTCAACCTGCCGCCGGGCAATGTCTCGCTGCGCCTGAAGCTGCTGCCGGGGCAAATGCCGGGCTGCAACCCGGGCATGCTCGCGCCGGGCTCGCAGGAGATCAAACTGCATGCCGGCGACATCCTGAAATTCCGCATCGCGATGAACCAGGAAGGCATGTACCTCAAGCCGACCGGCCTCGGTTATTGAATACCGCTCGCTGATCGTTCCCACGCTCTGCGTGGGAATGCAGCCCGGGACGCTCTGCGTCCCAAAGCGTGACGCAGAGCGTCACAAGAGGCATTCCCACGCAGAGCGTGGGAACGATCGGGTACGAGGGCGGTGGCGGGTGGCGGGTGGCGGAAACTGGCGCTTGACCTTGCCAGCATGGCAAGGTTGATCCTGTAGGCCTCTTCTACAGGGAGTACGACCGATGTCCGATTCCATCACGTTCGATCTGCCCATCAGCGGCATGACCTGCGCCAGTTGCGCCGGCCGTGTCGAGCGGGCGTTGAGCAAAGTCAGCGGCGCCACTGCCGTCAGCGTCAACCTCGCCACCGAACAGGCCCGGGTGCAGGCACCCGGCGACAGCCTGCCGGCGCTGATGGAGGCGGTCGAACGCGCCGGTTACAGCGTGCCGCAGCAAACCGTGGAATTGAATATCGACGGCATGACCTGCGCTTCCTGCGTCGGCCGCGTCGAACGCGCCCTGAACAAAGTACCGGGGGTGAAGAGCGTCAGCGTCAACCTCGCCAATGAACGTGCTCATCTCGAATTGCTCGGCGCGGTCGATCCGCAAACCCTGATCGCCGCCGTGAGCAAGGCCGGCTATTCGGCCAGCCTCTTCGAACTCGAACACCAGACCGACAATCGCCAACAGCGCCTGAACCATGAGCGCTGGGCGCTGATCTGCGCGATCGCCTTCGCCTTGCCGCTGGTGCTGCCGATGCTGGTGCAACCATTCGGCATTCACTGGATGCTCCCGGCCTGGGTGCAATTCGCCCTCGCCACCCCGGTGCAATTCATCTTCGGTGCACGCTTCTACGTCGCCGCTTGGAAAGCCGTACGCGCCGGGGCCGGCAACATGGACTTGCTGGTAGCGCTGGGCACCAGCGCCGGTTATGGCTTGAGTCTCTACGAATGGGCCACCGCCGCCGGGCGCATGCCGCACCTGTATTTCGAGGCCTCGGCAGTGGTCATCGCGCTGGTGCTGCTCGGCAAATACCTGGAAAGCCGCGCCAAACGCCAGACCGCCAGCGCCATTCGCGCACTGGAAGCCTTACGGCCGGAGCGGGCAATTCAAGTCATCGATGGCCGTGAACAGGACGTCGCCATCAGCGCCCTGCGTCTTGGCGACCGAGTTCTGGTCAAACCCGGTGAACGCTTCCCGGTGGACGGCGAAGTGCTGGAAGGCCAGAGCCATGCCGACGAAGCGCTGATCAGCGGCGAAAGCCTGCCGGTGCCCAAACAGCCGGGCGACAAGGTCACCGGCGGTGCGATCAATGGCGAAGGCCGCTTGCTGGTGAGCACCACGGCGCTCGGTGCGGAAAGCGTGCTGGCGCGGATCATCCGTCTGGTGGAAGACGCCCAGGCCGCGAAGGCTCCGATCCAGAAACTGGTAGATAAAGTCAGTCAGGTGTTCGTGCCGACGGTTCTGCTGCTGGCCCTGGCCACGCTGATCGGCTGGTGGCTGTACGGCGCGCCGCTGGAAACCGCGCTGATCAACGCCGTCGCGGTGCTGGTGATCGCCTGCCCTTGTGCCCTCGGTCTGGCGACGCCCACCGCGATCATGGCCGGCACTGGCGTGGCCGCGCGGCACGGAATTCTGATCAAGGACGCCGAAGCATTGGAGCGTGCCCATGAAGTCAGCGCTGTGGTATTCGACAAGACCGGCACCCTGACCTCCGGCACGCCGCGCATCGCGCATTTCAGTGCGGTCGACGGTGACGAAAATGCCCTGCTGACAGCCGCCGGTGCACTGCAACGCGGCAGTGAACATCCGCTGGCCAAAGCGGTGCTGGATGCCTGCGCCGAACGCAATCTGACGGTGCCCGATGTCAGCGACAGCCAGTCCCTGACCGGGCGCGGCATCGCCGGCAGCCTCGACGGCCGGCGCCTGGCCCTGGGCAACCGGCGCTTGCTGGAGGAAAGCGGTCTTGACGCCGGAAACCTGAGCGAATCCGCCAAGGCGTGGGAAACCGAAGGCCGCACGCTGTCGTGGCTGATCGAGCAAAGTCCGGCGCCCCGCGTACTCGGCCTGTTCGCCTTCGGCGACACCCTCAAGCCCGGCGCGCTGCACGCGGTGCAACAACTGGCCGCCCAGCACATCCACAGCCACCTGCTGACCGGCGACAACCGCGGCAGCGCCCGGGTGGTCGCCGAAGCGCTGGGCATCGAAAATGTCCACGCCGAAGTGCTGCCGGCGGAAAAAGCCGCCACCGTCGCCGAGCTGAAAAAAACCGGCGTCGTGGCCATGGTCGGCGACGGCATCAACGACGCCCCGGCACTGGCCGCTGCCGACATCGGCATCGCCATGGGCGGCGGCACCGACGTGGCGATGCACGCCGCCGGCATCACCCTGATGCGCGGCGATCCTCGGCTGGTGCCGGCGGCGCTGGAGATTAGCCGCAAGACCTATGCGAAGATTCGCCAGAACCTGTTCTGGGCCTTCGTCTACAACCTGATCGGCATTCCGCTGGCGGCGTTCGGCTTTCTCAATCCGGTGCTGGCCGGCGCGGCAATGGCCCTGTCGAGCGTCAGCGTGGTGAGCAATGCGCTACTGTTGAAAACCTGGAAACCCGAGGACCTGGAGGACAACCGATGAACATCGGCCAAGCGGCCCGCCATAGTGGCCTGAGCGCGAAAATGATCCGGTATTACGAGTCGATCGGTCTGCTCAAGGCTGCCCATCGCACCGACAGCGGCTATCGCATCTACGGCGATGACGACCTGCATACGCTGGCGTTTATCAAGCGCTCGCGGGACCTGGGTTTTTCGCTGGAGGAAGTCGGCAAGCTGTTGACCCTCTGGCAGGATCGCCAGCGCGCCAGCGCCGATGTGAAGGCCCTGGCGCGACAGCACATCGACGAGCTGAATCAGAAGATCCGCGAACTCGGCGAACTGCGCGACACCCTGCAGGATCTGGTCGAGCACTGCCACGGCGACCATCGTCCGGACTGCCCGATCCTCAAGGAACTGGCGTCGGGTTGCTGCGCGCAACCCGCGCGTGCCTGAGCAACAGGGCTTTCATCGACAGCACAGTGGCGAGGGGAATGCCGTGGAACAACAGCACCACGGCACCCGGCGTCCACCACTCATAGAACGGCGCGGCGATCAGCATGCCGACGCCGAATCCGGTCATCTGCAACAGCGTCAGGAAACTGAAGATCGGCAGGCGCAAGGGCTCCGGCTCCCGTTGCAGGCGTGACATCAGGCCGACTTCCGAGAACCCGTCACCCAATCCGGCCGGCAGCGAAAACAGCAACAGACCGACAACGCTGTGCTGCTGGAACATCAGGATGAAGCCGCAGGACATCAGCAGCACGCCACCGAAATAGCGGCGCTCCAGATGAACGTTTTCCGAGCCGTTCAGGCGACTGGCGATCCGCGCGCCGAGCAGTTTGCCGGCGGCCCACACCGCGAGCATCAGGCCCAGCGTGGTGCTCGCCGAGTCCGGCGTCAGCAGTTTGGAGATGATCGGAAAACCGACGTTGTGCGCAGCGCTGCCAAGGGTGTCGGCCATGGTCACCGCCAGCATCGCCGCCACCACCGGAGCGCTGCGCAAGCCCTGGACCAACGCTGACCATTCGCTGCGCTCATCGCTTGATTCGGCCAAAGGCTCCGGTGCACTGAACCGCAGCGGAGCAATCAAGACTGCCGCCAACAGATAGGTCAGCGCATTCAGCGCGAACACCGTTTCAAAACCAAATCCCGCGACCAGCAACCCGGACACCAGGCTGCCACCGACCATCGCCATTGACGAGGCGGAGGTGATCCAGGCGTTGGTCTTGAGCAACTGCGCCGGCTCGATCAAGCGCGGCAACTGGCTGTTGAGGCCGATGGCGAACATCGAATTGCCAAAGCCAAGGCCGAACGCGATCAGCGGCAGCAACAACGCCTGCTGACCGACCGGCACGATGAGCAACAGCCCGAGCACAGCGGCGCGCAGCAGATCGAAGGCAATCAACGGCAGACGGCCACTGCATCGACGATAGAACGCGGTGCCGATCAGACTCGCAAAGATTCCGCCGCCCACGCGACTGGCGAGAAAAATCCCCACGCTCATCGCGCTGTTGCTCAGCAGGTAGACATAAGTGGCCAGCGCAACCATGTTCAGGAAAGCGCCGAAATCGGAAATCAGCCGCGCCGTGATGATCAGCCGGGCATTGCGGGAGGTGGTGGTCACAATCATTCCTTGAATGTGTAAAACCCGGCCGAAGCCGGGTTTTCCCTTTCAGATGCTCACTGCATCCACGGTGGCGGAGGCGGTTCGTCGGACTTGCCCTTGGGCTCGTCGTCCGCCGCGCGGATGGCTTGCTTGCGCTCCTCATCCAGACGCGCCGCTTCGATCTCGCGCAGCACCCCGCCGACATCGGCCAGGTCCTCGGGATCGTCGAACTCGCCGGTCAGCACGCTGGCCGGGTGCAACGTACCCGCTTCGTACAGCGCCCACATTTCCTTGGCGTATTTGGTCTTCTTCAACTCCGGGGCGAAGCGACCGAAGTACGAAGCCATGTTGCCGACGTCACGTTCCAGCATGCTGAACGCGTGGTTGTTGCCGGCGGCGTCCACCGCTTGCGGCAGGTCGATGATGACCGGGCCGGTTGGCGTCAGCAGCACGTTGAACTCCGAGAGGTCACCGTGCACCAGACCGGTACACAACATCAGCACGATCTGCGAAATCAGGAACGCGTGATATTCGCGGGCCTGATCCGGCTCCAGCACCACGTCGTTCAGACGCGGCGCGGCATCGCCGTATTCATCGGCCACCAGTTCCATCAGCAGCACGCCTTCGAGGAAGTCATACGGCTTGGGCACCCGCACTCCGGCATTGGCCAGGCGGAACAGCGCCGCGACTTCGGCATTCTGCCAGGCGTCTTCGGCTTCCTTGCGCCCGAACTTGGAGCCCTTGGCCATCGCCCGGGCCTGTCGGCTGTTGCGAACCTTGCGGCCTTCCTGATACTCGGCCGCCTGGCGGAAACTGCGTTTGTTCGCCTCCTTGTAGACCTTTGCGCAACGTAACTGATTGCCGCAGCGCACCACATAAACAGCTGCTTCTTTGCCACTCATGAGTGGACGCAGCACTTCGTCGACCAGACCGTCCTCGATCAGGGGTTCAATGCGTTTTGGAGTCTTCATCAGCTTTTATTGTGGGTCCTTTATTACCAAACACGCGAATGTCACTCGTTATACGGCAATCCTCGCATCGCGGGGAGGGGTTGCCGACCTGTGAACCTGAAGATGCACACACTGTGCCGGATAAACCGGGCCGATCCGCCTCTTTATCGACCGCTGCGAATCATAGCCGAGGCTGCCGAAGTTGTTGGCGACAGGACTTGAGGGCATTTGCGACAGAATCTGACATCCCGATGCACGCAGCTCGTAAGAATTTTCTCTTTCGGCCTCAATTTCCCCCTCCAGCAGCCGAATTCCTCAGAGACAGAGGAATTTGTCCGACAATCGTTCCAAAAAAAACTTCGATGTCGCACTCAAGGAACCGGGTGGAAAACAACGTTTTTCGGCTGCCAATAACCGCGAGTCATCTGCACTGCGTGGGCCTACAAGAAAATCTGGAGCGCGGATGAACATCAAACAGAAGTTGACCTGGGCGTTTGCAATCATCGCCTGCTTGCCCGTGGTGCTGGTCGCCACGCTGGTGGTACTGAACCTGCGCAGCGATGCCCGGGACGATTTTGTCGACAGTAGTGGGCGCGAGATCCGTCAGGTCAGCAACGCCATGCAGCTTTTCTTTGACGGCATCAGCCAGAACGTCGATTACCTGGCGGCGCAACCGCTGATCAAGAACACCGACGACAGCCTCAAGACCTACATGAGCGCCAACGCCGAAAGCATTCCGCAGGGCGAGATGGACAAGAAGGTCTTCGCCTTTCTGCAGGACCTGGGCAACAGTCACCCGGCCTACGCCTACGCAATCGTCGGCACCGCTGCCGGCGGCTACGTGTCCTGGCCCGACGATCCCAAGCTGAGCAACTACGACCCGCGTCAGCGCCCGTGGTACAAGGCCGCCCAGGCCAAGCCCGGCAAGCCGTTCCGCACCGCCGCCTATTACTGGGCGCAGGACGATGCGACCTATGTCAGCACCGTACGCACCATCGACAACAAGCTCGGCAGCAACGGCGGCGTGGTCAGTATCGACGTCACGCTCAAGCAGCTCACCGAGATCGTCAAACAGATCAAACTCGGCGAAAGCGGTTACCTGATGCTGCTGGAAAACAGCGGCACGGTGCTGGTCGACCCGAAGCAGCCCGAGCACAACTTCAAGCCGCTCGACAGCCTCGGCGAGGGTTACGCGCAACTGGCCAAGGCCGGCAAAGGGCTGGTGGAAGTCGAGCTCAACGGCGAACGCTACATGGCCAATGTCTGGCCGTCGGAGCAACTGGGCTGGACCTTCATCGGCCTGATCAAACAGAACGACGTGATGAGCTCGGCCACTAAACTCACCTGGCTGATCGCAATCATCGCTGCCGTGCTGGCGGTGATCTTCGCGGTGGTCGGCGCCAGTTTCGCCAGCCTGATCGTGCGGCCGATCCGCAGCGTGGCCAGCGGACTGGAAGGCATCGCCCAGGGCGAAGGCGACCTGACCAAGAACCTCGACATCCGTGGCAGCGACGAAACCGCGCAACTGGCCAACTGGTTCAACCAGTTCCTTACCGCGATCCGCAGTCTGATCCAGCACATCGGCGGCGCGGCCGGGAAAATCCTCGCCACCTCGCAGAGTTCGACCCGGGTTTCCGGCGACATGGCCGAAGCCGCCGGGCGCCAGCGCGAAGCGGTGGACATGGTCTCGACCGCGTTCCACGAAATGGTCGCCACCGCCAACGAAGTCGCCCGCTCGTGCAGCCAGGCGGCGGAGTCGGCCGACAGCGGCCAGCGCCAGGCCCGCGAAGGTCAGCAGCAGATCGATGCGGCGGTGCACAGCGTCGATCAACTGAGCCAGGAGCTGGAGCAATCGGCGCAGTCGATGCAACAACTGGAGCGCGACAGCAACGACATCCAGTCGATCCTCGGCACCATCCGCTCCATCGCCGAACAGACCAACCTGCTGGCGCTCAACGCGGCCATCGAAGCAGCGCGGGCCGGTGAGCAGGGGCGTGGTTTTGCGGTGGTGGCCGACGAGGTTCGCGCACTGGCCAAACGCACGGCGGATTCGACGGCGGAAATCGACGGGCTGCTGGGCAATCTCGCCAAGCGCACCAGCGCGGTGACCCAGCAAATGCGCGCCAGTCTTGATGTGTCGCAGCAATCGGTAGCGCGGATTGGCGAGGCGCGGGAGAGCTTTGGGCAGATCCGTGAGTCGGTGGATGTGATTCGCGATATGAACACACAGATTGCTACGGCGGCGGAAGAGCAGCATCAGGTGGCTGAGGACATCAATCGGCATATCAGCCAGATTCATGGTGATGCGCAGTTGGTGGCGGAACTGGCGAATTCGGCGCGGCTGGATTCGCAGAGTCTGGCGGGGTTGTCGAATGAGCTGGATGGGTTGGTGCGCAGGTTTCGTACCTGAGTAACCTTTGGAATTCCCTCTTCCTTTGGGAGAGGGAATTCCTGTTCGTTCAGCGCTCGATGATCGCCGTCACACCCTGTCCGCCCGCCGCACAAATCGAAATCAACCCCCGCCCCTGCCCCGCCGCATCCAGCAACTTCGCCAGGTTCGCCACGATCCGCCCGCCCGTCGCAGCAAACGGATGCCCCGCCGCCAGTGAGCTGCCCTTGACGTTCAAGCGGCTGCGATCAATCGACCCCAGCGGCTGGTCCAGCCCCAGCCGGGTCTTGCAGTATTCCGGATCTTCCCAGGCCTTCAACGTGCACAACACCTGCGCAGCAAAGGCCTCGTGGATTTCGTAGTAGTCGAAGTCCTGCAAGGTCAGCCCATTGCGTGCCAGCAGGCGCGGCACCGCATAGACCGGAGCCATCAGCAGCCCTTCGGCGCCGTTGACGAAATCCACCGCCGCTGCTTCGCCGTCGCGCAGATACGCAAGGATCGGCAAACCACGCTCCTTCGCCCACTCTTCGCTGCCCAGCAACACCACCGACGCGCCATCGGTCAGTGGCGTCGAGTTGCCGGCGGTCAGCGTGCCCTTGGCGCTTTTCTCGAAGGCCGGTTTCAGGGTCGCGAGTTTTTCCAGGGTCAGGTCCGGGCGCAGGTTGTTGTCGCGGGTCAGGCCGAGGAACGGGGTCATCAGGTCGTTGTGCCAGCCTTCGCTGTAGGACGCCGCCAGTTTGTGGTGGCTTTCGAAGGCCAGTTGATCCTGTTCCTCGCGGGGGATGTTCCAGGTCTGCGCCATCAATTCGCAGTGCTCTCCCATCGACAGGCCGGTGCGCGGTTCGCCGTTGCGCGGAAATTCGGGGATCAGGTGTTTAGGGCGTAATTGCAAAAAGGTCTTGAGCTTGTCGCCGGTGGTCTTGGCGCGGTTGGCCTGCAGAAGGATTTTGCGCAGGCCTTCGCTGACGCTGATTGGCGCGTCCGACGTGGTGTCGACGCCGCCGGCAATACCGCAATCAATCTGGCCGAGGGCGATCTTGTTCGCCACCAGCAACGCCGCTTCCAGGCCGGTGCCGCAGGCCTGCTGAATGTCATAGGCCGGGGTGGCCGGCGACAGGCGCGAGCCGAGTACGCATTCGCGGGTCAGGCTCATATCCCGTGACAATTTCAGTACCGCCCCTGCGACCACTTCGCCGATGCGCTGGCCGTGCAGGTTGTAGCGTTCGATCAGGCCTTCGAGGGCGGCGGTGAGCATCACCTGATTGCTGGCGGTGGCGTAGGGCCCGTTGGAGCGGGCGAACGGAATGCGGTTGCCACCAATGATCGCGACGCGGCGCAGCTGACTCATGAAATGCTCCTTGTTGATTCAGACTCATGGAAATCCCTGTGGGAGCTGGCTTGCCAGCGATAGGGCCGGCACATCCAACACCTTCGGTGGCTGACACTCCGCCATCGCGGGCAAGCCCGCTCACACAGGGTCGGTGGTGTATTTGCTATGTGTTCGGCCACAAAAGCGCCGAGGGCAAACTACTCTGCTGTTCTAGCGTAGGCCTTATTGCGTGGATCGAACGATTGATTGCCCTTCGCAGTCCACACTTTGAACCCCATCTTCTGGAGAGCGTTCCATGTCTGACCGCTATATCGACTTCGCCAACTCGTCCATCGGCCACCGTCTGGTCGGAGCCCTGGGCCTGCCGTCGCCGGTGCGGCTGGAACGCTGGCAGGCCGGGCGCCTGCGGCCGGTGGAAGGTGCGCTGCTGATCGGCGGCGGGCCGCTGGCCGAACGGGTCAGTGCATTCGCCAATCGCCTGACCGACGCGATCTACCGCTACGGCGACCAGCCGGCGACCGCCATTCAATGGATTCCCGGCCATGGCCCGAAACTCAAGGCCGTGGTGTTCGACGCCAGCGATCTGCAGCACACCGACCAGCTCAAGCAACTGCGTGAATTTTTCCAGCCGTTGATGAAGAACCTCGACAGCAGCGCGCATCTGGTGATCCTTGGCCGTGCCCCGGAAACCCTGCGCGAACCGTTCGCCGCCAGCGCACAACGGGCACTCGAAGGCTTCTCCCGCTCGCTGGCCAAGGAGCTGCGCAGCGGCGGCACGCTGCAACTGATCTACGTCGGCGAAGGTGCCGAGGATCAGCTCGAAGGACCGCTGCGGTTTTTCCTCTCGCCGAAAAGCGCTTTCGTCTCCGGGCAAGTAATTCGTCTGACGGCCTGCGCCACTCAGGTCACCGACTGGACGCGCCCGCTGGCCGGGCGCAAGGCGCTGGTCACCGGTGCGGCTCGCGGCATCGGCGCCTCCATCGCCGAAACCCTGGCCCGTGACGGCGCCGAAGTGATCCTGCTCGACGTACCGCCAGCCAAGACCGATCTCGAAGCCCTGGCCGCGCGCCTCGGCGGTCGCGCCATCACCCTCGATATCTGCGCCGAAGACGCCGCCGCGCAACTGATCGAACAGCTGCCGGACGGCCTCGACATTCTGGTGCACAACGCCGGCATCACCCGCGACAAGACCCTGGCCAACATGACCCCGGAGTTCTGGGACGCGGTGCTGGCGGTCAACCTCAACGCACCGCAAGTGCTGACCAAGGCCCTGCTCGACAGCGGCACCTTGCGCGATAACGCCCGGATAGTTTTGCTGGCATCGATCAGCGGCATCGCCGGCAATCGCGGGCAGACCAATTACGCGGCGAGCAAGGCCGGGCTGATCGGACTGGCCCAGGCCTGGGCGCCGACACTGCTCGAACGCGGCATCAGCATCAACGCCGTGGCGCCGGGGTTCATCGAGACCCAGATGACTGCGCACATTCCGTTCGGCCTGCGTGAAGCCGGGCGGCGCATGAGTTCGCTGGGCCAGGGCGGCCTGCCGCAAGACGTCGCCGAAGCCGTGGCCTGGCTGGCACAACCGGGCACCGGCGCGTTCACCGGACAAGCGCTGCGGGTGTGCGGCCAAAGCGTTCTGGGGGCCTGAACATGACGATCGAATGGCACACGCTGCACCACGAGCCGAGCCTGCCGGGGCTGTATGCCCGGGCGGCGAGCCGACGCAAAATCACCGGCACCACCCTGCCCACCAGCGGTTTGCGTTGCGCCGTCGAGGTGGAGGGCAAACGGCTGGCGGCCTATCGCAAGATCTGCGGTTTCGCCGATGACGGCCTGCTGCCGCCGACCTATCCGCATATCCTGGCGTTCGCCCTGCAGATGCAGTTGCTGACAGCCAAAGAGTTTCCGTTCCCGTTGCTGGGGCTGATTCATCTGAGCAATCGCATCCGCGTATTGCGGCCGATGGGCGGGATCAGTCGTGCGCAAGTCAGCGTCCGGGTGCATAACCTGCAACCCCATCCCAAAGGCGCGACCTTCGATCTGCTGACCACCCTCGACGATCAACTCGGCCCGTTGTGGGAAGCCGAAAGCCAAATGCTCTGTCGCGGCGTGAAGCTTGAAGGTGAACCGGTCGAACAGGCCTGGGAGCCGGCGCTGCCGCTGATGCAAGTGGCGCAATGGAAGGCGCCGGCGGACATCGGCCGGCAGTACGCGAAAGTCTCCGGCGACTACAACCCGATCCACCTGAGCGCCGCCAGCGCCAAGCTGTTCGGTTTCCCAACCGCCATCGCCCACGGTCTGTGGAATAAAGCCCGCACGCTGGCGGCACTGGCGGATCATCTGCCCAAGGCCAACCTTGAGGTCACCGTGCATTTTCGCAAACCGGTGCGCCTGCCGAGCGAGGTGAGCCTGTTCGCCAGCGCTGCCGGTTCCAGCGGTGAGTTGCGCCTGATCGGCGCCGGGGATCTGGAGCACATGGTGGGCAACTGGCAGCCGGTGGCCTGACATCAAGGCCGAAAAAACCTGCTCAATTGTGTATATATCACTTAAGTTTTCCCGCGCCGCCCACACCGCACTCTTGAAAACCCAGCCTTGATTTTCAAGGCTTTTTTTTGCGCGCCTATATCCTCGGTATTAGTCGTTAGGCCGCACTCGCAGCCCCCTGCATAAAGGCGTTAATACCAACTTGAGAATGGCGTGGATCCGGCCTTGCGACTGATATGAGCACAACGGACGAAGGCACTGCCGGCAACAGAATCGGCGGGCCATCGAAGACAACAAACGTTGTGACAGGTGCAAGGAATAACGCTCATGAAAACTCAGATGAAAGCTCATGCGGCATGGTGCAAATCGGCAACGGCACTGGCCCTCATTCTCTCCCTCGGTCTGGCCGGTTGCAGCAGTGGCGGCGGCGGTCATCACAGCAGCTCCGGCAGTTCTTCTCCAGACAGCTCGACTGCCGGTACGGGTGGCACGGGCGGTACCGGTGGCACAGGAGACACGGCAGGCACTGGCGGTACCGGTGGCACTGGCGGAACCGGCGGCACGACAACCCCGACCAATCCCACCGACCCGACGGATCCGACCAACCCAACCAACCCGAGTACACCGACACCTCTGGTTACCACCACCCTGGTGCAGGACGTCGGCAATACCGTCAGCGGCGTCGGCGATGGCGTCGGCCAGGTCGGTGACTCCCTGAGCGGCGTGCCTGTCGTTGGCGGCGTGGTGCAAAGCGCGGCCCGGACTGCCGGCAACGTAGTGACCACGCTGGGTGACGGCGTAGCCAACGGCATCGGCAAACTGGCAACCACCGACAATGGCCTGGGCGTCACCGCTTCGGCGGTCGGCGGCGTGGTGCAGGATGTGGGTAACGGCGTGTCCGACCTGAGCGGCAAACTGGCCACTGCCTCGGGCAGCGTTCCCGTGGTCGGCGGTGTGGTGACCAAGGTCGCCCCAGTGCTCAACGGGGTCGGCGAAAAGGTCACCATGCTCGGCGACACCCTAAGCACCGCCACCACCACCGGCCCGCTCGGCTCGGTTACCAAAGAAGTCGGCAGCAAACTGGTGCCGGTGATTGCCATGGTCGAAAGCACCACGGACAAACTCGGTACGGCTACAGGGCTGGGCGCGCCGTTGAACGGTTTGGTCCAGAAGGTCGGCAGCACGGTTGACGGCGTGGGCGACAAAGTCACCGACGCCGGCAACGGCAACGCCCTGACCAACACTGTCGGCGGTGCCTTGAGCAATGTCGGCACCGCTGTCGGCAAGGCCGGCGGGCTGGTGGATAACGGGACCGGTTCCGGAACGGGCGTCGGTGGCGGCCTGGGCAGCAATGGCCTGCTGCAAACCGTCGGCGGCGCCGTGGTCAACGTCGGCGCCGGCTTGAGCAGCGGCAATGGCACCCTCGCCGCACCGGGTGGCGTGCTGGCGGCGGCCGGTAATACCGTGGCCTCGCTCAACACCGTGCTCGGCGGTTCGGGCTCGCCGATCACCAGCCCGACCACGCCCCTGGCAACCCTGGGCAACAACGTGGGTGCCGGACTTGCGCCAGTCACCACGGCGGTCACCAGCCTGACCCAGAACGTCGGCGCCGCCACCGGGCTCGGTACTCCGGTCGCCGGTCTCACCGGCCAGGTCGGCGGTGCCGTCGGCAATCTCGGCAACACGATTGCCAGCACCAACAGTAATCCGGTCGTGGCGGCGGTCGGTAACACAGTCACCACAGTGGGCAATACGGTCACTGCGGTCGGCGGCCTGGTCAACGGTGGCACCGCCACCGGAACCGGCGGCGGACTGGGTGGCGTCCTCGGTGGTCTCACCGGGACCCTGGGCGGCAACAATCGCTGAATTGCACCTGGCCGATTCGACGGCCGAACCTACAGCGCCTACGCTTGGTTGAGGGCGGAAGATTCCCACGAGTCTTCCGCTTTTTTCTTGGGAGAAAACCCGCCCGGTGCCGGGGGTTGAACATGGAGTGTCCTATGCGCGTTATGGCATCCCTGCTGTTTGTCAGTCTCAGTTCCACAGCCCTCGCCGATACCCTGCCCAGCTTTCTCAACAGCAACGAAACCATACGCAATCTGCCGGTGCCCAATTTGCCCGCCGACGCCTACCGGCCGAATGCCGCGCCGCTGCAAGTGCCGGAGCCAGGGGCCGCCGCCGAGCCGTTGATGATGAGCACCAAGATCAAACTCAACACTGTGCAGATCGAAGGCGGCACGCTTTACCCGCTGAACGAACTGGCAGAAATCTACAAACCCCTGATCGGCCGCGAGAGCAGCCTCGCCGACCTGATCGAGGCCACCCGCACGATCACTCGACGTTATCAACAGGACGGCTATCTGCTGTCATACGCCTTCCTGCCACAGCAGACCTTCGATGACGGCGTGGCGCGCGTCGTACTGGTGGAAGGCTATGTCCGCGACGTGCAGATCGCGGGCGACGTGGGACGGGTCAAAGCCCTGCTCGACCGACTGGCCGCCAAGCTCCAGGCCGAGCGCCCTCTCACACGCAAGACGTTCGAGCGCTATACCACACTGATGACCCGCATTCCCGGCGTGACGATCCAGGCCCAGGTGCCACCGCCTGGCACCACCGATGGCGCAACCACGCTGATCGCCCAGGCCAGCCGCAAACCGTTCACCAGCACCCTGAGCACCACCGAAGACAACCGTAACGGCACTCAGGCCCTGCTCGGGGTCAGCAGCAATTCACAAACCTCGATGGGCGAACAATTGACGTTCAGCGGCCTGTTTCCACCGGGGGATGATCACGAGCATTACTATCGGCTGGACTACAACCAGTTCATCAACGACGAGGGTGCGCAACTGAGCCTGTCGGCCTCACGCTACCGGGCCGATCCCGGCACCAACGTGCTGCTGAACAACGGCCTGGAACTCAAGCCGCATCGCGAAAACGACCGTTACTCGCTCGGCTTCAGCCTGCCGCTGATTGCCGCTTCGGATGAATTGCTGACCGCCGGATCGCGCCTGTACGCGGTCAACGACAAGACCCGCTACAACGTGATCGGCTACCCGTTGAGCGTCGAAGAGCGCACCGACATCCGCGCTCTCGCCTTCGAAAGCGACTGGCGCAAGGCCGATCCCCGGCAACTGCGCATTCTCAGCGGCGGCGTGTATCAGGGCTTGGACAGCCTGGGCGCGCGCACCAACAACAATGCCATCGACCTCGATTTTTTCCGGGTGCGTCTGTCGGGAGTGCAAAGCGACAAGTTCCTTGATAACTGGCAAGGCGTACTGTCAGCCGCGTTGTATTGGAGTGACGACACCCTGCCCGACAGCGAGCGCGCCGTATTCGGCGGCCAGAACTTCGGCCGCGGCTATCCCGACGACCAGGCGTCCGGCGACAAGGGCTGGGGCGTGGCTTACGAAATCAACTACAGCTTCAACCGCGACGGCAACTGGGTGCGCATCCTGCAACCGTACTTCGTGCTCGACCGCTCACGCAGCTGGTTCAATGAATTGCCGGTGCAGGCCAACAACCTGTCATCGGCGGCGGTCGGCCTGAGATTCGGTGACGCCAAGTACTACAACATCGCCCTGGAAGCCGCCAAGGCGATGTCCGATGAAGCGCTGGATACGTTCAACCGCAGACCACGCTACAGCATCAGTTTCAGTTACCAGTTGTAAGCCGCTTGATCGCCGGCGAATCCCAGATCGGAACGCAGAGCGTCCCAGGCTGCATTCCCACGCAGAGCGTGGGAACGATCAAACAAAAGCAGTCCGCTTATCGCTTATCGCTCCTCACCACTCAACACAATGAGCGTTAGCTCGAGTACCGCTTTTGATCTACGGGCGACGTCGGAAGGCTGAGTGGAGGGATTCATCCGGGGGTGGGAGCGCAGCGACCGTTTGGCGAAGCCAAACACATCGAGAGGAGGTGCAGCGAAGCAAACCGTAGGCGATGCCCCCGGATGAAACCCGGAACGAAGGAACCCCGAGCCCCAGCGAGCGGGCCGAACGCAGGAGCAAGCGTTTTTTTGCTTACTTTTTGACTGGGCCGGCACTCCGGGCGTTTGTCAAAAAAGTGAGTCGCCGTAAGGGCGAAACCGCCAGCAGGCGCACCCGCAGAAACGGATATTCACCCAAAACCCCAACAACATGGTCGGCCCAAAGGCCGCCAAGTCAAACCCTCAAGAAACATTCACCCGAGGCTTGGGAAACAGATTATCCAGCGTCTCAAGCAACCGAACGTGATAAATCGGCTTGCGAAACAGATCCAGCACCTGCAACCGCAACATGTCACTCACATCCTCCATGTCCGCATGCCCGGAAGTCACAATCACCGGTAAATGCTGGCGCGAGGTGTGTTCGCGCAATCGCTTTATCAGCGACATGCCGCTTTCCTCCGGCATGCGCAGATCGGTAATCACCAGCGCGATATCGGGATGCCGGGTCAAATGATGCAGGGCCAGTTTCACCGAGGTCGCGGTATGACAGACAAAGCCCTCCCCCTCCAGCAACTCCGCCAGTTCCAGCAGTGCGTCCTCCTCGTCATCGACCAGAAGCAACTGTTGGCGGGGCGTATGGGAGAAAGACATAGGGCGATTCCTGCGATGGACTAAGCGCTGACGTTAGAACCCCTTGGGCGCATTCGCAAGTTGCCGGCCATGGCTGCCTACCCGATCAGAGTGCGGCCTGAATGGTGTTGAACATCGTGGTAATGGCGTTCGAGATCGGTGTCACGAATGCCGCCAGCGCCACCGCCACCATCCCGGCGATGATCGCGTATTCGATACCCGAAGCTCCTTCGGTGTCCTTGACCAGGCCTTTGTAAAAAGTGATCTGGGACTTGATTGTCTGCACGGTTTTTTTTGCGAAGGACATGACTGATTCTCCTTGAAGGCACCGGGTGTTATGCGTTCGCAACATGATTTCCCCGTGCCAGCATCAGCATTGTCGGCAAAGTCCGGACCTACAACTGTAAGAACGGATTAACACCAAAGTACTAACTACTAAAACAACGGGAAAAAACCATGTTTGGCGCTTTAGTCCCCTGCTTTCGGCGGATATTTCGGCCCGCGTAATGGCATTTTGTTCGGGCTGCGCTACCGTCAAATAGCGAAATAGTTACTCGTTCATAGCTGCCTGATTGCGAAGTTATCTCGTTGGACGTCACGGGTTGTTGCAAGAGACAGAGCGCAGCGGGAAAGGGAGAGCCGTCATGAACAGTCGCGTCACTCTGGGTCTGGCCGGCATTTTGCTGCTGGGTGCCATCATCGCCGGTTACTGGGGGCTCACTTTGAGTCGCCAGGCCCCGGCCGCCGAACCCGTGGTTGCCGCCCCTGATACCCCCGTCGCCACCCCGGCACCGGTGGAAGATCCGACTCGCCAGCCGGTGGTGGTGCTGGTGCGAGATATTGCACCGTTCGTGACCATCACCGCCGCCGATGTCGCCGTGGAAAAACTGCGCACCGCCCCCGCCGGCAGCCTGGCCAGCGTCGATCAGGTGATCGGCCGCACACCCTGGCGCGCCCTGTCCGCCGGCACCTGGCTGACCCAGGAAAGCTTCGAGGCCGGCAGCCCGCTGGCGCGGATGATTCGCCCCGGCGAACGCGCACTCGCAGTGGCGGTCGATGAAGTGATCAATGCCGGCGGGCAACTGGCGCCGGGAGACTACGTCGATGTGCTGCTGTTCTTGCGCAAGGATGAGAACAACCCGCAGCCGAGCGCCCAACTGGTAGTGCCTGCCGTGCGGGTGCTCGGCGTGGGTAATCAGATGGGCCTGACCAACAGCGGCCAACCCGCCAGCCCCGCCCACAGCGAAGAAGAAAGGCTCAAACAGGAACAATTGCGCGCCGCCGCCCGCAGCGTCGTGCTCGCGGTGCCTGAACCGTTGCTCAACCGCCTGATGCTGGCCTCCAGCGCCGGCGTATTGCGGCTGGCCGTGCGCAGCGCCGACGAGCAGCAACTGGCGCGCTACTGGGCCGGCGACAACAACGTCGCCGCTAGCCTCGACAGCCCTCGGCGCGCGTTGATCGAGTTCAGCCAACTGTCGTTGACGCCGCCACCCAAACCCTTGGCGGTCGCCAGTCAGACCGTTCCAGGAAAACCGGCCGTGGAAGTGATTCGCGGCGCCGAATCCGCCGAACCCACGCACTGAATCGAGCAAGGATGCACCTCCATGCGCAAACGCTTTACGCCCCTGTTCCACTGGCTGCAGTTTTCCTTGCTGAGCGTGGCTTCGATCGGCAGCGCGGCCGCCGCTACCGGCAACTGCGCTGCGCTTGCGCCGCTGCCGGCCGTGCTGGAAATCGGCGAAGGCCTGCAACAGGCCGTGCAATCGCCGGTGGCGATCACTCGGGTGGCAGTGGGCGATCCGAAGATCGCCGATGTGCGCGTGACCGGCGATCAGGGTGTGTTGCTCACCGGCGTCGGCCCCGGCGCCACCACGTTGATGATCTGGACCGCCTGCGCCAGCACACCGCGTCAAAGCATGGTGTTCGTGCAGGGCAAGGCCAGTGCGGCGATGACTGCGGCGGCGCTGCCGTCCAGCAGCGAACCGAACCTGCCCTCGCAAGTGCAGACCGACATCCGCTTCGTCGAAGTCAGCCGCACCAAACTCAAGGAAGCGGGTACGTCGATCTACGGCAAGGGCTCCAACAACTTTCTGTTCGGCGCGCCGGGCACCGTGCCGAACACCGGGGTCACGCCGGGCGTGGTTCCGCTGCTCAACATCGATCCCCGTATTGCCGCGCCGAGCATCCCGCTGGCCAACGACATGTTTAACATCGTCTGGGGCGGTGGCAGCAGCAAGTTCCTCGGCATCGTCAACGCGCTGGAAGGCAGCGGTTTCGCCTACACCCTCGCGCGGCCAAGCCTGGTTGCACTGAGCGGACAAAGTGCGAGTTTCCTCGCCGGTGGCGAGGTACCGATCCCGGTGCCCAGCGCCAACAGCAACAGCTACTCCATCGAGTACAAGGAATTCGGCATCCGCCTGACCCTGACCCCGACCGTGGTCAGCAACGACCGGATCGCCCTCAAGGTCGCCCCGGAAGTCAGCGAGCTGGATTACAACAACGGTGTCACCATCGGCGGAACAACCGTGCCGGCGTTCACCATCCGCCGCACCGACACCAGCATCTCCCTGGCCGATGGCGAAAGCTTCGTCATCAGCGGCCTGATCAGCACCCGCAACGCCTCGGAGGTGAACAAGTTTCCGGGGCTGGGCGACATCCCGGTGCTTGGCGCGTTTTTCCGCAACTCGTCGATCAACCGCGAAGAACGCGAACTGCTGATGATCGTCACCCCGCACCTGGTGCAGCCGCTGGCCGTCAACGCGCCATTGCCGTCGTTGCCCGGCGAGAAACTGCGCAACTACGACCCGAACTGGTATCGCCTGTACTTCCTGGAAAACGGCAACTTCGATAAACGCAGCGGGTTATCGCAATGAGCCAGAGCCTGAGCCAGACCTTTCTCGCCATCACTCGCAACACCACTGATCTTGAGTGGCTGCAAGGCGCGCTGGCGCCCCTGGGCCAGGTGGTCAGTGCCGGTGGCGGCAGCCTCGACGAACTGCTGGCGCTGGTCGACGTGACCTTCGCCAGCCTGGTGTTCGTCGGCCTCGACCGTGAACATCTGGTGGCCCAGAGTGCGTTGATCGAAGGCGTGCTCGAAGCCAAGCCGATGCTGGCGATCGTCGCCCTCGGCGACGGCATGGACAATCAATTGGTGCTCAACGCGATGCGCGCCGGTGCCCGGGATTTCGTGGCCTACGGCTCGCGTTCCAGCGAAGTCGCCGGCCTGGTGCGACGGCTGAGCAAACGCCTGCCGGCGGTCACGCCGAACACCCAGCTCGGCGGATTGACGGTTCTGTACAGCATCCAGAACAACGCCGACGGTGCGCTGCTGGCCAATCACATGGCGCTGGTGGTGCAGAAGAGCGGCCAGCAGACCTTGCTGCTTGACCTTGGCCTGCCGCGCGGCGACAGCCTCGCCCTGCTGGGGCTGGAGAGCTCGTTTCATTTCGGCGATGCGTTACGTCACCTGCGCCGCCTCGACGCAACCCTGATCGACAGTGCCTTCACCAGTGCCGAGGCCGGGTTGCGCATTCTCGCCTACGCCCCCGGCGACGAACCGCTGGAGCGCACCAGCGCCGCCGAGCTGTACATGTTGCTCAGCGCCCTGCGCCAGCACTTCCAGCACATCGTGGTAAACCTCACCGGCCAGCCCGACAGCGAAGCGCTGCGCACCTTCGTCAGCCATTGCGACAAGCTGCTGTGGTACACCGACCAGAACGTCCTCGACTGCCGACGCAATCTCGCGGTGCTCAATCTGTGGCGCGAAAAAGGCATGAAGCTCGACCACGGCCGGCTGCTGGTTGATCGCTACCTGCGCAATGTCGCGCCGGACTCCGACACCCTCGGCAGGACCTTCGGCCTGGAAGTCATCGCAGTGCTGGCCTACAGCCCGGAAGTGCGCCTGAATGCCAAGAACCAGGGCGTGACCCTGTTCGAACTGGCCCCGCGCGAAGCCATCAGCCAGAGTCTGCGCGCCCTCGGCGAACGGCTGGCCAAGCGTTCCGAAGGCCTGGCCAAACCCAAAGTCACCTGGTTTGATCGCTTGCGAGGCAGCTCATGAGCAGCGAGCAATTGTTCGGCGGACCACAGCGCAACACCACCGGCAACACCGACCACGACGGCCTGAAACTGGTGCTGCACCGCTACATCATCGACGCCATCGAAGAGTCGGGAAAAAACCTGCTGGAAGGCTCGCGGCAAGTGTTATCGCAGTTCGTCATCGACAAGGTCGGCGAATATATCGCTCGTCTGCATCTGGCGATTTCCCGTTACGAAATGGAGCGTCTGGCCGAAGAAATCGTCGACGAACTGACCGGTTTCGGCCCGCTGGAAGTGCTGCTGCGCGACAGCGCCGTGACCGAGATTCTGGTCAACGGCCCACACCGGGTGTTCATCGAACTCGATGGCGTGCTGCACCTGAGCGACCTGCGCTTCATCGATGCGCACCACGTCGAACGGGTGATGCAGCGCATCCTCGCCCCGCTCGGCCGGCGCCTCGACGAGTCGTCGCCGATGGTCGATGCGCGCCTGCCCGACGGCAGCCGGGTCAACGCGATCATCCCGCCGATTGCCCTCGACGGCCCGTGCCTGTCGATCCGCAAATTTCGCAAGGACATGCTTAAAAGCACTGACCTGATGGCGATGCAGACCATCGATCAGGCGATCTTCGACTTCATCGCCGAAGCCGTCGGCAAGCGCTGCAACATTCTCATCAGCGGCGGCACCGGCACCGGCAAGACCACCTTGCTGAACATTCTCAGCCAGCTGATCAACCCGCACGAGCGGCTGGTGACCATCGAAGATGTCGCCGAATTGCAACTCGGCCATCCGCATGTGGTGCGCCTGGAAACCCGCCCGCCGAATGCCGAGGGCCACGGCGAAGTGAAGGCCAGCGACCTGATCCGCAACGCCCTGCGGATGCGCCCCGACCGGATCATCCTCGGCGAGATTCGCGGGGTCGAAGTGGTCGACGTGCTGACGGCGATGAACACCGGCCACGACGGCTCGATGAGCACGGTCCACGCCAACAACGCCCAGGACGCGCTGCTGCGCCTGGAAACCCTGGTGGGCCTGACCGGACGCACCATTGCCGAACGCACCCTGCGCCAGATGATTTGCGCGGCACTCGACGTGATCATTCAACTGACGCGCATGCCCGACGGCCGCCGCTGCGTCAGCGAAGTGGTGGAAGTGGTCGGGGTACGCGACGACGTCTACGTCACCAACACCCTGTTCCGTCTCGACCGCCGCACCGGTTTCGGTTTTCTGCGTGAAGCAGTCAACCCGGCCGGTGACAAGTTGCGCCGCGAACCGGCGCTGTCACCGTGAGGACCACGACATGCTCAAACCGCTGTTGCTGATCCTGATCTGTATGGCGTTGCTCGGTCTGTCGCTGCGCCTGTTCTACAACGGCTGGCGCCAGAGCGGCACCGAACGGGTACTGGACCGCTTGAATCAGGGACAACCGCGACTGCTGGCGGAGAAACCGCGCTGGGCGGGACTGGAGCGCGCCTTTTTGCGGGCGGGTCTCGGTCACCCGGATCGTCTCGAATTGTGGTTGCTGCTGTGGGCCTTCGGCAGCGTGATCGGCCTGGTCATCGGCGGCTGGATCGGCTTTTTGTTGCTGCTGGTGCTGCCACCGCTGGCGCTGCGCGTTTACGTCATTTGGCGCTATCAGCGACGGTTGCGACGGATGATCGAACAACTGCCGCAACTGCTCGACCACACGGTGCGCAGCCTGAAATCCGGACGCACCCTGGCCGACGCGGTACTGGGCGCGATCGACGCCAGCGAAGACCCGCTGAAAAACGCCATGGGCCGGGTACAGCGCAACGTGCAATTGGGGGTGAGCCTGCCGGAGGCCGTGGGCGATGTGGCCGAGCTCTATGAAAAGGACGAATTGCGCCTGTTCGCCGTCGGCCTCAAGGTCAATCACCGCTACGGCGGCAACGCCAGCGAACTGCTGGAAAACCTGATCCGGATGATCCGCGAACGTGACCAGGCGTCCCGCCAGTTGCGCGCCATGACCGGCGAAACCCGCATCACCGCCTGGGTGCTCGGCCTGCTGCCGGTGGGGCTGGCCGGGTACTTCCTGCTGTCCAATCCCAAATACCTGATCGCCATGTGGAACGACCATTCCGGCCAGATGATGCTCGCCAGCGCCTTCGGCCTGCAGGTGATCGGCAGCCTGTTGCTCTGGCGGATGTTGCGCAGCCTATGACCATGCCTCTGATGATCAGCGCCCTGTTGATGCTGGGCGCTGCACTGTTGCTGATCAGCGGCCTGCTCGACCGCCGTCGTCGCGCGCGGCAGGTCACGCGGCGGCTGGAAGGTGCGCTGCTGCGGGACAATCGTTTCGGTAACCTGCTGCAGGTGCTCGGCAGCAGTACCCTCGGCCAGCGCGCGGTCAAACTCGACAACGAAACCCAGACCCTGCTCAACCGCCTCGGCTGGCGCAGCGCCCGCCAGCGATCACTGTTCGCCGCCTGCCAGATCGGCTCGCCGCTGCTGTTGCTGACCGTGGCGGTCTTGCTGCAAGGGGTGCTGTTTCCTCACATCGAGCGTCAATGGATCGCCCCGCTGTTCGCCCTCGGCATCGGCTACCTGTTGCCCAAACGCCTGCTGGCGATGGCCGCCGCCCGCCGGCAAAAACAATTGGCCACGGAAATCTCCACCTTCATTCCTTTGCTGCGCATCCTGTTCGAAGCCGGCATGGCCGTCGAGCAGGCGTTGCGCGTGCTCAGCCATGAAGGCCAGACGTTGCTGCCGGTGCTGACCCAGGAATTGCGTCTGGTGCTGGCCCGTGTCGACTCGGGCCTGGAGCTGGGCGAGGAACTGAACAAGGCCACGCGCCTGCTGGCGGTGGACGAATTCACCGACACCTGCGTGATCCTTCAGCAACTGCTGCAACAGGGTGGGGGCGCGATGAAATCGCTGCTGGCGCTCAAGCAACTGCTCGATGACCGACGCCTGACCAGGCTGCAGGAATACATCTCGAAAATGTCCGCCAAAATGTCCGTCGTGATGATGATGTTTCTCTTCCCGGCGCTGTTGATCGTCCTCGCAGGCCCGGGCTTCAGTGCCCTGGCGCGGGCGCTGGGCTCATAAAGGAATCGCCATGAAAGCAATGATTGCAAGCTTGACCCTGCTGATGCTCGGCGGCTGCGCCAGCAACGGCCAGACGCCGTGGAGCGCCCTGAACCCGAACGCCGGTTGCGGCCCGTTGAGCCAGGAACAACAACTGTCGATGACCCTGGCCGACGACATGGCCAAGGACGGCAAACTGCACGCCAGCCTGGCGAACCTGCAAAACCTGCCGGACAACCTCGCCGACGTCCGCCTGCGCAAGGCCAAGGTCTATCGCCTGCTGGGGCGCAGCGAAGCCGAGCCGTTGTATCGCGGCCTGCTCGGCAGCTGCCTGGCCGCCGAAGCCGAACACGGCCTCGGCCAGCTCGCCGCCGCCCGCGCCGACTACGGCCAGGCCCAGGCTCACCTGCAACGCGCCGCCCGCCTGGCCCCCACCGACGAAAAAATCCGCAACGACCTGGGCGTGGTGTACCTCAACCAACTGCGCATCGAAGACGCCCGCTTCGAATTCCTCACCGCCATGGAACTCAAGCAAAGCGATTCGCTGGCCGCCCTGAACCTGGTAACACTGCTGCTCTACCAGGACGACTGGACCCGCGCCGCCGAACTGGTCAGCCGCCTGAACCTGAGCCCTGAGCAATTCAACGAGGCCCAGACCCGCGCCCAGAAACTCAAGACCCCAAGCCCCGTCACCGCAGCCGCCACCGCGATGCTCAAGTAAGGAGCCCCGCCATGAAAGCCACCGCGCTCTGCCTCACCCTCCTCGCCCTGCCCCTGACCACCCACGCCATCGACCCCGGCCCCGCCTCGGCGCAACAACAGGAAACCGAAGGCTGGCTGCTCCTGCAAAGCCGCAACAAAGCCGCCTCCACCAAACCCCAGACCAGCACCCCCACCGAACGCGAACTGACTATGCAACGCTGGCTGAAGAGCTACACACACGAGATTCCGGAATTCTTTGATCAGAAGCAGGGTGGGACTGTGGACAGTGGGTCGGGAGGATAAACGCGGCGCAAGCACACATTTCCAAACGTGTTTGTCGTCCTACAGATGGCGTGATTTTGGGGGATGTTTCCAACAACATGCCCACCGAACTGACGGTGAACCGAGTACTGGATAACGTCGAAGTACAGCGTCATCCAACCCACAGCCAAGCCGCTCTGACTGAACCGAGCTGCCAGCGACTGTTGCTGGCAGCTCGAATCGGGACGCGGAGCGTCCCGGGCTGCATTCCCACGCAGAGCGTGGGAACGATCAAGAAAAAGCAGTCTGCTGTTCGCTGTTCGCTTCCCACCACTCAACACGATGAGCGTTAGCTCGAGTACCGCTCTTGACGTGCCGGCCCCATCGGCAGGCTGAGTGGAGGGATTTATCCGGGGGTGGGAGCGCAGCGACCGTGCGGCGCAGCCGCATGCATCGAGAGGAGGTGCAGCGAAGCAAACCGTAGGCGATGCCCCCGGATGAATCCCGGAACGAAGGAACACCGAGCCAAAGCGAGGTGCCGAACGCAGGGGCCCAGCGTTTTGGTTACTTTTGGCTGGGCCGGCATTCCGGCGTCTGCAAAAGTGACTCGCCGTAAGGGCGAAACCATAAGAAGCCGTTACCGCAGCAACGGATATACACCCAAAACCCCAAGAACCTGGCCGGCCCAAAGGCCGCCAAGGTCAATGCGCCGTAACCCCCCGCCGAACAGCAGAAGAACTCCCCGGCGCCAGAGCCAACGCCAGCTGCGTCCGATTATGCATATGCGTCAACCGCAAAACCTGCGACACATACAATTTCACCGTGTTCTCGGTAATCCCCAACTCACAGGCAATCTGATAATTGGTCTGCCCCTTGCCCACCAGCCGGGCCACATCGAGCTGGCGCGGCGACAACTGCTCGAAAATCGCCGGCATCTCTGCACTGTCACCCTCTGCCAAGGTCTGGGCAGCCGGCGCAGGCCCGCGCCGAACCTTGTCCAGATCCTGATACAAATCATCGATCGACGAAGAAAGATCCTGCAGCTTCTGATTCAGGTGCCCCAGTTGCAGGGTCTTCTGCCGCTCCTGCAGCACCGTTTCCTGACGCCGCAACCCCTCCAGCAACTCATCCAGATCCACCGGTTTCTGGTAGTAATCGGCAATCCCCGCGCGCAACGCCTTGATCACATCCTGCTTGTCGGCGCGGCCGGTAAGCATGATCGCTTCGAACGCCCGGTTCTTGCCGGACACCCGCTGCAGCGCCTGCACCAGCTCGATGCCGTCCATGTCCGGCATGTGCAGGTCGCACAACACCAGGCCGATGGCCAGGTCTTCACTGAAACGCGTGACCGCCTCGCTGCTGGACTCACAGGGCACGCAGCGATAACCGCTGCTCTCGAGAAACTCACAGAGCTCTTCAACGATCAGCGCCTGATCATCGACCACAAGGACTTTTACCGCCGACGTAAGCTTGTTCACGTGCCACTCCATGCCCGGGCCAAAGCTGGCCTTTCCTGTACTGCCAGCCTGTGGCTGTATAACTGCTTATTTGAAAGTAGACGCACTTTCCGACTATGTACATAGCAGTAGTGGCGGGTGGCGACTAATGGATCCAATAAAAAGTCAGGATTGTTCCAACCAGCACAAACGGCGCAAATGGCAGCTTTTTTGACACTTCAGGACTGAAATATCTAAGACGTTCTCTAACCCCTTGACTGACATGCAGCCAGACTTTTGGCACCAGCAGCATCCACATCACACTGCAAAAAGCGGCGCCGATGAACGCGCCCAGCAGGTGCTGACCGTCTGTCGCGAGAGCCAGGGCTGTCATTAGTTTCACATCGCCGCCGCCCATACGCCCCAGCAGGTAACCCGGCAGCGTGAGCGCCAGCGCCAGCAATACCGCCCAGCCGCCCTGCGCCGCCTCGGCCCCGATCCAGGTGGTGCCGCTGACCAGCAGCCAGACCAGCGCCAGCGCGCCGACACCGAGGGTCAGGCCGTTGCCGATGTGGCGTTCGCGGGCATCCTGCGCGGCGCAGAGTGTCAGCCAGATCAGTAGGACAAAGCTGTGCATCCGGTAAAAATCGTCCGTTTTGGCTGAATGATTCTATGCTGATACTACGCAGTGACTGTCAGGGTAGACGCACTCATGAAAACCGGCCTCCCCCGCAAGCAAAAAGGCGCCGCCGCCATCGAATTCGCCTTGGTGTTCGTCATCTTCTTTGCCGTGTTTTACGGGATCGTGAGCTACAGCCTGCCGATGTTGCTGATGCAGGCCTTCACCCAGTCGACGTCCGAAGCGGTGCGGCGTGGCGTGGCGCTGGATCCGGCGACCGCCAACTACGCCACCGCGATCCAGAACGTGGCACGCGCCGAACTGGCCCGACGCCTGGCGTGGCTGCCGCCGGCGCTGAACTTCAACGCAGCCACTGACGCGACAGTGACCTACGTGGGCGGCCTGCTGACGGTGCGCATCAACTACCCGACCAACAAGCTCAATCAGGCGTTACCGTTTCTGGTCTTGCCCGGTATCGGGGCGGTGCCCAATCTGCCTGCCAACCTGACCGCCAGCTCGAGCCTGCAATTTTGAGTTCCGGTGACAAGCTGTTCAACCGCCTGCTCAATCGTCAAACGTCCACACCGCCAGCGGTCATGGACAACCCCGCGGTATCCGGCGTCGGTTTGCAGCTGCATCTGGATGGCGAAGGCCAGGTCATCCACCTGACCGGACCGCTGCGCCATGTGCTGGCGCAACAACTGTCCGCCACTCGCACGCGGCATCTGCTCGATTACCTGCTGCCGCACAGCACGCTTGCGGTCGAAGGCGTGCCCGCCGACTGGCAGGGACAGTTGCTCGATCTGGATTTTTTCAGCCTCGCCGGTCCGCCGCTGCACTTGCGCGGCTGGGTGCAGCCGCAGGGGAATGGCTGGATCCTGCAATTGCTGGACATCGGTGACCTGTTGAGCGAAAGGCAGCAGGCGCGCAGTCGCGAACAATGCCAGTGGCTCGCCGCACACATCCGCGACCATTTGCGACTCTGTGGCCTGGCGCGCCTGCCGCAGGTGCTCGGTGAACAACTGCAGTGCCTGAGCCAGCGCTTTCAGGTGCCGTGCATCGCAGTGGCATTGCTGGATGAAGCAGCCCAGGGCTGGCAGATTCATCAGCATTACAGCGCACCCGACGCCCCGCGGCTGTGGGATATGGCGCAGCGTCTGGGCACCGGACTCGACAGCCTTAACGGCGCCGCACCGCAACGCGTGCTGCCCGCCGAGCATCCCCGCCTGAGCAGCGTATTCGGCCCCGCCGAAGGGTTTGCCGTGCCCTATCGCGATGCCCATGGCGTGGCGGCATGGCTGCTCTTCGGCTGCTTCAACGTGCAGCCACACACCGTCGACTTGAGCGATCACGACTGGCTGCAACTGGCCGCCGCCGTCGCCGCGCCGCTGCTGGAACGCCTGCGTGAACATCGTCACCACTTGCAGCTGGAACGTCTGGAAATCCTGCAAGGCCTGCTCGGCACCGGTTGGTGGGAGGTGTTCAGCGACAGCGCCGAAGTGCTGCTCGCCGATGCGCTGGCCGTCAACCTCGGCTTGAGCGCCGGGCGCCTGCCGATTCAGGCCTGGTTCGCCCGGGTGCACCCGGCCGACCGCGAAGAACTGCGCAGCCGCCTGCAAGCCTTGCAGGACGAAGGTCAGGCACTGGAGCTGTGCGTGCGCCTGCAACCCGTTGATCAAGCGCAGCCGCAGTGGTTCCGCCTGCAGGGCCAGTCACTGGGCATCGGCGCCGAGCGGCGTCTCGTAGGCTTCATGCTCGACATCAGCGACATCAAGAACCAGCAACAACAGGCGGCCGCGGCCCATGCGCGACTGGACAACCTGATCGCCAGCGCGCCAGCGGTGATCTACGTGCAGCGCTATGTCGAAGGCGCGCTGCAGCCGACGTTTTTCAGCGCCAGCCTGCAGCCATTGCTGGGCTGGAGCCTTGCCGACTGCGCCGACGGTGCGCTGGTGAATCATGTCCATCCCGACGATCGCGCGGCGTATTTCGAACGTACCCGGCAGTTGCTGCGCGAAGGTTCGGTGAGCACGCGCTACCGGATGCTCGACACCCAGGGCAACACCCACTGGCTGCTCGACGAAGCCAAACTGTTACGCGACGATCTCGGTCTGCCAGTGGAGGCCGTCGGGCTGTGGCTGGACGTTACCGACGCGACCCTCGCCGCCGAGCGGATCAAGACCAGCGAAGAACGCTATCGCATCCTAGTGGAAGATTCGCCGGCCATGATCTGCCGCTATCGCCCGGACCTGACCCTGACCTTCGGCAACCGGCCACTGGCGATGTATCTGGAGTGCGCCCCGGAACAACTGCCGGGGGTGAATCTGGGCAGCTGGATGTCGGACGAACAACGCGAGGCCTTCGTCCAGCGCCTGGCGCAACTGACTCCGGACGCGCCGGTGAGCAGTGCCGAAATCAACCTGCGCCTGCCGGGGCGCGAACATGCGTGGTGGATCTGGTCGGATCGCGGGGTGTTCGATGAACAGGGCCGTTTACTCGAAATCCAGGCCGTGGGCCGTGACAACACCGAGGTCCGGCGTTCGCAGCAGCAACTGACCCAGAGCGCAAAAATGGCCACCCTCGGCGAGATGGCCACGGGGCTGGCCCACGAGATCAATCAGCCGCTGAACGTGATGCGCATGGCCATCGTCAACGTGCTCAAACGCCTGGGCAACGGCGATGTGCAGATCGATTACCTGACCGACAAACTCAACCGTATCGACACTCAGGTCCAGCGAGCGGCGCGGGTGGTCGATCATATGCGGGTGTTCGGCCGGCGCTCGGAAATCGAACAGCACCCGTTCAATCCGCTCGACGCCATCGAAGGCACCTTGTCGTTGCTGTCCGAAGGCCTGCGCGGCAAAGGCGTCGAGCTACGAATCGGCGAGGCGAACTTCCAGCTGCAGGTGCGCGGGTACGTCGATCAATTGGAACAGGTGTTGATCAACCTGATGGTCAACGCCCGGGACGCGCTGTTGAGCAAACGTGAATCCAATCGCGACTTCCAGCCGTGGATTGCCGTGCATGCCGAACACGACGAACACGTGGTGCGGCTGTGGGTCGAGGACAACGGCGGCGGCATCGATCCGCGTTTGCTGGAGCGGATTTTCGAGCCGTTCTTCACCACCAAACCGGTGGGCGTCGGCACTGGCCTGGGCTTGTCGGTGAGTTACGGCATCGTCGAGAACATGGGCGGACGCCTGAGCGTGCGCAACGGCGACGACGGCGCCCGGTTCTGCATCGAATTGCCGATCGCCCTCGACGATCAGATCACCAGCGTCGCCCGCCCCGACTGACAACTGAGATTGGCGCCGACATCGACCTGATTGAGGTTGATCCCCAGGGCCATCAACAGCGTGTTGATGAGGGTGTCGAGCAGCGGACTGAGCACGGTGTTGATGGTGGTGACCAGCAAGGTTTTCACTGAACTCAGAATTGCCCCCAGCCCGCTGACCAGACTGCCCGTCGGGCCATGCATGTTGAGGTTGAGGTTGTTCAGGGTGTCGCTCAGGCTGCTGACCACGTTGCTGGTGGTGTAGCTGTAATAGAACGGCGGCTGGTTGATCTCCGGCAGACTGGCAGCCGGCGGTGCGGAGTAGACATGGGGGATGTTGGCGTTCTGGCCGACGGTGGTGTCAGCCGAGATGTCGAGCCCGCCACCGACGGAAGGGATGCGCGGATCGCAACTGACCGGCAGCACCAGGAAGCGTCGGCAGGTCTTCACGCCGATATCGATCACCTTCAACGGCTGCACCACCACGGCCGGCGGCGTGACGTTATTGCCGAACACCGCTGCCGGATCCATCCGGCCGATTTTCAGGTTGGCGACTGAAGTCGTGGTGTTGGTGGTCAGGGTCTTGTTGGTCGGCGTCAGGCAACTGAATGCAGTGACGTAGCTGTTGGCCGCCGCCACATCCAGCGCCACGTCGAGACGAATCGGCCCGGGCAGCACCTCGATCGACGGTGTCTGGCAGGACGCACCGAGCGCGCACGTCAGCGAATCGATCACCCCCACCAGATTCAGGCTGAGCAAGGCATTCAACGTATTGGTCAACGGGCCGGCGAGATCGGCCACGGCATTGACCAGCGACAGAATCGTATCCAGCAAAGGCAGATTGACCGATAACAGAGTTCGCACCTGCGCGGTCTTCACATAAATCCGGTTCGGCCCCAAGGGGTTGGCGGCTGCCAGCCGAGGGTTGCCAATAGCCGACAATTGCGGCGGCTCCAGCACCTGCACGCTCGCGGTAATTTGTGCCACGCCAAGGTTGATCGTCTGGTTGGCCACCAGGCCGTTCTGCTTGTTGGCCAGTTGCACGAAGCCCTGAATCAGATCGAACGCCCGCACGTCCACCGCCAGTGCCGTGGCCTGGGTGCCAGCCTGTACCTTCAGCAGGTTGCCCAGCACCACTTGGGTCGCGCCGGCCGCTGCCTTGATCGCCTGCAAGCCGAGGATGGTTGCCGTGGCACTCAGGGTGCCGTTGGGGTCGAGGACGTTGATCGCGGTCTGGACCAGTTGACTGACGGCGATGGTGTTGCCGAGCACTTCACTGTAGCCGCCCGCACTGAGACCGATATCGACCTTCAACCGGTCGAGATAACCGAGCAGATTGATATTGGTGTTGACCAGGCCATTCCAGCTCGCGGCACTGAGCGAGAGGTTGCCGCCCAGCAAGCCACCGAACAACGCATTGAGCACGGCTGACCGCCCCGTATCGACGCTCAATGCGGTGCTGCGGATGGTCAGGGATGCCAATGGTGGCGGCACCGCCGCGACTGCCGTGGCGCTGAGATTGATGGTTGCATTGCGGCCCGCGCCGCCGAAGAGTCCGCCGATGGCACCGGCAAAGCTCTGAGGCACGGTATGACTGACGACGACACGGATCGCTTCGGTGCTGGCGGCATTGACGGCAAACACCCGCAGATTGCTGGCGTCCAGACTCAATGATCCGCAGGCGACCGCCAAGGCTCGACCGGCACTGGGAATCGGGAAATTGTTGCGCACGACGCTGGCCTGCGCATAGGCGTTGGCCGTGGCCCCGGCGCCGCAGTTGCCGCCACGGGTCGCGGCTTCAAGGGCGGCGACATCGGCGATCTGTTGCAGGTGACGACGCTCGAGATACAGGCGGCCGCTGTCGACCACCACCAGGATGAACACCAGGGCCATGCCCAGGGTCAGCGCCGCCATCAGGCCGATGGCTCCCCGCTGCCGGGCTGGCCCGCCGCACTGCGAATGACGCGACATGGCGCACTCCTTTGCCGGCGCACGGCCGGGCGCAACCTCCATGGATGGGTATGAGTGTAGACACGCGCAGGCAACGCTGCTGGCAAGACGCCAGTTTTACCCGCCCATAAACAACGGGAGCCATTTGGCTCCCGTACTTTTTCAACAGATTAACGCGGTGGATAGTTGGACAGGATCCGCGCCACCGTCTCGCGGATGGCATTGCTGCGATCCGCCGGATTCGGCGTGCGGCTGAGCATCTGCTCGTCGCTGCCGCGCCACACCAGTTTGCCGTCCTTGCCGTCGAGCAGATCGACCTGAATGGTCGCTACCTTATAGGTGATGTTGCGGGTTTCGTTGTACATCGGGGCGCCCCAGTAACCGTTCCACGGGCCGCCCCAACCGCCGCCGTAGTTGGTGGTCACCTGTTGCTGACGGTCCTCGACGATCAGGTAGGTCTGCACAAACAGATCGCCTCGGGCGCCCGAAGCGGCCGGGCGCAGGCCACGCTGATCCAGTTGGTCGGCGACGGCCTGACGGATGCGCTGTTCGGTCAGGTCGCTCTTGATCCTTGGATCGTCGGGGCGGTATTGCAGGGCGGGGTCTTTCCAGCTCCAGCTGCGGTAAGCGGCAAAGTCGCGGCTGGCGTCGAAGTCATGGTTGACCTGGTTGGCGGCGCAGGCACTGAGCAGCGCGGCCACAGCCAGTAAAGCGAGACGGCGGAACATGATTTTTCTCCGGTGGAAGACATGAACCTGGAGGAGCTTCTCATTTTCCAGAAGCTAACCGGGAGGATACGCCGACATGGCCTTTTCGACAGCCTCCCGAATCGCGTCGGTGCGATCACTTTGCTTGCCTTGCGTGCCGGTTTCGGCGCTGGCGCTCCAGACCGGCTGACCACTGCCGGCGTCGAACAGATCGACCCGCACCACCACGACCTGCTCCTGATAGGTACGGACGATCGGCACCGTGTTGTACATCCCGTAACCGCGGCCGTAACGGTCATATCCGCCGTAGCCGCCGTAATAACCGTAATCGTCCTGCACCTGACGCAGGCGGGTTTCCAGGCTCAGGTTGGCGCTGACCAGCAGGTCGGCCGGGCGATTGTCATGCAGCGGGCGCAAGCCGCGCTGATCCAGCGCACTGCTGACGGCTTCGGCCACTTGCGCCGAATCCGCCCAGGCCGTGCCCGGCGGCAGCTGACCGTTGAGCCACGCCCAACTGCGATAGCGCCCGTAATCCCGTGGCGGCGCGGGATAAGCGCTGCGGTCGAAAGTGGTCGCTGCCTGCGGAGGGGCCGGCGGCAACGGTCGCGACTGCGCTACGTAGGGGTTGCTGCCCTGGCAAGCGGCCAACCCCAGACAGATCAGCAGTAACCCTGAATGACCTTTCATATCTCGCTCCGATCAGATCGGCCGGCAGATCCAGTGCAAGTAGCGCCCAAGCCCGGCGAAGCCTGGGTGACGACGGTGGGCGAGTTCCATCTCGAGCAAATCAATCAACTCGGCGCGGGCCTGGAATTCCACCGGCATGTAATCGTGGAAAACCCGCACCCCGCTCTGAGTTTCGACCTGCCACAACCCGGCGAGTTGCGTCGCCAGTTCCCGTGGATCGAGTGGCTGCTGCGGGGTCAGGCTCTGCTTTTCACCGGCCATGTCGTTCCTGCGCATTTTCTTGAAATGGCCTTTGAGCAGGTTCCGGTAAATCAGTGCATCGCGGTTGTAGAACGCCAGCGACAGCCAGCCGCCGGGCTTGGTCAACTGATGCAGCACCGGCAGGATCGCGTGGGGTTCGGCCAGCCACTCCAGCACCGCATGGCACAGCACCAGATCGTAAGGCTCGGTGAGCTGGCCGAGTAGTTCCTGCCAGGGTGCCTGAATGAACGTCGCGGTTTGCCCGGCTTCGGCAAAGCGCTGGCGTGCGCCTTCGAGCATCGGTTCGGCCGGCTCGGTGAACGTCACCTGGTGCCCGCGTTCAGCCAGCCACAACGACATGTGGCCCAGGCCGCCACCGATGTCGAGCACCCGCAACGGACGATCCGGCAAGGCTTCGGCGAGGTCGGCCTGCAGCACCGCGAGGCGGATCGCGCCCTTGGCGCCACCGTAGATTTTTTCGGCGAAGCGGGTCGCCAACTGATCGAAATGACGGTCGCTCATCAGCTGAACCGCCGTTCGCTGTCGGCGAGTTTGCTGCGCACCACTTCATTCATGTCCAGGCCCAGCTCGCTGCACAGCAGCAACAGATACAGAACGATGTCGCCGACTTCCTGCCCGGCGTGGGCGAGTTTGTCCGCCGGCAACTGGCGGGACTGGTCTTCGGTCAGCCACTGAAAGATTTCCACCAGTTCGGACATTTCCACGCTGGCGGCCATGGCCAGGTTTTTCGGGCTGTGAAATTGCCGCCAGTCATTGCGGTCGCGAATGGCGTGCAGGCGTTCGGTCAGTTCAACAAGGTTCATCGGGCTCTCCTGAAGGCGTATAGCTTCGGGGGGAAGCTGCGCGAAGGCAAGCGCCAGTCGCCCGTTAAAACCCTCTATGCTTGCAGGGAACTCGACCGCTCCCGCTGCGGCCCAAGGCTCAGCTCTTTCATCAGGAAACAGACATGCAGGTAGAAAGCTTTTTCGAATGGCTGGGCCAGGCGCTCGGCTCGATCATCCGCTTCATCGTCGACGGCCTCAGCGGCCTGTTCAATCTGCTGGGCAACGCCGGAGGCAACTTTGTCGACGGGCTGTCGAGAGCGCTGGGCATGGACACCTCGATCATCAGCATCATCGCGCTGATCGTCGGCCTGATGCTGCTGTGGTCGGCGATCCGCGCGTTCATGAATGCCTCGATCATTGCCGGGATCATCTGGTTGCTGCTGGGATTGTGGCTGCTGAGCTGGATCATTCACTGACGCCGCCCGCTACAATGCAGCTCCTCAAGGAGCCCGCATGTCCAACCTGATCACCGACTGGCGCGACCGCCCGACCCATCGTCGCGTCTGGGCGCTCGCCGCCCCCATGATCCTCTCCAACATTTCCGTGCCGCTGGTGGCGCTGGTCGACAGCACCGTCATCGGTCATCTGCCCCACGCTCATCAACTGGGCGCGGTGGCAGTGGGTGCCAGCCTGTATACCTTTCTGGCCTGGGCCATGGGTTTTCTGCGCATGGGCACCACCGGTTTTGCCGCCCAGGCCGCCGGGCGCAGCGACGGTGCGGCCTTGCGGCAGATTCTGCTTCAGGGCCTGTTGCTGGCGATGGGGCTAGCGCTGCTGCTCGGAGCGCTGGGCGTACCGCTGAGCGGGGTCGCGCTGCACTTCATGCAACCGTCGGCGGAGCTGGATCAGCTGACCCGCGACTTCTTCCACACGCGCCTGTTCGGGCTGCCCGCGGCGCTGGCCAGTTATGCATTGGTCGGCTGGTTCCTCGGCACCCAGAACGCACGGGCGCCGCTGGCTATTCTGCTGAGCACCAACCTGATCAACATCGTGCTCAACCTGTGGTTCGTGATCGGCCTGGACTGGGGCGTGGTCGGTTCGGCGCGGGCCTCGGTGATCGCCGAATGGAGCGGCGCACTGCTCGGCCTGTGGATGACCCGCAAGGCGCTTCGTGCCTATCCCGGCCACATCGCCTGGGCGGCACTGAAGGTCTGGCAGAGCTGGCGTCCGCTGCTGGCGGTCAACCGCGACATTTTCATTCGCAGCCTGGCCCTGCAATCGGTGTTTTTCCTGATCACCGTGCAGGGCGCGCGACTGGGCGATGCCACCGTCGCGGCGAACGCGCTGTTGCTCAACGGCCTGCTGTTGACCGCCCACGCGCTGGACGGACTGGCCCACGCCGTCGAAGCCTTGTGCGGCCACGCCATCGGCGCCCGGGATCGTCTGGCCCTGCGTCGCTCGCTGGTGGTTGCCGGCGGGTGGTCGCTGCTGGCCAGCCTGGGCTTTGCCGCGTTGTTCCTGCTGGCCGGCCACTTGTTCATCGAAATGCAGACCGACATCCAGAGCGTGCGCGACACCGCGTTCATCTACCTGCCCTACCTGGCTGTCCTGCCGTTGATCGCAGTCTGGAGCTACTTGCTCGACGGCCTGTTCATCGGTGCCACCCGTGCCCGGGAAATGCGCAACGGCATGCTGGCGACCGTGATCCTGCTGCTGCCGGTCGCCTGGGCGCTGCAAGGTCTGGGCAATCACGGCCTGTGGATTTCATTCCTGCTGTTCATGGTGCTGCGCAGCCTGACGCTCGGGGGACTGGCGTGGTGGCTGCGGCGCACCGATGGCTGGTTCAATGGTGCCGCTCACTGAAGCGGCGCTTCACGACGGATCGTTCAGCCAGCGCCGACGCAACAGTTCGAGCCGCTGCCGTGGGGTCAAACCTTGCGGCAGCGGTGTCAGCTCGGCACGCGGATGCTGCAAACGCAGCCACAACCAGTCGTCCAGCAGCGCCTGTTCGCTGAACCCCAGCGCCAGGCCTTGCTCCTGAAAGGAAGAGATCAGCCGATAGCCGTTCCCCGTCGACTGACTCCAGCGCCAGACATGCTGATCCAGCAGGCATCGGTGCAGGCGTTCGCGCTGTTGGCGGGTCAGGCTTTGTTCGACCCGCAGAGGTTCCACGGCCAGCCCCGGATTGCGCAGCTGCTGCCAGCCCTGACTGCCGCCGGCCAGATCGGCCCAGGTCCCGCCGAACCAGCGCAACCAGTCTATCGGCCCGAGCCAGCAGCTCAATTGCCGGGCGTCACAGGCATCGAAAAAGTAGCTGGCAGTCTGGCGATTGTAGTAATTGAGCAGCGCACGATGATCCAGTCCCACCGAGACGGTCAGCATCCGTTGCAAGTGCTCGCGCAACCGCTGCTCCGGAGCTGCGCAGCCCAGCAGCAGCCCTTGCCAGGTCTGCGGGTCGGCATGACAGAGCGACGAGAGTGCGGGGAAATCGCGCAGATCGATCAGCCATGGCCCCTGCTCATCGACCGGCTGGAACTCCGTACCGTGAAACAGTTTCATGCTGCGCACACCCGAGAATCCCTGACGCAGCGTGATCAACGCCTGCTGTGCCTGCGCGGTGTCCAGCAACAACCATTGCGCACGCTGTCCGGGTGCCGCGACGCTCATCGCCCTTCGCTCGTTTTGAGCCCGGCGGCCACTCGGCAACAGCACACCGATGCGGCGCAGTGCCGATAACTGCCACCTCCGGGTATCAGGCACAACAGTAACAACGGCTCGGCCGCCTTCAGCCATTGCGAGAGACCTTCGCTGGCCAGGCGGTCAGGCACCGGCAACGGCTCTTCTTGCTCAATGGATTTCGCAGGCGCCAAAGCCTGCAGGACGCCACTGATCACGGGCTGTTCGGGATCGCCTTCGAGAAAGCTCACCACAACCTCCAGACCTTCCAGCATCAGCGCCGACGGTGCATCGGCCAGCGCCGGGGCCAGTGGCAGCCAACAGTGACTCGGGCTCGCCCCTTCGCCCTGATACAGCCAGTCAAACTGGACGGCAATCGGGCGCCCGGGATCCGGTTGTGGCTCCGCAACCGACACGACCCACGCGCGTTGCGGACTGCGCATGCGGTTTCCCGAGCACTGCGCGGGCACCGGGGGCACGTGAAGATGATCGGCGGCAAAGATCCGATTGCTGTAGGGCGGGTCGAGCAACTGATCCGCATGGTGCTCGATCCGGGTCAATAACCAGCGCCTGTTGGCGTCTGCGATAGGGTGACCGGACAACGCCAGCCATTGACCGCTGCGCAGGGTTGCCTGACAGGAGTCCCCCTGTGCCGTGCGAACACGCTGCAATCCTTCGCCTTGCACGTCGACCTGCTCGCTCATCAGCCAACGCCGTATGGTCGACGACGGGGCACTGCTTTCGCTGTTGACTCGCAAGTCGTGCGCTGACGGCAGCCCGGCCGGATTATCGCCGAACACCAGGCAATGCCCCCTGTCGCCATGCTCGAAGCGATAGTGAATCCGCGCCTGCCTGCACAACCGCTGCACCAGTTGCAGATCCGACTCTCCGTACTGGGCGCAGAACGTCTGCGGGGAATGATCGGCCTGCAGTTCGAATCGGCGCCGGGCTCCGCTGATTCCATGCTCGCGCAGGACCTGATCCAGAATCTGCGGTGCCGTGCGGTCGCTGAAGATGCGCTGGCTATATCGCAGGCCGAGGCAGCTCAACCGTGGCCCCAGCCGCACCCGGCACAATCGCGCGCCCTGCCCAGGCTCATGCTGGACAAGACTGTGCAGTTGCCCGTGCACGCCGTTGCCCGAAGGCCCGAAACACAGGCGAGCCGGGCGATACATCAGGCTGGCGAGATCCAGGGAGGGATCATCGAGCAGCAAGTCGATCTCGAAGGCAAAAGGCTCACTGATGGCTTCGCTACCCGTGAATGCCAGGACTTCAAGCGGAGTGGACAGACCCGCTACATCGAGACGAAACAACGGCTCGCAGGCTGGATCGAACATGGGCGATTCTCTACAGGAGGGGCGGCCGGGGATTCTCGCCGAGAGGCATGGCCGAGTAGAGTGCCGAAGTACAAATTCGGAAATGACCTACGCGAAAAGCAGACGACATCACTTTGCTCGCCTGGATGAAGGCCATTTCACGAATTTAAAAAGAAGAATCTCACCAGATCATCTGAAATGCCCGCTGTGCGCGGAACAATTTCAGACAATCTGGTGGAGTCGGAACCTGAACGTCAGGAAGACAGGTAGGAGGAGCGAGTCAGGCCCAGGCGCAAGGCATCGAGGAACTGGGTGCGCTCGCTGGCGCTGATGCGGGCACTGGCGCACTTGTCGCGGTAGTGAGTCATCAGTTCTTCCGGCGACAGGTGCACATAACGCAGCATGTCTTCGATGGTGTCGTGGGTTTCAATACCGGCGTGGTACACGCTGCCATCGGCGTTCTGGTAGATGTTCACCGAGTCGGTGTCACCGAACAGGTTGTGCATGTCGCCCAGGATTTCCTGGTAGGCACCGACCAGGAACACGCCCAGCAGGTAGTCTTCACCTTCGTTCAGCGCGTGCACCGGCAGGCTGGTCTCGATGCTCTGCTCGTCGACGTACTGGTTGATCTTGCCGTCGGAGTCGCAGGTCAGGTCTTGCAGGACGGCGCGACGCAGCGGTTCTTCGTCGAGACGGTGCAGAGGGATGATCGGCAGGACCTGATCGATCGCCCAGGTGTCCGGCAGGCTCTGGAACACCGAGAAGTTGCAGATGTACTTGTCGGCCAGCTTGTCGTTGAGTTCGTCCAGCACCTGACGGTGCGAACGCTGACGTGCTTTCAACGAGTTGTGCAGGCGACGGCATACGGCGAAGTAGCACTGCTCGGCCAGGGCTTTCTCGGCCAGGGTCAGTTTGCCGTCGGCGTACTGGGCAGCTACATCGCTCATGTAGTGAGTGGCACGCCAGTAGGTTTCGGTGACCATTTCGATATCGGTCGGGCCGAGCAGATCGACCAGCCACTGCACGGTTTCCGGCAGGGCTTCCTTGTTCTCGATCAGCGGAATTTCGTCGTTGTGTTTCTCGACGTCGGTGACCTGCACCACCAGCATCGCGTGGTGCGCGGTCAGCGAACGGCCGCTTTCGGAGAAGATGTGCGGATGCGGCAAGGCCTGCGCGTCGCAGAATTCCTTGAGCATGCCGACCACGACACCGGCGTAGTCGTCCATGTCGTAGTTGATCGAGCTGGCGTTGCGCGAGTGGGTACCGTCGTAGTCCACACCCAGACCGCCGCCGACGTCGATGTGATCGACTGGCAGGCCCAGATTGCGCAGCTCGCCGTAGTAACGGATCGCCTCCTTGAAGCCGTGCTGGTAGTCAGCGAGGTTGGCGATCTGCGAACCCATGTGGAAGTGCAGCAGGCGGATGCCCTGATCCAGGCCCGCCGCGCGGAAGCGCTCGACCACCGACAACAGTTGCGCCGCCGACAGACCGAACTTGGATTTCTCGCCACCGGTATCCGCCCACTTCGACGACGCCAGGGACGACAGACGCACGCGCAGGCCGACCTGTGGCTTGACCTTCAGCGAAGCGGCTTCTTCGATCACCAGACCGACTTCGGATTCTTTCTCGATCACGATGAACACGTTGTGGCCGAGCTTCTGGCCCATCAGCGCCAGACGGATGAACTCGCGGTCCTTGTACCCGTTGCAGACGATGGTGCCGCCCTTCGGCGCCAGCGCCAGCACCGCCAGCAGCTCAGGCTTGGAGCCGGCTTCCAGACCGATGGAAACGTTCTGGGTGGCGATGATGTTCTCGATCACCGCTTCCTGCTGGTTGACCTTGATCGGGTACAGCGCGGTGTATTTGCTCTGGTATTCCAGACGCTCGATGTTCGCATCGAAAGCGCCGGTCAGCTGACGGACGCGGTCTTGCAGGATGTCGGGGAAACGTACCAGCAGCGGCAGGGACAAGCCGCTCTTGCGCAACTGGTCGACTTGTTCGAACAGATCGATAGGCGAGCTGCTCGGGCCGTTCGGACGAACTTCGACGCGACCGGCGTCATTGATCGCGAAATACCCGGCCCCCCAATGGCGAATCCCGTAAACACTGCGGCTGTCCGCAACTGTCCATTGGCTGCCATCGTCTTTGCGTGTGCGTCGTACGGACATCGAAGTCCCCTATAAAGAAGTCATAGTGCGTCGCCTGATCGCAGGCCGGCGCAGTCTAAAGAATGAAAATGACGGTTCGTCAGCGGGGCGGTAGACCGCGCTGACAGCGTTGAGTTTAGAAACCGTTCATGAACAGGCTCTGTGAAAACCATGGAAACGACGTCAGAACCAGAAACTCTGGAGCTGAATCAAGCCGTCGGTGGGTTTCACAGAGGCTGCTAGCCGCCGGACTTCTTTGCTTTGAAACCGTGCTTGACCAACTCGGCCAGGAGCAGCTCGACATGGTCGCCCTGAATCTCGATGACCCCGTCTTTCAACGCACCGCCGGTGCCGCAACGCTTCTTCAGCGTTGTCGCCAGCTCCTTGAGCGCGTCTTCGGCCAGGGGCACGCCAGTGATGGTGGTCACCGTCTTGCCGCCACGGCCCTTGCTCTCGCGGCGCACGCGGGCAATGCCGTCGCCGGCCGGGATCACGGTTTGCTTGCAGATACAGGCGTCCACCGGTTTGCTGCATTCCGGGCAATGACGACCTGCGTCGGTGGAAAATACCAGGCCGCCCAGGGCGGCGAAGGATGCGGCTTTTTTGGCCACCGGCAATCCTCTCGGGAGGACAAAGACTGATCGCAGCCTTGGGCAAGGCTATCGACCGCGAAGCCCCACTCAGGCAGGGGCAGCGCTACTGCACCGGTTCTTCAATAAAAGCGGGCCGGTGCAGCTTGAAAAGGTCGCGCAGTGTAACGGCAAAAACGCCGATTGCTAAGTGCCAATCGGCGCCAATTTATGTGTTCTTTGCGACGTTGCTTTGCTGAGCCTTCAGATAACGTTTCAAGGCTGCCAGAGAGTCCGGGCAATAAGGCTTTTGCCGGATTTCCTGCATGACCTGCTCGACCGGAATGAAGCGCGCTTCGAGCACTTCTTCAGGCTGCAGGATCAGCGGCCCGTCCCACACCGCCGAAAACGCCGAACACCACAGACGATTGCCGGTGTCTTCGAAGTAGAAATGGTCGTGGGCCGTCAGCTCTACGCCACTCACGCCCAGCTCTTCTTCCAGTTCACGGGCCGCCGACTCGGCGTAGGTCTCGTGCGCCTGCACCATGCCGCCTGCTGCCACGTCCCAGTAACCGGGATAGATGGCTTTGCTCAACGTGCGCCGATGCACGCAGAGTTCACCGGCGGAGTTGAACAGCATGATGTAGGTGCCACGGCCGATCAGCCCGCGCTCGCGCAGGTCGGAACGTACCAGGGCGCCGAGCAGGTTGTCCTGCTCGTCGACCCAGGCGATCTGTTCGGCATCCGAGGCGGCGCGGTGGGCCGCCTCTCTGGCGCTCTCGTCCATGACTCAGCCCTGATTGAGCAGTTGACGCAAATCGATCACGGCCGCGTTGGCCCGGGAAATGTAGTTGGCCATGACCAGCGAGTGGTTGGCCAACACGCCGAAGCCGCTGCCGTTGAGGATCATCGGGCTCCAGATCGGCTCCTGGGAAGCTTCCAGCTCACGGATGATCTGACGCACGCTGACGGTCGCGTTCTTCTTGGCCAGCACGTCGGCGAAATCGACCTCGATCGCGCGCAGCAGGTGCGACAGCGCCCACGCCTGGCCACGGGCTTCATAGAACACGTTGTCGATCTGCATCCACGGGGTTTCGACCACTTCCTCGTCGACCTGCGGAACTTCACCCACCGCCGGCACTTCGGTTTTCAGCGCGGTGTTGAGCTTGACCCGGCCAACGCTGGCCGACAGGCGTTGCGACAGCGAACCGAGACGGGTGCCGACATCGCCCAGCCAGTTGTTCAGGTTGTCGGCGCGGGCGTAGAACAGCGCGTTTTTCTGGGTCGGGTCGGACAGACGCGCCTGATAACGGCTCAGGGAATTGATGCCTTCCTGATATTCCGACTCGCTGGACGGCAGGACCCAGCTCTTGTTGTCGAAGTTGAAGCGCGGCTCGGCCTTGGCCAGGTCGGCGTCTTCAGCCGATTGCGACTGCGAACGGGCGAAGTCCTTGCGCAGGGCACGGGTCAGGTCGCGTACCTGCACCAGCACGCCGTACTCCCAGCTCGGCATGTTGTCCATCCACAGGCCCGGCGGGAAACGGTCGTTGGAAATGTAACCTCCCGGCTTGTCGAGCAAAGTGCCGGCAACGGTTTTCAGGGTTTCGACGGTGGTGTAGCCGACCACCATCTGCTTGCCTTCCTTCTCGGCGGCAACCTGAGCGTTCTGCGCCACGGGAAACAGCGCCGGTTCCTGACTCCAGTACCAGCCCAGGCCAATGGTCACCAACAGATAAATGGCAACCAGCGTGGCCAGCGCCCGGCTGAACAACAGCCCGCCGACATAGCTGCGGGCGGCCGACTTGGGCTCGGCGGCACGTTCAGGCGCGCTGCCCGCGCGGTTCTTCCAGTCCAGCATGGCGATATCCTTTCAATCTTGGGTTCAACGGTTCGACCACAACCATACAACAACGTGCCTCGCCCCGGCACCCGCGATCAGGGTCGCGAAGAAAAACAGGCGGAGTTCGTCAGTGAGCGAAAGGATAGACGCAGGCTTCAGACGTTGAAAATTCGCATTGAAATCTGCCGGGCATCGTCCGGCATGAACAGATGAGCAATGCCTTCGGCGTCAGTTCGGCGCTGGGTGGGGATCCCGTCAACTGTTGCAATGTAGGGCTGCTGCGGCAACGGTTCGCCGGTCATGCTCTCGACCAGACGATAAATGCGCGGCGTTCTGGTGGGCTGGGGCGGGGGGTTGTTCATCAAGTCGAGCACCGCCTGATCGAAGGCTGACTGGACGGTGGACCACTCGCCGTCATCGGCTTCGGCCCTGAGTAACAGCCACTCGCCACGTTCGATGTGCTCCAGCACTTCACTGTCCAGATCGAGCATCAGACCTGCCCGCAGTTGATCGAGACCTTCGAGGGATTGCCGCTCCAGCAGCACCTTGCAAACCCACTCCAGCGCCTGGTCCACCGGATAGACATGCAGGCGCTCGGTATCGGTCAGGTGCGAATGATGAACCAGCCTCATCCCAGGCTCTCGCTCTGCCACTCATCGGAGCCCATCGTCCGGCTGATCTCGTGCCGCCAGTAGATGCGGCGGTAGCTGAAGTGGACTTTTTCCCGCTGTGTCAGGTGTGACGTGGCGGGATCCTGACAGTCGGGCATAAAAACCTCGGTGCTGACGATCTGCGCGTCTTCCAGTTCAATCGTATAAAAGTGCTCCTGACTACCGTGGGCCGATGTTCGATAGAACTCCAGACAGCACTTGCTCAGCCGCTCACCGGAACACAGGGCGACCTGGATCAGCGGTGACGCTTTGTCGATGGTTTTGGTGATGACCAGCGGCTTGTGCATTCGCCGCCCGGCACCCGCGCCCTTGGGCAGGAGAATGCCGTGGCTGAAGGCCTGAACCATGATCTTGTCCTCACGTCCGTTCTGGTAGCTGTTGCCCACCGACGGTTCGGTGAAGGCACCGGCGCTGATCAGGCCCTGGCGGCTGCCAACAATGGTCATGAAGGCTGGGGTTGGCATGGTATTGCTCCTTTTTTGGGTTGGGGTGGGGGAAAGGGGTGGGGTTCTTCGTAGAGATCTTCAATTTCGTCAAAGGGTATCCAGGGCTCGGCGAGCTCGAGAGTAATGAGGTATCGCTCTTGGTCGGGATGCCGAGAGTCTCGGAACCGTCCAAGGATCAACATCGCCTGATACTTGTCGCCGGCCTGCCAAAATGAACGTCCGGCGACCACACTGTCTCTGAGATAGGCTCGCCACTCTGGTGTGTCCGCCATCGTCGGATCACTTCGCGTCCCGACTGGCCTCCAACCGTTTGCGCACCATTGGGCTTGCAGATCGAGAACGACCTTCAAGGCATCATCGATCAACAGGGGCTCGACCTGAGGAGACATGCGGATATCACCGACCAGGTGACCCTCGAACGTGAACGTGAAGAACCGCGCCGGCGGCGTTTCGAATCCGTACTGCGGATCGACAAATCGCAGGCGCGCATCTGTCCTGGAAGCGCCACCCCAGACGCGCCTGCCAACATGGCCCCATATAACGAGGGGGGCGGTCGAATGCTCACGCATGTATTCATAGGTTCCGCTTATGGACATGGCGATCACGGAGTCGCCCCACAAAGGCCGTGTCAACTGACGTGCGGCGGCCACGGCCAGAACACCACAAAGCATGAGCCATGCCCAGCAACGCCATCTGGGCAGACAGGATCGCAAGCGCATCAAGCATCCTCCATGGCAGCGATCTCACGAATGGATTGCGCCAGTGCGTCCCTGTTGCTGTCATTGAGCATCTGGTGGAAACGGGCGGCAGCCCGCAGGACAAACACCATCCGCTGATCGAGATCGGATAGGTCCGCCAGCGGGTTGCGGCCAAAATCGATGGTGCGGCCGTCATCGACTCGCTGACATTGACTGGTGAGGGTCAACTCGATGGCCTGCGCCACACCGGAAGGGAAGCCGGTCACGTAGGAAAAATGATTGCCACGCAACAACGTCACCAAATGGCGATTTTCGTAGATGCTCGGCTGGAGAATGTTTCGTTGTTCGTGCCAAGCCAGCTGATTCACACTTTCGGCAATATTCCCCGCATCTATCGCCTCGAATCCATTCAAGATTTCTTGAAACGCCTCACCGAAAGGAAGCGCTTTCCCCCCTATGGGCCAAAGCACCGGAAACCTTGCGTGCCCATAGATCGTTCTCCGTGTTTTCAGACACTTCTTCAACTCCGCCAACCCACGCACCGCATAAAACTGATGCAGCGGATAAACATCCAGAAACAGCGTGGTATTGCCCATCGCCATCATGTCGTACACATGCCGGAACTGTTGCTGCACCAATGACAGCTCTTCACCCGAAGTACGCAAATCCAGCGAAGGCAAAGGGTTGCGCGCCCTCGCCTCTTGGTAATCCCCCCAGTCCTCGGCCTGTCGGGGCATTTTGTCCGGAGTGAGCAGCCCGGACTCACGGCGCCCGTCCCGCATCCGCTGCCGCGCCTCATGCTCCTGGCGGATCAGCTCGATACTGTCCGCCGCATGCAGCAATCCACAACCGACCTGCTTGGACGCGAACGCCGCCAGCCCGGCCCACTGGAACCGCGAGTCATGCAGCCACAGTCGGGCATACGCGGCGTTGATCGCCCGGTTGCGCTGCACCGGATCGGCGATCAGCACGCCGTCAGGGGCGACGATGCTCTCCGCCTCCCGTTGATAGGCACGCCAAAGGCACTGGCACGTCAAAACCGGCACCTCGGTCACCCTCACCCGTTCGCCATACAACATCTCTTCATTGCACTCACAGTCGGCAACGGGCGTGATGTTGTGATTCAGGCGCTGGGCATCGCTGGAGTATTTGTTGAAACACTGAGTCATGTCCGGGCAAACATCCGGTAGGGGTTTCCCTGACCCTACCAGTGCAAAACCCTTGCGAAACCGATCTTGGGAAAAATCAGAAAGCCCTGACAGACGATGACCATCCAGTGCGGGGGAAGCGTCCTCAAAAGCCTTGGGAAACATCCTTTAAGGCCCGGTTCACGGGCACTTGAACGACGAGCCAGTCCCGGATGAAACCGACCAGTCAGAAACTGAATAGTGACGCACAGCAGATTATTGACGTACGACACTCATGTAAGGGAAAAGAGGTGCTAGCATAGAGCCACCAGTCGATCTCAGCATGCAGCCTAACTAGTAGTCAGGATATGACCGAGCCAGAAGACCCCAGCCGTGAGCGCCTCAAGCACCACTTTGCCCAGCGGGTAATTCATCAGGCACGTCAGATTCTTGAGATATGGCAGCGCCTGCAGCGCAGTGAGTGGTCCACTGCCGATCTCGCCGAACTGAGCGAGGCTAATCTGCGCCTGCTGCGTTTTGCCGAGCGCTTCGAACAGCCCGAACACACGCAACTGGCCCGCCACATCAGCCAGTCGCTGGAAGCGGTGGACGCCAATCGCGGACGCCTGAGCAGCGGCCTGATCACCGATCTCAACCGTTTGATGCAGCGCTTGTCGCGCACCGGCCTGCGCCATGGCGATCAGCTTGATCAAACCTTTTTGCCGCCGCTGCGCAAACCGATCTACGTGATGCTGCAGGATCACGACCGCGCCGAGCGGCTGGCCAAGCAGCTGGAGTTTTTCGGTCTGAGTGCCCAGGCGCTGGACAGCGTGTCGGCGTTTCGTTCGTCGATGGTCGAGCGCCTGCCGGCCGCGATTGTCATGGACGTGGATTTCAGCGGTGCCGGCGTCGGTCTGAAACTCGCCGCCGAAGCCCAGCAAGGTCTGGAAGAACCGCTGCCGCTGCTGTTCTTCAGCCTGCACGAAACCGACACCCCGACCCGCCTCGCGGCAGTGCGCGCCGGTGGCCAGGAATTTCTCACCGGTACCCTCGAAGCCTCGAGCCTGCTGGAGAAGATCGAAGTCCTGACCTGCGTCGCCCAGTACGAACCCTATAAAGTGCTGATCATCGACGACTCCCGCGCCCAGGCCCTGCACACCGAACGCCTGCTCAACAGCGCCGGGATCGTCACCCGCACCCTGATCGAACCGATTCAAGCGATGGCCGAGCTGGCGGACTTCCAGCCAGACCTGATCATCCTCGACATGTACATGCCGGCCTGCACCGGCACCGAGCTGGCCAAGGTCATCCGCCACAACGACCGCTACGTCAGCGTGCCGATCATTTACCTGTCGGCCGAAGACGATCTGGACAAGCAGCTCGACGCCATGAGCGAAGGTGGCGACGACTTCCTGACCAAGCCGATCAAGCCGCGCCACCTGATCACCACCGTGCGCAACCGCGCCGCCCGTGCGCGCAATCTCAAGGCACGGATGGTCCGCGACAGCCTCACTGGCCTCTACAACCACACGCACATTCTGCAATTGCTCGAAGACTGCTCGTTCCGCGCCCGCCGCGAGAACAAGCCGTTGAGCTTTGCCATGCTCGACATCGACCACTTCAAGCGGGTCAATGACAGCCACGGTCACCCCATGGGCGACCGGGTGATCAAGAGCCTGGCGCTGTTCCTCAAGCAGCGTCTGCGCAAGACCGATTTCATCGGCCGTTACGGCGGCGAAGAATTCGCCATCGTCATGCCGGACACCGATATAGAAGCGGCGCACAAAGTGCTCGACGAAATCCGCCAGCGCTTTGCCGAGATTCACTATCCGGCCCAGCCGCAGGATCTGTGGTGCACCTTCAGCGCCGGCGTGGTGGAGATGCACGACGACTCCGACAGCCTGATGATGGCCAGCCAGGCCGACGAGGCGCTGTACCGCGCCAAAGGCGAGGGACGCAATCGGGTGCAGACCGCTCGCGACTCAAAGCAAAGTGCCACTTTTTCATCGGATTCGACCCAAACGGTCATAACCGTGTAACAGAACCGCAATAAATTCAGGCGCTTACCATTCTGCCGTTGGTAGCCGTCATGCGCCTGAAGTTGCTCACCAATCTCAATACTCTGTTGCTGGTCGCCGTCTGCGTGGCCCTCGGCGCCACGCTGTGGTGGTCGCAAAAAGCCCTGGAGCGCCCGTATCTGTTGATGGAGCGTTACCTGGGACTGTCGCAGCGATTTCAGAATGACGTGGCACGCAACGTCGAGGATTACCTCGCCAGCGGCGACGCCCTGCGCCTGAGCAACGCCAGTCAGGCCATCGATGATTTGCAGAAAGAACTTGGTGAGCTGCCGCCCGCGCTGGCCGACACCTTGCGCCCCAGCCTCGCCGACCTCGATGGGTTCAGCAAGACCGACCTGCTGGCTGCCGGCAAACTGGCCGGCGATCCACAAGCCCTGTTGTTGCAGGCCGAGCGCGAATTGAGCGCCAGCCTCGATCAACTCAGCACCTACGCCGGCGGCAATGCGACTTACCTGACACCCCTGCTGGTTGCCTCTCAACATCTGGGCAAACTATCGCTGGCCCGAGACAAACTGGTCAGCAGCGGACGCAGTGAACTGGCCGCCGATGTCGAGCGCGAAGTCAGCAACATCCGCGCCCAGGCCCAGACAATCGACGCCCTGCCCTTGCTCGGCGTGGTCGCCAGCAGTGAATCCGGCAGCGACGATTTCGCCGCGATGATGGGCATCGAAAGCACAGCAAAAGCCGCCGCCGAAGACGCCGGTGTCGGCCTCAAACGCGAACTCAACAGTCTGCTCGGTCGTTACCCGGCGGAACTGGCGCGCACCCGCGAGCAGATCCAGAAACGCACCGACCTGAGCACCGCGACCCACCAGAAAATCGCCGCCGTGCAGCAAGCCATCGCCGGCCTCGAACCGGTGGTACGCGCCCAGCACGGGCAAATCCAGGGTGAAGTCCGCCTGATGCAAGGCGTGATGATCGGTCTGATTCTGCTGATCGCGCTGCTGATCGACACGCTGCAACGACGCCTCGCCCGCACCCTGACCAACCTCGCGCCGGCGCTGTCGACCTGGGCCGAAGGCGACTTCAGCCGCGACATTCATCTGGGCAAAACCAACCGCGAACTGCACGACATCGAAGCCTCGCTCAATCGCCTGCGCGCCTATCTGGTGGATCTGGTCGGGACCATTCGCGGCAATGCCGAGCAAGTGGCCGGCAGCAGCCGCACCCTCGCCGAACTGAGCAACGACTTGCACAGCGGCGCCGAACATCAGGCCGGTGACACCGCGCTGATCCGTGATTCCCTCGGCGAACTGGAAGCGACCATCCAGCAAGTGGCCGGCGATGCGCGCCAGGCCGCCGACGCCAGTCGCCATGCCGGGCTGGCGGTCGAACACGGGCAACAAGTGATCGGCCAGAGCCTCACCGGCCTGCACGCGCTGGTTGGCGAAGTGCAGGGCAATGCACAGATGATCGAACACCTGGCCGAAGAGTCGGCAACCATCGGCGGCGTGCTGACGGTGATCCGCTCGATTGCCGACCAGACCAACCTGCTGGCGCTCAACGCGGCGATCGAAGCCGCCCGCGCCGGGGAAATGGGCCGCGGGTTTGCCGTGGTGGCCGAGGAAGTGCGCTCGCTGGCGCAGCGCACCGCCGGCGCCACCGCCGAAATCCAGACCCTGATCGCCGGCCTGCAAACCGCCGCCCGGCAATCGGTCGAGGGCATGCGCGCGCAGGTCGAACACGCCGAGGCCACGGCCAGTCAGGCGCAATCGGCGGACGGTGCGCTGGACAAGATTGTCGGCGCGATCCAGACCATCTCCGACACCGCGATCCGCATCGCCGACATCACCGCGCAACAGAGCGGTGCGGTCAGCGAGATCCGCGATCACAGCGAACGGATTCACCAATTGGGCGGGGACAATCTGCTGCGCATCGGCCAAGGCCGCGAGCAGGGCGAGAACCTGCTGTTGCTGGGCGGTCAACTGCACACCGCCGTGCAGGCGTTCCGCGTCTGACACACAGCTCAGGGCCAAGTCCGCTATCATTCCCGCACCTTTGATTCGCGAGATTGTCATGCGCCGTCTGCTCTGCCTGCTGTTTTTCATCTTCGCCCTGCCGGCCGGCGCCGCCGGTCTGTTCGACAGCAAACCCAGCGCCACGCTGGGCTCGGTCAACAACAGCGCCGATTTCCTGCCGGTGCGCGAAGCCTTTCAACTGAGCCTGGTCGAGAGCACACCGCAATCGGTCAAACTGCGCTTCGTCGCCACCGAAGGCTATTACCTCTACCGCCATCGCTTCCAGTTCCGTGCCGAACCTGCCGAGGTAAAACCTGGCGCCGCACAAATGCCCCAAGGCGAGCAGAAACACGACGAGTATTTCGGCGACGTCGAGGTCTACCACGGCATTCTCGATGTGGAGCTGCCACGCAATGATGCCCGTGCCTTCACGCTGGCCGTCACCTATCAGGGCTGTGCCGACAAGGGCTTGTGCTATCCACCGGAAACCGAGCGCCTGAGCATCGAGGGCGATGCAGCGGCAAGTGACGCGTCCACTCCGGTGACCGGTTGGGACTGGCGTGATCTGGCGCTGTTCTTCCTGGCGGGCCTGGGCCTGACCTTCACACCTTGCGTATTGCCGATGCTGCCGATTCTGTCCGGCGTGGTGCTGCGCGGGCAGGTCGGCGGTTTGCGTGGCTTTAACCTTTCCCTGGCTTATGTGCTGCCGATGGCCGCGTGCTTCGCGCTGCTCGGCGCATTGATGGGGCTGTTCGGCGCGCAACTGAATTTGCAGGCGCGGCTGCAATCGGCGTGGGTGCTGGTGCCGTTCGCGATGTTCTTTGCGGTGTTCGCGCTGGCGATGTTCGGCGTATTCGAGCTGAAACTGCCGCACTTCATCAGCAGCCGCCTCGACCGGATCGCCGGGCGCACCGAAGGCGGCTCGCTGTGGGGCGCGGCGGTGTTGGGCGTGGTGTCGAGTCTGCTGGTCTCGCCGTGCGTTTCCGCACCGCTGGCCGGCGCACTGCTTTATATCAGCGCCAGCGGCGATGCGCTGGGCGGTGGCCTGAAGCTGTTCATGCTCGGCCTGGGCATGGGCGCGCCGCTGTTGCTGGTGGCCACTGGCGGCGCGGCGTGGCTGCCGAAAAGCGGGCCGTGGATGATGTACGTGAAGAACGGCATCGGCGTGTTGCTGCTCGGGCTGGCGATCGGTTTGCTCGGCCGGGTACTGCCGGGGCAGATCACGTTGCTGCTGATCGGCTTGCTGGCCGGTGGCGTCGGACTGTTTCTCGGCGCTCTGGAATTCGTCTACAAACCGCCGCGCAAACGCCTCGGCCAGTTGCTCGGCATGTTCCTGCTGTTTTATGCGCTGGCCTGCTGGTACGGCGCGTTCAGCGGGCAGACCGACCCGCTGAATCCAATAGCCCCGGCACGCCTTGCCGACAGTGGCTCGACCGCGCAGAACAGCGGTTCGTGGCAGACCGTCAGCACCCCGGCGGAACTGGATCGGGTGCTGCTCGAAGCGAAAACCGCCGGCACCCCGCTGCTGCTCGACTGGTATGCCGACTGGTGCATCAGCTGCAAAGTCATCGAACACGAAGTACTCAATGACGCCACGGTGGTGGAGCGGCTCAAGGGCTATCGGCTGATCCGCTTCGATATCACCGCCAGCAATGCCGAACAGCGCACCCTGCTCGACCGCTACAGCCTGTTCGGCCCACCGGCGCTGATGTTCTTCGGCAAGGACGGGGGCGAACGTCGCGATGTGCGGGTGATCGGCGAGATCAACGCCAGCGACTTCGCCGAACGTGTTGCCAAAGCGAATGACCGGATTTAATCAGTCAGTCACATATTTTGCGCAAACATCGGTCATCGTGCTGGCTATTGCAGAGAACTGGACAGTCACAAAGTCTTTGCGGCATAGTCGCCGGGTTCTGACGAAGGCTCACCCATAACAAGGAACACGCAGATGGCAACGCTACTGGTGCTGCACGGCCCCAACCTGAACCTGCTCGGCACCCGGGAACCGGGGACCTACGGGTCGACCACCCTGGCGCAGATCAATCAGGATCTGGAACGCCGCGCCCGTGAAGCCGGCCACCATCTGCTGTATCTGCAAAGCAATGCCGAGTACGAATTGATCGATCGCATCCACGCCGCACGCGGCGAGGGCGTGGACTTCATTCTGATCAACCCGGCAGCATTTACACACACAAGTGTCGCATTACGTGACGCGCTGCTGGGAGTGAGCATCCCATTCATCGAAGTGCATTTGTCCAACGTGCACAAACGCGAACCTTTCCGCCATCACTCCTACTTCTCCGATGTAGCGGTAGGAGTGATCTGCGGCCTTGGCGCCAGCGGTTACCGACTGGCCCTGGAGGCTGCACTAGAGCAGCTTGAACACCAAGCTAAACGCCCCTGACCGACCCTTGGGAGTTGATGATTCATGGATATCCGTAAAGTTAAGAAACTGATCGAATTGCTGGAAGAGTCCGGCATCGACGAGCTCGAGATCAAGGAAGGCGAAGAGTCCGTACGCATCAGCCGTCACAGCAAGACCCCGGCGCAGCAGTACTACGCACCGGCTCCGATGCAGGCTCCGGCCGCTGCACCTGCCGCCGCTGCCGCTCCGGTTGCTGCTGCAGCCGCCGCTCCAGCTGCCGCTGCTGCGCCAGCGCTGAACGGCACCGTTGCCCGTTCGCCGATGGTCGGCACCTTCTATCGCAAATCTTCGCCAACCTCGCCGTCCTTCGTTGAAGTCGGCCAGACCGTGAAGAAAGGCGACACCCTGTGCATCGTCGAAGCCATGAAGATGATGAACCACATCGAAGCTGAAACCAGCGGTGTGATCGAGTCCATCCTCGTCGAAGACGGCCAGCCGGTTGAGTACGACCAACCGCTGTTCACCATCGTTTGAACTGCGGAGAGCCTTTGATGACTGCGAAGTTGGAAAAAGTTCTGATCGCTAACCGCGGTGAGATCGCCCTGCGGATTCTGCGTGCCTGCAAAGAGATGGGCATCAAGACCGTCGCCGTTTACTCCAAGGCCGACAAAGAGCTGATGCACCTGGGTCTGGCAGACGAATCCGTCTGCATCGGCCCGGCTTCTGCCGCGCACTCCTACCTGCACATCCCGGCAATCATTGCGGCCGCTGAAGTGACTGGCGCTACCGCCATTCACCCAGGCTACGGTTTCCTCGCGGAAAACGCCGACTTTGCCGAGCAGGTCGAGAACTCCGGCTTCGCCTTCATCGGCCCGAAAGCCGAAACCATTCGCCTGATGGGCGACAAGGTATCGGCCAAGCACGCGATGATCGAAGCGGGCGTGCCAACCGTTCCAGGTTCCGACGGCCCGCTGCCGGAAGACGAGGAAACGGCGCTGCGCATCGGTCGTGAAGTCGGCTATCCGGTGATCATCAAGGCCGCCGGCGGCGGTGGTGGTCGCGGCATGCGTGTGGTGCACAAGGAAGAAGACCTGATCGCCTCGGCAAAGCTGACCCGCTCCGAAGCAGGCGCGGCGTTCGGCAACCCGATGGTCTATCTGGAAAAATTCCTGACCAATCCGCGTCACGTCGAAGTGCAGGTTCTGTCCGACGGCCAGGGCAACGCCATCCATCTGGGCGACCGCGATTGCTCGCTGCAACGCCGTCACCAGAAAGTTCTCGAAGAAGCACCGGCACCGGGCATCGACGAGAACGCGCGCAAGGAAGTCCTGGCCCGCTGCGTCAAGGCGTGCATCGACATCGGCTACCGTGGCGCCGGCACCTTCGAGTTCCTGTACGAGAACGGTCGTTTCTACTTCATCGAAATGAACACCCGTGTTCAGGTGGAGCACCCGGTTTCGGAAATGGTCACCGGTATCGACATCGTCAAGGAGATGCTCAGCATCGCCGCTGGCAACAAGCTGTCGTATACCCAGGATGATGTGGTCATCCGCGGTCACTCGCTGGAATGCCGGATCAACGCCGAAGACCCGAAAACCTTCATGCCGAGCCCGGGTACGGTCAAGCATTTCCACGCCCCAGGCGGCAATGGCGTTCGCGTCGATTCGCACCTGTACAGCGGTTATGCCGTTCCGCCGAACTACGACTCGCTGATCGGCAAGCTGATCACTTACGGCGCAACCCGCGACGAAGCCATGGCGCGCATGCGCAATGCCCTGGACGAAATCGTGGTCGACGGGATCAAGACCAACATCCCGCTGCACCGTGATCTGACCCGCGACGAAGGCTTCTGCAAAGGGGGCGTGAACATTCACTACCTCGAGCACAAGCTGGCTGGCGACAAGCACTAAGCTTCAGCCCGCACCTGACAAGGCCGCCTTCGGGCGGCCTTGTTGTTTCCGAAGGTTTCATCTGCTCACACATTCCCCGCTCCCACAAAACCGTCGCGCTCGCGTAAACTTGCGCGCTTCTCGCAGGCCGCTAGGCTGCAATCAATCTTTTTCACAGGTGCCCGCCATGCCTTGGCTGCAAGTCCGTCTCGCCATCAGCCCAGAACAAGCCGAAACCTACGAAGACGCTTTCCTTGAAGTGGGCGCCGTTTCGGTGACCTTCATGGACGCCGAAGACCAGCCGATCTTCGAGCCGGAACTCAACACCACCCCGCTGTGGGCACACACCCACCTGCTGGCCCTGTTCGAGGGCGGCACCGAAGCCGCCCCGGTACTGGCCCATCTGGAACTGCTGACCGGCAGCCCGCTGCCCGAGCACCACAGCGAAGTCATCGAAGACCAGGACTGGGAACGCAGCTGGATGGACGGTTTCCAGCCGATGCGTTTCGGCCAGCGCCTGTGGATCGTACCGAGCTGGCACGCCGCACCGGAGCCGGACGCGGTCAACCTGCTGCTGGATCCGGGCCTGGCGTTCGGTACCGGCACCCACCCGACCACCGCCCTGTGCCTGGAATGGCTGGACGGCCAGGACCTGAAAGACTGCAACGTGCTGGACTTCGGCTGCGGCTCGGGGATTCTGGCGATTGCCGCCCTGCTGCTCGGCGCGAAAGAAGCCGTGGGTACCGACATCGACGTGCAGGCACTCGAAGCCTCCCGCGACAACGCCGGCCGCAACAATATCGCTGACGAACTGTTCCCGCTGTACCTGCCGGAAGACCTGCCGCAGGTCAAAGCCGACGTGCTGGTGGCCAACATTCTGGCCGGTCCCCTGGTTTCCCTGGCGCCGCAACTGTCCGGCTTGGTCAAGTCCGGCGGGCGTCTGGCACTGTCCGGGATCCTCGCCGAACAAGGTGACGAAGTTGCCGCCGCCTACGCGCAGGACTTCGATCTCGATCCGATCGCCAATCGTGATGGCTGGGTGCGCATCACCGGCCGTCGGCGCTAGAATGACTGCCTGCTCAATCCGGATCGCCGCATGACCGACAGCTTCGTCACCCAGTGCCCGCATTGCCAAACCAGTTTCCGCGTCAGCCACGCTCAGTTGAGCGTGGCCCGCGGGGTGGTTCGTTGCGGCTCCTGCCTGCAAGTGTTCAATGCCGCCAAGCAATTGCTGGAGCAACACGCAGGCAAGGAAGCGGTCACGCCGGTGGCGCCGTCAATCAGCGAGCCACCGCCGATCAGCGAGCCTGCGCCTGTCGAGCCACCGGCCATCGTCGAAACGCCCGAGCCGCGCGCCATCAGCCAGAAGCAATGGAGCGCCGCCGAGCTGGATCTGGACAGTCTGGATCTGGACGAAGAACTGGCCCGCCTCGAGCAACGGGAAATCCAGCCGACCACCGAGTTCGGCCGCCCGCGCGAAGACGCCCTGAGCGCTCGCCGCGACAGCCACGAACCGGAAGACACGAAATGGCCGGACAGCCTGTTCAGCGAGCCGGCGGATGAGCGCGCACCCGAAGTCGAAGATGAACCAGAGGCCATCGAGCCCGAGCCGATTCGACCGGAGCGCACCGAACCGTCGCTCTCGCTGGAGCCGGTGGATCTCGATGACGAACCGCCGATCCCGCAACTGCGCCTGCACGATCCGATCGACCCGAATGCGCGCCGCGAACGCCTGTCGGCAAGTGACGAAGTCGACGACGAACTGCCATTGATCGAACCTGCGCGCAAAAAACGCGAACGTGCCGAAACCAGTGTTCGCGCCGAAGCCTTGCAGGATCTGACCGACGATCCGCTGCAACTGGACTGGCAAAAACGCCGCACCCCATGGGGCCGTCGCCTGCTCTGGCTGTTGCTGATCGTGCTGGCCGCCGCCGGCCTGGGCGGACAGTACATCGCCTATCACTTCGATGAACTGGCTCGCCAGGATCAATACCGACCCTGGTTCCAGCAACTGTGCCCGCAAATTGGCTGCACGGTGCCGTCCAAGGTGGATATCGCCAAGATCAAGAGCAGCAACCTGGTGGTGCGCAGCCACCCGGAATTCAGCGGTGCGCTGGTGGTGGACGCAATCATCTATAACCGCGCGCCGTTCTCGCAGCCGTTTCCGCTGCTGGAGCTTCGCTTCGCCGACCTCAACGGCCACCTGATCGCCAGTCGTCGCTTCAAACCCGGCGAATACCTCAACGGCGACCTCGAAGGCATGGCGGAAATGCCGCCGCAGACGCCGATCCACATCGCCCTCGACATTCTCGATCCAGGACCGAAAGCCGTGAACTACAGCCTGAGTTTCCACTCGCCCGAGTGAAACGCTGCGCCGCTCCCGGATTGACGGCAGTTTTCTGACTGCGCGCCGCGCGACCAAACCGGCGGTAATAACAGAATAACTGTTCAGATTTTGTTCAATTCAGCCTTTATCCAGTCATCGAGAGCGGGTATCATGCCAACCCTTTTTCGAACTCTCATGATCCGGCCCCACTTCAGGGAAGTCCTATGTCGGCGGTACGCATCGGCCCATATACATTGCAGAACGGCTTGATCCTCGCCCCGATGGCGGGCGTCACCGACCAGCCCTTTCGTCAGCTGTGCAAGCGTCTGGGCGCAGGGCTTGTAGTCTCGGAAATGGTCACCAGTGACATGAGCCTGTGGAACACCCGCAAGTCGCGCATGCGCATGATCCACGAAGGCGATCCCGAGCCACGCTCGGTGCAGATTGCCGGTGGCGATGCGCAGATGCTCGCGGATGCGGCCCGGGCCAACGTCGAACTGGGCGCACAGATTATTGATATCAACATGGGTTGCCCGGCGAAGAAGGTCTGTAACAAGGCCGCCGGCTCCGCGCTGTTGAAGGATGAGGCACTGGTCACCGAGATCCTGCACGCCGTCGTGGCGGCGGTTGATGTGCCGGTGACCCTGAAGATCCGCACCGGATGGGATCGCGACAACAAGAACGGCCTGACCGTGGCGAAGATCGCCGAGCAGGCCGGGATCACGGCGCTGGCGGTGCATGGCCGCACCCGCGCCGACCTGTACACCGGTGAAGCCGAGTACGACACCATTGCCGCGATCAAGCGGGCGGTGTCGATTCCGGTCTTTGCCAACGGCGACATCGTATCGCCGGAAAAGGCCCGCTACGTGCTCGACGCGACCGGCGCCGATGGCCTGTTGATCGGCCGGGCCGCCCAAGGGCGGCCATGGATTTTTCGCGAGATCGAACACTTCCTGCGTACCGGCGAAAAACTGCCGGCGCCGGAGCTGATCGAGGTGGAACGCATTCTGCTTGAGCATCTGGCCGCCCTCCACGCCTTCTATGGGGACGTGATGGGCGTGCGAATTGCCCGCAAGCATGTGGGCTGGTATCTCGCAACCTTGCCGGGCGCCAGGGAATTTCGCGCCCACTTCAATCGTTTGGATGGTACGGAAACACAATGCGCCAACGTTCGGGAGTTCTTCGCCGAACGTTACAAGAGCCTGACAGGGGACGAAGAAGGGGTGGCCGCATGACGATGATGACCGAGACTTTAGTGAGTGGAACAACACCCGTGAGCGACAACGTGAATTTGAAACAGCACCTCAATACGCCGAGCGAAGAAGGTCAGACCCTTCGCGGGAGTGTCGAGAAGGCGCTGCACAATTATTTCGCCCACCTTGAGGGCGCGTCCGTCACGGACGTGTACAACCTGGTGCTCTCCGAAGTCGAGGCTCCCCTGCTCGAAAGCGTGATGAACTACGTCAAGGGCAACCAGACCAAGGCCAGCGAGCTGCTCGGACTGAACCGCGGCACGCTGCGCAAGAAACTCAAGCAGTACGATCTGCTGTAAGCATTCAATCAAACCAGAAAGGCGCCCGCGTAAAACCGGTCGCCTTTTTTGCTGACTTCCCTTGCTTTTGATGGAAATTGAGATGACCGACCAGACTACCCGCCTGCCGATCCGCCGCGCCTTGATCAGTGTTTCCGACAAGACCGGGATCCTCGAATTCGCCAGGGAGCTGGAAGCCCTGGGCGTGGAAATCCTTTCCACCGGCGGGACCTTCAAACTGCTGCAGGACAACGGCGTGGCCGCAGTGGAAGTCGCGGATTACACCGGTTTCGCAGAGATGATGGACGGTCGGGTGAAAACCCTGCACCCGAAAATCCACGGCGGGATCCTCGGTCGTCGCGGTATCGACGACGCGATCATGAACGAGCACGGCATCAAGCCGATCGACCTGGTAGCCGTCAACCTGTATCCGTTTGAAGCCACCATCAGCAAGCCAGGCTGCGACCTGCCGACCGCCATCGAGAACATCGACATCGGCGGCCCGACCATGGTCCGTTCGGCGGCGAAAAACCACAAAGACGTGGCCATCGTGGTGAATGCCAGCGATTACGCCAACGTCCTGGAAAACCTCAAGGCCGGTGGCCTGACCTACGCTCAGCGTTTCGACCTGATGCTCAAGGCGTTCGAACACACCGCCGCCTACGACGGCATGATCGCCAACTACATGGGCACCGTGAACCAGGCCGCCGAAACCCTGAGCACCGAAGGTCGCAGCGAATTCCCGCGCACCTTCAACAGCCAGTTCATCAAGGCCCAGGAAATGCGCTACGGCGAGAACCCGCACCAGAGCGCGGCGTTCTACGTTGAAGCCAAGCCTGCCGAAGTCGGCATCGCCACCGCCACCCAGCTGCAAGGCAAGGAACTGTCGTACAACAACGTGGCCGACACCGACGCCGCGCTGGAATGCGTGAAGAGCTTCGTCAAACCGGCCTGCGTGATCGTCAAGCACGCCAACCCGTGCGGCGTGGCCGTCAGCCCGGACGCCGAAGGCGGCATCCGTCAGGCCTACGAACTGGCCTACGCCACTGACACTGAATCCGCGTTCGGCGGCATCATCGCCTTCAACCGTGAACTGGATGCCGAGACCGCCAAGGCGATCGTCGAGCGTCAGTTCGTTGAAGTGATCATCGCCCCAAGCGTCAGCGAAGAAGCCCGCGCCATTGTCGCCGCCAAGGCCAACGTGCGCCTGCTGGCCTGCGGCGAGTGGTCGGCCGATCGCGTTCCGGCCTGGGACTACAAGCGCGTCAATGGCGGTCTGCTGGTACAGAGCCGCGACATCGGCATGATCGGTGCCGACGACCTGAAAGTGGTGACCAAGCGCGCCCCGACCGAACAGGAAGTCCATGACCTGATCTTCGCCTGGAAAGTGGCCAAGTTCGTCAAATCCAACGCCATCGTCTACGCCAAGAACCGCCAGACCATCGGTGTCGGCGCCGGCCAGATGAGCCGCGTGAACTCGGCGCGTATCGCTGCGATCAAGGCTGAGCACGCGGGTCTGCAAGTGGCTGGTTCGGTGATGGCATCCGATGCATTCTTCCCGTTCCGCGACGGCCTGGACAATGCGGCCAAGGTCGGTATCACGGCGGTGATCCAGCCAGGTGGTTCGATGCGTGATGCCGAGGTGATTGCTGCTGCTGATGAAGCCGGCATCGCGATGGTCTTTACAGGTATGCGCCACTTCCGTCACTGATAAACCGATTCCCTGTGGGAGCGGGCTTGCCCGCGATGCAGACACCTCGGTTCTTCAGATAGACCGCAGTGATGCCATCGCCGGCAAGCCAGCTCCCACAGAAAAGCGCCCCAACGGCGCCCAACAGAATTAGCGTCATCCGAGGTTTTTGAAATGAATGTTTTGATCATTGGCAGCGGTGGCCGCGAACACGCCCTGGCCTGGAAAGTGGCTCAGGATCCACGTGTGCAGAAGGTTTTCGTCGCACCGGGCAACGCCGGCACCGCGATTGAAGCCAAGTGTGAAAACGTCGCCATCGACGTGCTGGCCCTCGAGCAGCTCGCTGACTTCGCCGAGAAAAACGTTTCCCTGACCATCGTCGGTCCGGAAGTGCCATTGGTGGCCGGCGTCGTTGACCTGTTCCGCTCCCGTGGCCTGGACTGCTTCGGTCCAACCGCCGGCGCCGCGCAGCTGGAAGGCTCGAAAGCCTTCACCAAGGATTTCCTGGCACGCCACAAGATCCCGACCGCCGACTACCAGAACTTCACCGAGATCGAGCCGGCCCTGGCTTATCTGCGTGAAAAAGGCGCACCGATCGTGATCAAGGCCGACGGCCTGGCCGCCGGTAAAGGCGTGATCGTCGCCATGACCCTGGCCGAAGCCGAAGACGCCGTGCGCGACATGCTCGCCGGCAATGCCTTTGGCGACGCCGGTTCGCGCGTCGTCATCGAAGAATTCCTCGACGGCGAAGAAGCCAGCTTCATCGTCATGGTCGACGGCAAGAACGTCCTGCCGATGGCCACCAGCCAGGACCACAAACGCGTCGGCGACGGCGACAGCGGCCCCAACACCGGCGGCATGGGTGCTTACTCCCCGGCTCCGGTAGTCACCGCCGACGTGCACCAGCGCGTGATGGACCAGGTGATCTGGCCGACCGTGCGCGGCATGGCCGACGAAGGCAACGTCTACACCGGTTTCCTGTACGCCGGTCTGATGATCGACAAGGCCGGCAATCCGAAGGTCATCGAGTTCAACTGCCGTTTCGGCGACCCGGAAACCCAACCGGTGATGCTGCGTCTGCAATCGAGCCTGGTGCTGCTGGTCGAAGCCGCACTGGCCCAGGCGCTGGACAAGGTTGAAGCACAGTGGGATCCACGTCCAAGCGTCGGCATCGTGCTGGCCGCCGGTGGCTACCCGGGTGACTACGCCAAGGGCGCGCCGATCAACGGTCTGGACGCCGCCGCCGCACTGGAAGGCAAAGTCTTTCACGCCGGCACCGCGCTCAAGGACGGCAACGTTGTGACGGCCGGTGGTCGGGTGCTGTGCGCCACCGCCATGGGCGCCAGCGTCGGCGCCGCCCAGGAGCAGGCCTACAAACTGGCCAAGGCCATCGACTGGGAAGGCTGCTTCTACCGCACCGACATTGGCTACCGCGCCATTGCCCGTGAACGCGGTGAATCTCAGTAATAAGCTACGCCGTGTTTCCGGCAGGGGCCCATCGCCCTTGCCGGACTGTTCCGACGCTGCGCATCGTTATATTCTGGCATCAACCTACGAAGGGATTTCGCCGTGCGCTGGCTCAGGATTGCCATAGGCTTCACCGTCACGCTGCTGACCTTGCTCTGCATGCTCCCGGCCCAGGCCGCGCAAGGCAGTGCCTGGTCGGTATTGCTTGACGATCAGGGCAACCTCCAACTGAGCGACATCCGCTCTGCCCGCTACACCAATCAATTCAGCCCTATCGAGCTTGACCGCCTCACCGCGGCCGAACCCGATGGTGCCCTGTGGCTGCGCTTCAGGCTGGCGCCCGGCAAGCACGAGCAAGTGCTGCGGATCTTCGCCCCTGACCTGTCGCACCTCAATCTGTATGTACTCGACGGTGATCGACTGATCGAACAACGCGACACCGGCACCGCTCAGCCCCAGGCGGAGCGACCGCTGCCCAGCAGCGATTTCATGCTGCCGTTGCCCCAGAGTGACAAGCCCCTCGATGTCTACCTGCGACTGGTCTCAGACCACCAGCTGCGCCCGTACATCACCCTGCAAGCGGCGGTGATGGCCGCGGCCAATCACAACCAGACGCTGATCTACGGCCTGCTGTTCGGCTGTCTGGCGATGCTGATCCTGCACAACCTGATCCGCTACGCCTACACCCGCTCACGCAGCAGCCTGTGGCTCGCGGTGTGTGAAGGCCTGTTGAGCCTGAGCCTGTTGCTGCTGCTCAACCTCGCAGGTCCGTGGCTGCCGAACTGGCACGCGATCCAGACCCCCGGCGCCTATCTGGCCCTGCTGCTGACCGCCCCGGCCGGCCTGATGTTCGCCTACCGCTTCTTCGCGCCGCTCGGCCCGCATCCATTGAACAAGCTGCTGATCGGCGACATCCTGTTCATCGTGATCTGCAGCTTGCTGCTGTTGTTCGTCAACACCCTGCCGCTGAACATCATCACCTACGCGCTGGTGGCCCTCGCCGGCCTGAGCATGCTGCTGGTGGGTTTCTACCACTGGCAGAAAGGCTACCGCCCTGCCCGGCTGTTCGTTGCCGCAATGGTGGTGTTCAACATCGGCACGCTGATCATCCTCCCGGCCTTGCTGGGGCTGACTTTGGTGGCGCCGCAAGGTCTGATCATGACCCTGATGGGTTTCATCTGCATCAGCGGCCTGCTGATGAGCATCGCCCTCGGCGAGCGTCAGCGCAGCATCACCGAAAGCCGTTTCAGCATCAGCCGCGACCTTGCCGCGAGCAACGCCGAGATCAACGCCAAGGCCGAGTTCCTGGCCAAGATCAGCCACGAGATCCGCACGCCGATGAACGGCGTACTGGGCATGACCGAACTGCTGCTCGGCACGCCGCTGTCGGTAAAACAGCGCGACTACGTGCAAACCATCCACAGCGCCGGCAATGAACTGCTGACCCTGATCAACGAGATCCTCGACATCTCCCGCCTCGAGTCCGGGCAGATCGAACTCGACGACGTGCAGTTCGACCTCAATGCGCTGATCGACGATTGCCTGAGCATCTACCGCGCCAAGGCCGAACAGCAGAACGTCGAGCTGATCAGCTTCATCCAGCCGCAAGTGCCACGGGTCATCAGTGGTGATCCGACGCGTCTGCGCCAGACGCTGCTGAGCCTGCTGGAAAACGCCCTGAAGAAAACCGAAGAAGGCGAAGTGCTGGTAGTCGTCGCCCTCGACGAACGCAGCGCCGGCCCACGCCTGCGCATTGCCGTGCAGGACAGCGGCCAGCCGATGGATCAGGAAGAGCGCGATGCGCTGATGCACGCCGAGTTGCACAGCAAGCACTTCCTGTCGGCCAACCGGCTGGGCGGCAACCTCGGTCTGGTGATCGCCCGCCAATTGATCCGCCTGATGCAGGGCGAGTTCGGCATCAAGAGCGGCGCCAGCCAGGGCAGCACGCTGTGGCTGACCCTGCCGCTGGATCCCGATCGCCTGGAGCATCCGACCTCGGATCTCGACAGCCCGCTGCAAGGCGCGCGCGTGCTGGTGGTCGACGACAACGACACCTGCCGCAAGGTGCTGGTGCAGCAATGCAGCGCCTGGGGCCTGAACGTCAGCGCCGTGCCGTCGGGCAAGGAAGCGCTGGCCCTGCTGCGCACCAAGGCGCATTTGCGCGACTATTTCGATGTGGTCCTGCTGGACCAGAACATGCCCGGCATGACCGGCATGCAACTGGCGGCCAAGATCAAGGAAGACCCGAGCCTGAACCACGACATCCTGCTGATCATGCTCACCGGCATCAGCAATGCGCCGAGCAAGATCATCGCGCGCAACTCGGGGATCAAGCGCATCCTGGCCAAACCGGTGGCCGGCTACACCCTCAAGACCACGCTCGCCGACGAACTGAACCAGCGCAACCGTGGCCAGGTGGTGTTCCAGCCGCAGCCAGCCAACCCTGCCACCCCCGTCAAAGTGCCCAGCGACTTCCGCATTCTGGTGGCCGAAGACAATACGATTTCCACCAAGGTGATCCGGGGCATGCTCGGCAAGCTCAACCTGCAGCCAGACACCGCCAGCAACGGCGAAGAAGCCTTGCAGGCGATGAAAGCCCAGCGCTACGACCTGGTACTGATGGACTGCGAAATGCCGATCCTCGACGGGTTCTCCGCCACCCAGCAACTGCGGGCCTGGGAAGTCGGCAACCAGCGCATCCGCACACCGATCGTGGCACTGACCGCGCACATCCTCGCCGAACACAAGGAACGCGCGCGTCAGGCCGGGATGGACGGGCACATGGCCAAACCGGTGGAGCTGTCGCAACTGCGCGAGCTGATCGAGCACTGGGTGGCCCAGCGTGATCAGCAGAACCGAGCGACGACGCAACCGTCGTGAGCCGACAGACACGATAGCGCCTGTTAGACTCCCCCGACTTTCCCCGCCAGCGAGCCCGCGCCATGCTCCACGTGTTATTCAGTGTTTACCTGAAGATGCTGGTGCTCTACAGCCCGTTCTTCGTGTTGTCCTGCTTCATCAGCCTGACCCGTGGTTATTCACGCAAGGAACAACGCCGCCTGGCCTGGAAGGTGGCGATCGCCACCCTGGTCTCGAGCGTTTTGCTCTATCTGTTCGGGCGAGTGATTTTCGATGTGTTCGGCATCACGGTGGATGCCTTCCGTATCGGCGCCGGCAGTGTGCTGTTCATTTCGGCACTGGGCATGGCACAGGGCAAATCGGCGGTGCAGGCTGACAACGTCCAGCAGGACGTGACCATCGTGCCACTGACCATTCCCCTGACCGTCGGCCCCGGAACGATCGGTGCGCTATTGGTGATGGGCGTCAGCCAACCGCACTGGGACGATAAACTCACAGCCATCATGAGCATCGCTCTGGCCAGTTTTACCGTGGGTGTCGTGCTTTATCTGTCGAACCGCATCGAACGGATCCTGGGCGATCAAGGCTTGCAGATTGTCAGCCGCCTGATGGGACTGTTCGTCTGTGCGTTGGCCGCGCAGATCATTTTCACCGGGGTGAAAGGTTATCTGGTGCCGTGATCCGCACGGCAAGGCCGCCGACGCAGAGATCGGCGGCCTCTTTTGGCCACAATCGAATCAGTCAGTGAACGATTCGCTCGTTGCGATCAACGCCTTCATGTCAACGTGGCCTTTGTCGACCTGATCAGTCATGACCTTGTGCAGCAGCTGTTCAAGGCTGAACCGGTGGTCACCCGTTGCGGTCCTGACAACGATCTCCATCGCAATGACCGGCCCGCCTTCCGAGGCATATACATCGCGCACTATCAGACTGTGAGCGTTGTCTGGATCGATCAACATTAGTTGCCCGTCCTTTACTGTCAGCAACAGCCGTTCGTTCGCCGACATCTCCAGAAACAGCCTGGGCGCCCCGGAACGCTGAACGTCCGGGGACGGCTGGCATTCAAGCACGATGCAGTCCATGCGCTGCCAGTCTTCGTCGGTCAGGCGACAGACCTGCTGCGGCGCGCCGAACGACAGCAACAGCTTTTCAACGCCAAGGGGCACAACCACCTGTGAACCTGGAAAATCACTGCGGGACGCAATGGACATGACCTCCTCCTGCCTCTGTGCCAGACAGTCCTGCATCCAGATCGAGACTGACGGAGTCGGCTCAGGGCGCGGCGTGAAGACAATGTTATCCACGGGGTCGTACACCAGCGGCAGCGATTCACTTTCAAGGCCCAAAAACACCGGCCATTGCCCGTCGGACGGTTTGATGACGTCGAACAGTTGATCGGACTCGGGGACATAGTATCGATAGAATCCATCCCTCTCTCCAACCGGCATGAAAGCAGCATGTGGACAGGTCGAGACCAGCGCTCGCAAGCGATCGCGAAGCCGGGCATCGGTTGGGCGATCGCGTTCGGACCAGCGAGTCTCGACACCGAGAACTTTGGCCGGCTGGCCATCAATCAATTGCAGGTTCACACCGTCCCGCGTCTGCACCAGCAACCCTTGACCCCGGACCTCGACCTCTGAAACCTGCCACTGATCCCATACCGGCTGTGCCTTCGGCAAATGCTCCGGATTCGACAGACGCGAGCCTTCGGCAAAGGCGGCCCCCAGCGCTTCGAAGTCGACGAGGCTTTGGCGATAGAGTCGGCCTGCCGTACGGTCGAACAACCAGGCCGCCTTCGCATCAGGTGTCGTCGCAAGCAAAGTCATTTCCCCGCCGTCGCCGACGTCTGCCAGTAGCATTTGCCCGGCGATGCACCACGCTGCCAGAAATGCAGGACGGTCCCGGCGCGTCAGACCGATCACGGCAAAGGGTGCGGCCTTATGCTTTTGAGCCAGTTCAGACATTGCGTCCGGCCAGTCGGGATTCAATTCGAACCAGCGCTGACCCACGCCGATGAACCGCAGCGCGCCGTCCCTGTCGACCTCGAACAGACGCCCGTCCTTTTTGGTGGCAACGTAACGACCTGCGGTAGAAGTCAGCTCGACGACATTGTCTTCGATAATGTCGTCAACCGTCTCTGCATCATCTATCCGGCCGAGCGCCACTCTAATCAGCGCTCCAGCTTCCTTGTCATAAATAATCGCGTCCTGATTGTCGACCCGGTCCCACATCAACATCGTCCGCTGCACAACATCGAAATAATTGAGAATGAATTGGTTGTCATGCAGCCGAAGCCATCCGGAGTAAGCAAACTCACCGTGGTCAAAACAGCGCAACTCGATAAACGGCGCGGCTTTCCAGGTGCTCAGCGACGTGGACATTTCGGCAGCGTCATCGGCATACGGCCGGGGTTGCGTTAACTGACTCAGAGGTTGCTTCCAGTAATCGAGCGTGCGTCGAAGCAAATCTTCGGAATGTCCCCGGGCGTTGAAGTGTGTGAATGTCAACGCCGCTCCATCAATCAGGTACTCCAACGAATAGTCGGCCTCACCCGAGCCAGAGACGTCCTGAACGACACGCAGCCCTCCGCTGACCGTGCTTTCGAAACCGGTGATTCTTGAACCTTGCGCAGGATTCATCAGGCGATAGCGATGATTGACCGTTCCAGAGAGGGTATCGACACGCCACAGGGTCGGATGATCCGGGTGATAGAACCACGCGTGCTCTGCAATGACGGCTCCCAGAACGATGCCTGTATTCACCGCGTCCGGCAGATCGCGCGGATACAGAATGCGATCCAGTCCGGCGTCGTAGTACCCGGTGGTCGAAACGGGTTTGTTGGAGGCAGTCATAGGCACCTGAAAACCAGACACCGGCGTGTGCGACGAGGTCAGCCGATTCGCGCGGCGCAGGCTCCTGAGTCTTGCCAGAACGGTATCGGAAATCCGGTCCACGTCCAGCAGCCCGGCGGTGATACCGACACCGGACTCACTTGTTTGCGAGATTCTGTTGCTGCTCAGATCGATGCGAACCAGCAACAACGCATTGTTTTTGCTGCGATCCACCTGAAACAGTTCGCCGCCCTTGAGCCGTATAAAACCTTCAAAGCCATCGATCCGGATGCCATCGACGATAAGTGCCGCGTCCTCGAACCGAACCTGCTCCTCACTCGCCCAAGGCGCGGCAATCACCCACTCGGCCGAGGCACGAGGCAAAAACGCCTCAGGGGAGGGGCCGTCAACGAGAGGTGGCGGATTGAGGACAACCGACACCACGCCCGGACTGAGCGTCAGCAGCACTTGTCCAGAATGGGCGGTGATTTCATAGGAAATCAGGTTTTTCCATTCGGCCGGCAATTGAGGTACGACCAGTTGTCGACAGTGCTCATCCAGGCGCACGCGGATAGCGGTCGGCGTGTTGAACGGATGCAATTTGTAGAGGACATGGGGGAACGGGGCCGTGGAAAAGAACTGCAACCGTTGCTCGCCCCGCTCATCGAACTCCAGTCGTTCCTTCCATCCGTCGATGATATTGGGATAAGACGTGCGCAGCCCGCTGCCGTCTTGCGCGACCGGCAGCGAATAATCCCCGTAATCCCAGAACCGCTGATAAGTTTTCAAGCGTTCGGAGATATCCTCGTCCGGGGAGAAACCCGACGAACCCAATTGGTATTCGTATCCGTAGTAACAGCCTGGCGTGCAGGGCAAGACGACAGCATTGACCTGTTTCTGCCGGTCGATTCTCAACGTCGATGGCAGACGCAGCGCTTCGCGAATATTGATCGCCCGGTGCCTTTCCTGCTCTCTTGCATCGAAGGAGGGAAGCCCCACAGTCTGAAAGATCGTCGCGAAGAACTTCTGGCTATCGAATGCCACGCTGCCCCGCCGCAGATCCAGCTCTGTGATGACGGCTTCGGGTTCGAAACGCAGGACACCCTCCTCGATCCTGTGTCCTGCCTCCGTATAGGCTTCATTGATCAGAAACAAGTGACGTCCGACCGCTCTGGCCTTGTCACTGATTTGTCCCAGGTTGCTGGCAATGGCCGCTGCACCGATACCGATGCCCAGCAACGGAATCGACAGCACAGCCGCCACCGATCCCACCGTACCGCCGACCGCCAGCGCCGCTATATCCAGACCCAGCGCCGCTCCATTGAATGCAAGCTGGGTGGCCAGTCGCGAGCGTTGCTCATCAGTGGTGGCCACGGTCAGGCCATGGATATCGAAACCGATGTTGACCGCCGAAAATCCCAGGCCCACTCCCGACGCGGCACGCCCCAGCAACCGCGAGGAAAGCGACGCATGACCTGCTGCGAGCGCCTGTTCACTGGCCGCCACTTGTCGCACCAGACTGACCATCTGCAGTGCGTCTGTCACGACACCAAAACTCAGTTGCGCATAACTCACATAAGCCTGGACCTGCAAAGCGGTGGTCAGTGCGGGAATCTGCCCCCCCTGACGTTGATACTCTCGACTGCGCATCTCATTGATGATGGCCTGGATAGCAAAGGCAAAACTCAAACGGCTGCCGCCGTCGGTCTCCACCGGGCCTCGCGCCGGCCCCGCCAGCGTGTTTGCCAGACGCCTGATGTGTCTTGCGAGTTTGATGAACCGTGAATCGACGGTACTGACCTCGACCGAGACCTGGGGGTGACGGGCGTCAACCATCGTCAGCGTGTAGTGCGACTTCGACGTTTCCCTCACCGTCTCGAGCAATGGCAGGTATTGCTCCCCAAGCTGGCTGTCACTGCGCAAGCGCCGGGTCGCCTCTTCGAACTCGCCTGCCTGGTGGCGTGCGTCAAGTTGCGCCAGGCCCTCTCCCATCCGCACGTTTTCCGAAAGCGAGCGCATGCGTGCCGATGCCTGTTCATCCCATACGGAAACCGTTCGGCCGGCGCTAACCCGTTCGCTCTTCAGAAGGTCGTTCACGGGCAGTTTCGAAGGCAATACCTTGTCGGCAATCGCCTTCGTATCCAGCTCGATCACCGTGAACACGGAGTCCGTCGAACCGGCCAGACCGTAGAGCGCTGCCAAATCACCGTCACTGGCGAGGTGACCCTGTATGGCTCGCTGGAGTTGATCCGCCCGAGAGAATCCGTAAATCGCATAATTCGGGTCGAAAAAGCGATAGGACGGTTTTCCGTCAACCTGAACCCTGGCCACCAGCAATGCATGCTTACCCGTATCGAGCAGGTAGACGGCGGATCCGGCTTTCGCCTCCAGATTGCGGACAATCACGTCAAGCCCAAGTGCTCCGTTCGAACGTCCGATCTCGGTCGTTGCAACAGCCGACAAGTCATCCAGTGCGGCAAACATGGTCCGGGACTCGGCATCAGCGGGATCGAGACTGGCATTGGCAATCCGGCCGATCAGCGCACGCTCGGCCTCGTCTCCGAGCCCCAGCGCAGCGGCCATCAGCAATGCCAAGGGATAGCAGCGGCGGCCGGGATCGCCGGTGCCCAGCCGCAACAGATCCTGAGGAACCTGCCGTGCCGAAGAGGCCCCGGCCTTGAAGAACTGCTCGCGGATCTGCACAGCGTTCCTGAGGATTTTCGTCTGATAGTCACGGCGCGCGGCGCCGTTGATTTGCGCGATGCGCTGTCCCCACTGGTACAAGGTCAGCGGTTCGGCCAGTGCGCGGACCTTCAACTCACCTGCGCTCTCTGCACCAGATGTGGCCCCTTGGGCAAAACCGGCCTGAAAAGCCGGAGCGCTGCGTTCGTAAAGGATCTTCTCGATAGCGTTATAGCGTTTGAAAAAACCTTCATCGATGGTATCCCGCGCCACTGCCCGGACTTTTTGCCACGCCTCGGAAAAGCCTTCCACATCCACACGCGATGCCGAGAACAAACCGCCGATAACAGCTCTCTGCAACGGGCTCAACTGATCGAGTTCAAGCGAACCCCGGGCAAGCCGTGTCAGAAAATCATTGAAATTGTCGGCAGCCTGCTCCCCATGCGAAGGCGGAACGAGGCTGTCAGGTTGCGCGAGGATTTGCTGTCGAACATCCAGACCCAGATCGATTCGCCTGCCGACATTGATTTCGCCACTCAGTTTGTCGCGCATTGCCTTGATGAAGGGGTCGCCCAGATCATTCATCAGTTTCTGCAAGACATCGGTCAAGAACACCGGTTTGCCTTCGATGACCGGCCAGCCCTGCTTGAATGTCATATGGTGCTCATTGAGCAACTCCGTCAGGTTGGCGCCGTAACGTGACAGGAGTTTTCCATCTTTCCACTTGTTGTGTTCTTTCGTCAGCCACTGTTCGGGATCATCATTGACGGTCCAGCCAGAGATCATTTCCTCTTCGGTATAGACGTTGTAGCTGTCCAGTAACTTGAGATGTTTACGCACATCATCGACATGATCGGGCAATAATTTGTCTTCTATATACTTTGTCACTCCTGTCGCCGCGCTGCCTGGCCCGGTCAGCGTGACAGTTCCTCGTGCGCCGATGCGAATGCCGTCTTGATAATACGTAGCAATGGCTTCAATCAGATTGGCCGATGAAAAGTGATTCTTTGAACCGGGAAATCTTCCCTCCGCCTGTTTTTCATTGACGACGTTCTGAATGACGCTGATAACACGGCTTTCATCCGACGCCGCGATACCCATTGCGTCCAGACGACGCTCGACCTCATACAGGCAGTCATAATTCAGACGGATCGCCTGCATGTAGGCCATGGTCATCCCGCTGCGCGGCTGGGCCAGAAAATGCGCGTTCATTTCCCCATTGCTCGCAAGACCTTTCGCGGTGCCCAGGCGAATGGCATCCTGCGGAACCGGGCTGTCCTGCGGGGCAATGAATATTCCGGACACGCCGGGCTTCTCACGGGCAAACGCTAGAAGTTTTTCTTTATCCTGCGCAGGAATTTTGTCGGTTCTGTCCTTGTAGCGAGACCGATCCCTGCCCGGCATCAACGAAGCATCCTCATTGAGCAGAAGCTGCAGCACGCCCACCTTCGCCTCTTCGCTGAACTGGCTGATGTCCACGCCGCCCAGCTTGTCGACAAACGGAGGCAGATAGTCCATGTCACTGTAGCGGCCGCCCTCCAGAAACCCGGCCTGCAACCTGACGACATCACTGGCTGCCGCGAAATTTCCGCGCAGGCCGATTTCCCGCTGATAGACATCCTGCAGGAAATGTCCGGCAAACTCGCGGCCAGCGTCACGCACTCGCAGATCATCACCGGCCATCGCCAGATGCGTATCCAGGCATTTCTGACGGAATGCCTCCAGCACCTTGCGGTCCTTGCCATATGCGCTGACCATTAACTGGATGCGGGCGTCATCCCTGCGTCCGGCCCACTGCGGCTGGCTGATGTAATCCGCCATCTGGAGCTTCAAGACGCGCGCGCGGTCTTCAATCATTTGTGCCAGCTGCGAAGGTTTGCTGACCTGATCTGCGCCGGACTCCATCGCATGCGCCCTGGCACTGTCGAGAATGACGCGGTTCATCTCGAAAGCCAGCAACGCATCGCTGTCGTACCAGAGATTGAATTGGTAATTCTCCGGGCCCAGCACGGCGCGCCAGATATTCATGTAGTCGCGCTGGATGTGACCGACTTCACTGCCGCCCACCCAGACGAAGTGCATGATTTTCGGAACGGTCCGAGCGACACCTGAAAATACTGAAACCGTTGCGCCAAGTCGCGACGCGTAGTTCTGAATACGCGCGTGCGCCCGCTCGATGACCGGTGATACCGGCCCCTTCATTCGCCCGGTCAACGATTCAAAGGTTTCGAGGAATAGTTTGACTGGCAACTGCTGTTCCACAGGCTGATTCGTTGCGGTGGCCAACTGATAATAGTGTTCGAGCGCCGCGTATTCGGCGCTCGCCGAATACGCGGCAAATGCATTCTTTATATGATTGAATTCGGTCTTCGAAGGCAAACCAATTAAACTTTCAACATCCATGATGACAGATTCCATTCGATCAAAAACATTCAAACAGGCACAAACACACCTCCCTGCTCATATTGATCAGGAGGGCACTCGATAATTAATAAACTTCCTTGAAGCCGGGCCAGACTAGGATAAAAAAACAACCACCACAAACATAAAAACCTTCAAACTGTTTCCATCACAACATTCAAAACAATATAAATCCCGACACTTTAAAAACAGTCAGTATTTCGAAACAGATTCTCAACTTAAAAAACAAGGCCGCGAATATCAAGTTCGCGGCCTTGTTTGCGTACGGCAGGTATGCGAGCGCAAGCGCCGGACGTCAGCCCATTGGCTTTTCACCGTACCAACGTGGGGTGTACACCCACTCGCCACCTTCGGCGCGAGCAAAGGTGCAGGTCGTGGACGAACCGATCAGCACCATCGTGCGCATGTCCACCTGCTCCGGCGTCACTGCGCCGAGCGTCGTCACCCGCAACGTCTGCCCCGGCCGACCGATATCGCGGCCCAGCACCACTGGCGTTTGCGGTGTGCGGTGTTGCGCGACGATTTCCAGCGCTCGCCCCAGTTGCCACGGACGGGCGCGGGAGATCGGGTTGTAGAACGCCAGCGCCAGATCCGCTTCGGCGGCCAGATCCAGCCGTTTCTCAATGATCGACCACGGCTTGAGGTTGTCCGACAGCGACATCACGCAAAAGTCGTGACCCAACGGTGCACCGGCCTGAGCGGCGGTGGCGAGCGAGGCGGACACGCCCGGCAGAATTTCCAGATCGACGCTGTGCCACGCCGGGTCCGTCGACTCGTGCAACGCTTCGAGCACTGCCGCCGCCATGGCGAACACGCCCGGATCACCGGACGAAACCACAATCACCGAACGGCCCAGAGCGGCCAGCCTGAAAGCGTGACGGGCACGCTGCATCTCTTCTCGGTTGTCGGTGCAATGCTGCACCTGATCGGCGCGAAACGGGCCGGCCATGCGCACGTAGGTTTCGTAACCCAGCACGTCGGTGGCCCGGGCCAGTTCGGCTTTTACCGCCGGCACCATCAGCTCGGCTGCACCTGGCCCGAGACCGATGACGGCCAGACGTCCGCGTGGACGGCCAACCTGCGAAACATCCAGCGGTTGTTCGGCCACGGCGATGGCGAGGTCATGGGATGTGGTGATGATCCGGGCATCAGGGACTGCATTGCGAGACAGTTCAGCGATGTCACTCGCCGGCGCGACAAAGCGCAGCGGCACTCCCAGCTCAAGCGCGGCTTCTCGCAATGCCGGGCTGGCCATCTGAATGTCCGCCGCCACCAGACAGGCCAGCGATTGAATTGCCACACCAGACTGCTGCAGCGCTTTGCGAATCGCATCCGGCAGATCGGCCACATCGGCACCGACCGCCACCGCCACACTGCGTGGATAAATCAGCAACTCACTGGCGCTCGCTTCTCGGGCTGCGCTGCTGACATGAATCGAGCGCTGCGCCAGTGGATCTTCCGGCAGTTGCGCCTGCTCAAGCCACGGCGCAGCGCCGTCGATGCGCACGCTGTGGCCGGCGAGCAGGTCGGAGACAAAACGCTTGCCCTGCTCGAGATCGCCGAGGGCATAACCGCCGGGCGGGTTGAGCAGGCAGGTGCCGAAGCGCAACTCGCCGCTGGTGGTGATCGCCGCTGCCACTTCAAGCGCAGCCGCGATCTCGCGGGCCATGACATTCACCCCGCCGAGGCCACCGAGCAGCGGCACCACGGCACTGCCGTCCTCAGCCACGGCGAGCACCGGTGGCTCGTTGCCTTTCTCCAGTAGCAGCGGCGCCAGGGTGCGGATGACGATGCCGGCCGCGCACAGGGCAATGATCGGCGTGTCCTGTTGATACAGCGCGCGCAGGGTCGCGCCGAATTCGCTGTAAGTCAGGTCCGCGCCTTCGACGCGTCCATTGAGCCCGTGAATCTTTGCGCCCGGATAGACCTGCTGAAGGCGACGGGCCGTAGCGAGCGCGCCCTGGCCGAGAATGACGATGGCCGGTGTGGAATGGTTCATCAGCCTTGCCACCGTTCGCCAGGAACAATGATCAGCGAGAAGTATGGCGACGACATCGGCTCGACCTCATCCAGCGGCACGATCTTCTGATTGGCCATGGTCGCGCGCTCGACATACAGCGCACGCTCGGCGAGGCCCAGTTCCGCCAACACCTCGCGCACCTTCGGGAAGTTGCGCCCCAGCTTCATGATCACCGCCGCGTCGGCATCGGCCAGACGACGCTTGAGCTCGTCATGAGGCAGCACGCCGGACAGCACCGACAGGCTCTGATTGCGATACACCAGCGGCGCGCCCAGCACCGAGGCGCCGCCGAGCATCGAGCAGACGCCCGGCACCACTTCGGCTTCGTAACGGCTGGCCAGGCGATCGTGCAGGTACATGTAGGAGCCGTAGAAGAACGGATCACCTTCGCAGATCACCGCCACGTCGCGACCGGCATCCAGATGCGCGGCCACTTCCTCTGCCGCTTCATCGTAGAAGTCGCTGATCACTTGCTCGTAGGACAGCGGCGCCGGCAGCACTTCGGTGGTCACCGGGTACACCAGCGGCAGCAGGTTCTGCGCGTCCTGCAGATGCGCTTCGATGATGCCGAACGCGTTGCCCTTCTTGCCCTTGGCCACGAAGTACGCTACCACCGGCGATTCGCGCAGCAGGCGCAGGGCCTTGATGGTAATCAGTTCCGGATCACCGGGGCCGACGCCCAGGCCAATCAAACGTCCTTGAGCCTGCATCATTCGATCTCCGTGGCGAGGGCATTGACCGCAGCGGCGGCCATGGCGCTGCCGCCGAGGCGGCCCTGCATGATCACGAACGGCACGCCACGGCTGTTGGCAGCCAGCTCGGCCTTGGACTCGGCAGCGCCGACGAAGCCCACCGGGAAGCCGAGGATCAATGCCGGTTTCGGGGCGCCGGCATCGAGCATTTCCAGCAGATAGAACAGCGCGGTCGGCGCGTTGCCGATCACCACCACGCTGCCTTCCAGATGCGGGCGCCAAAGCTCCAGAGCGGCTGCCGAGCGGGTGTTGCCCAGCTCGCGCGCCAGCCCCGGCACGCTGTCATCGCGCAAGGTGCAGATCACTTCGTTGTTGGCTGGCAGGCGCGCACGGGTCACGCCCTCGGAAACCATCCGCGCATCGCACAGGATCGGCGCACCGGCAGCCAGCGCATCGCGCCCGGCCTTGCCCGCGCCTTCGGAAAACTGAAGCCCGTCAATCGCCTCGACCATGCCGCAGGCGTGGATCACCCGCACCGCGAGTTTTTCCAGGTCGGCCGGAATGCGCGCGAGGTTGGCCTCGCTGCGAATGATCGCGAAGGAGTTGCGATAGATCTCCTGACCGTCGCGGATGTAATCAAGCATCAAGGGGGCTCCGTGAGCGGGCGGCGAGCAGGGTCGCGACCGCTTCGATAGTAAGGTTGTGAGCGTGCAGTGCGCCGAAACCCGGCAGCGCTGCATCGCGAAAATAGAGATCGTAGTGACCGGGGCCGACCGCCAGCAGCGTCACCCCAGCCCGATGCGCGGCGGCGCAAGAGCGAGGGCAGCCGGACAGGTGCACATCCACGGCGTGGGGCAACAGCGCAGCCAGCAGGCGGGCATCGTGTTTGGTGTCGGCCAGGCCTTTGCCGCAACCGTTGGCACCGGTGCAGGCGATCAGGCGCGCCAAAGGATCTTCGACACGGGTCAGCAGGTTCAGCGTATCCAATTCGTCGAGCACTTGAACCGCATCGGTTTCCCGCACATTAGGCAGCAACAGACTCTGCCAAGGGGTGAAACGCAGGCTGCCGTCGCCGAAGGTTCTGGCCAATTGCGCAACACCACGCAGCGTATCCGGGTCGAGGCGACCGAGCGCCGGTGCGGCACCGACATAGACCTGACCGGGCAACTGCTGAGCGTGGATGCCGAGGTGCAAACCCACTGATCCGGCTTCGCGCTGCCAATCTCTGGCAGCCTGGAGGTTGATCCGCTGACCGAGCACTTCCAGAAACTTCGGCGCCGGGCATTCTTCCAGCAGATGGCGCATCCGGGCCTGATCCGGCCGGGCCAGCTCGAGGAACAACTCCAACACCGCCACCACCAGCGCATGGCCGTCGGCAAGCGCTACGGCAGCCAGCGGTCGATCCGTCGGGCAACCCGCCAGGCCGAACGCCAACAGCGTGTCGTCGCACTCCTGGTACGCCGACAACCACAGATCATGGGGGTGTTCGAGCATCGCCAGCGCTTCTCCGCCATCCAGTTGCACGGCGAACTTGGCGCTCAGCTCATGGAAACGCGGATGGCTTTGCAGGGTCTCGAGGATCTGCCCGGACAATGGCCGAGTATCGAAGCGCATCTGCCGGTCAATACCGGCAGCCGGGCTGAGCATCAGGTTGCGCACATCATCGCCGGCTGCGGTTCGCGGCCCGAGACCGGCGGCCAGCAGGCTGTCGATCAGCGCGGCGGATTGCTCGCCGATCCCGCGTATCTGCAGATTGCCCCGGTTGGTCGCCTCGATCGCCCCGCCGGCAAAGCGCTCGGCAGCGTTGGCCAGCGCATCGGCCTGACCGGCCGTGATCGAACCACCGTCAAGCTTGATCCGGCAGATCCCGCCATCCAGCGCCTGGACGATACGCAGCAACCCCGGACAGGCCGAGGGGCGTATGGCGTTGGACATCGGGCGTTCGTTCAAGGGCTGACCGGCTGACAGGCAGTGCTGTGATGGGCGAAAGGTCGCCATTATGCCTGCTTTGCCTGACTGCATGAAAAGTCTGCCCGTCGGACAGCCGATCATGTTGCATCTTCTACCGCCACCGCTGGAGCTTGTCGCCAACTCTCAGGCTAACGCGATGATCTGCTCCTGGCGCCGCTCCCCCAATAACTCAATCACTTTGGCCCGGGAAAAGACGTAATCTTCGGGATCGATCAGTGCGCTGTAACCATCGATGGATACGTTACCCCGCACGTTTGCGGTATTGAATCGATGGCACCAGAGATTGCCTTCAATGACTTCATCAACTTCGAACGCGATGAAGACTGTCGACACCCCCAGCCCCCGAGTCAGAAGACTGAGTCCGAACCGCACCCACCGGCCCTCATGCAACGCGTTCTCGAACAGAACGCCCGTTGCCGGCGTCGGCGATGCCTCGCTCAACAGCGAATCCAGGCTGAGATCCACGACTTCATCGGTCGCGGCGGGAACCCACTGATAAAGGATCCGCCGGGTCAACTCGGCGAGAGTAAAACTGCGCGGCATCGGCACAGGCAGGCTGGCTTGCGGGTTATCCAGCAACATTGCACCGGTGACTCTCAGTGCGATCCTGTTGGCCTGATTCCATGCATCGACCTGGGCAAAGTCAGGACATTTGCGAGAAGCGACCAGTTGAGCATAAAGCAGTGCATCCAGACCATCGCACCGGTCCGACGCCAACAACTCATCCGCGACCAACACCACCGTACCGGCGCATACGAAGGTCTTGAAACCAACACCTGCATTCATCGAAAACTCCTTTTAAGAAAGCCAGAGGACCGGGCCTCTGGCTTCAATGAACATCAGGCCTGGCCAAACTCGTAGCTGAGCGCTTTTTCACGCTGCTCGGTCAATGCCCTGACAATCAATGGCTCGACCAGCAAGTAGTCCTCTTCGTCCATGGTCATGGTGGCGGAGCCGTTGTAGATGCTGACGCTGGATGTCGCCCACTCGACAAACAGCACCTTGGTCGGTTGCGCCGCGGCAAAATACTGAACCGCAGCGATGGCCATCGTGATGGTGCCGTCTTTGTTTTCCAGGGCACTCGACATACAGAAGTTGCCGCCCTCGGCTTTTTTAACGTTGCGTTCAAAAAGTCCCAGCGCTTCAGGGACATCTTTCAGCGCTTCAATCGTGGAGTCCGCCACATCCTTGAGCACCTTCAAGGCCGCCGCCCCCTGCCCCACCGCCGAAGACACCGCGGTATGGAGGATGTTGAGTGCAACATTGTCCATGGTCAGTTTCTGGGAAGTTGCATTGTAGCGATTGTAAGGCTGGTTGAAGGCAAACCAGCCCCCTACTTTCATGAGCTTCATGAATTCATCGTAGCGTTTCTCCTTCTGGCTGGCGGAAGGGTATTTGGTCAAGGCAACCAGATCAGCGTACATATAGGTATTTTTCACAATGCGTTTGCTGCGTCTGGACATACTTTCATCGAAACCGGCGATGCCTGTGCCCATGATGGCGGCGTTAAGTTCATCCTTGTCGATTGGCAAACTGGCATTCAGCGACAACTTCGCAGAGCGAGGAACGGGCTGTGCGGCGATCAGCTGGTTACACTCTTCGATCAAAGCAATACGTTGAGCTGCGGACAAGGTCTCACCAACCACTTCGTCATTCTTAGCAATTACTTCATTCATTATGCACATTCCTTTAAATTAAAAACGCCTCCGTGGCGCACACTCAAACTAACTTCCACTCCACCAACACGCAACTTTCACTGCATTCAATTTATTTCAACACAGACAAAAAAAACCGAACTCACTGACTCAGTGCAAACTCATTACGCCGCATATCGCGGACCAGTTCAGTCAACTCTGCTCGCCGGGCATTCATGTTTTTCGGCGTATTCATGAACCGCCGCGCATAGACTTCCAGTTGCGACCTGGAATATTCGACATCCCAGAACAAATACCTCTTCGTCCACTGGGCGTCGAGCAACCCGACATGACTGATCACTATTTCAAGATGTTTATAGTAATTGTAATAGGCCGGTGAAAATACAAAGTCATTCCATTCCCGGACACTGTCCGCAAACAAATCAAAACCCGCCGGATTGTGTTCCAGCAACTGGAAGGTTTTTTTCATCTGCTGTCGCCTTCCACTACTCAGCAGCCGTTCCATCGATTTTGACCAGGCATCCAGAAAGTCGCCCTCAAACTCCCGACCGGCAACCCGCACCGGTTCACCCAGCTCCCAGCCAAGCTGCTGAAGCGATGCGGAGTAATATTCGAACCAGAAGCCCGGAGCCTGTCTTCTGTTCACGCGCTGGACGGCCTGATACTCGGCCCAGCGCATGCTGTCTTTGATAAAACGTTCATCTTCACGGCTCACTCCGGAAAAAAAAGTGAGCAAGCTATTTCCCGCGACAACCGAGCTGCTTTCTTCGGCAATGTCAGCGACTTGTGGCAAAACATTATCAAGCATTTCCATGCGTCATTAATTCCCTTATAAAAATCACTATCCAGAACAACAAGTCATCTCTAACAAACCCATACCAACTACAAACAAAACTTATCAACAAAAAAACAACCTGAGAAAAAACAACATAAACATTAGATGTCTTCCAGGCTGTTCAAAATGCGCAGCAGTCATTTCGCGGGAGTCGCGTTATCATGTCGCCCACTGACGATGGACAAGTAATGAGGAATGGCATGACCCCTTGGCTGACGGTTGTAGGCATTGCCGAAGACGGCTTCAAAGGTCTTGGCAAAAATGCCCGGCGCGCCTTGATGAGCGCCTCGCGGATCATCGGCGGTCAGCGTCAGCTGGATCTGTTGCCGGTGTGCATCCGTGGCGAGCGCCAGTTGTGGCCGAGCCCGTTTTCCCTGGCCCCGGTGCTCGAGCGTCGCGGCGAAGCGGTGTGTGTGCTGGCCAGCGGTGATCCGATGTTCTACGGCGTTGGCGCGAGTCTGGCGCGTCAGGTTCCGGAGGCCGAGATGCTGGTCCTGCCTGCCCCGTCGTCCTGCTCGCTGGCGGCGGCCCGACTGGGCTGGCCGTTGCAGGACGTCACCGTGCTGTCGCTGGTGGCTCGCCCGCTGGCGGCTCTCAATGCACAACTGTTTGGCGGCGTGCGCCTGTTGTTGCTGAGCAATGACGGCCAGAGCCCGGCCGCCGTTGCGGCATTGCTGCGCGAGCGCGGATTCGGCGCCAGTCGCCTGAGCGTCCTGGAGCATCTGGGCGGCAGCGCCGAACGCCGGATCGACGGCACCGCCAACGACTGGAACGATCCGCGCATTGCCGACCTCAATGTGATCGCCCTCGAGTGCCTCGCCGATCCGCAGACACCGCGCCTGTCGCGCCTCGCCGGGCTGCCGGACTCGGCCTTCCAGCACGACGGCCAACTGACCAAGCGCGACGTGCGCGCCATCACCCTCGCCCGCCTCGCCCCGACACCGGGCGAACTGCTGTGGGACGTCGGCGCCGGCAGCGGCTCGATCGGCATCGAGTGGATGCGCGCGCACCCGAGCTGTCGCGCACTGGCCATCGAGGCTGACGATGGTCGCCAGCAGCTGATCGAACACAACCGCGATGCGCTGGGTGTTCCCGGCCTGCAATTGATTCGCGGCAGTGCGCCGCAGGCGCTCATCGGGCTGGAACGTCCGGACGCGATTTTCATCGGCGGCGGCGTGACCCGCGAAGGCGTGCTCGACACTTGCTGGGAACAACTAAAGCCCGGTGGCCGACTGGTCGCCAACGCCGTGACCCTGCAAAGCGAAATGACCTTGATGAGCTGGCGCGAACAGCACGGCGGCGAGCTGACCCGCATCCACATCGCCCAGGCACAGCCGCTGGGCGAGTTCGATACCTGGCGCCAGGCGCTGCCGATCACCCTGCTCGATCTGGTCAAACCCCTCGATGCGTGACGAAACTGCCGAACAACCCGCGCCCCTGCGCAGCGGCCTGACCACCGGCAGCTGCGCCACAGCCACCAGCCTCGCCGCGGCTCGCCTGCTGCTCGGCGGAGTGGTGGCGGACGCCGTGCAGATCGTGTTGCCCAAGGGCAAGCAGGTGCAGATGCGTCTGGAGTTCTGCCGACTGACCGAAGACGGCGCGGAAGCCGGGACGATCAAAGATGCGGGCGATGATCCGGACGTGACTCACGGCGCCCTGCTCTACTCCCGTGTGCAACTGATCGACGAGCCGGGAATCCGCTTCATCGCCGGCAAAGGCGTCGGCACAGTGACTCGACCGGGACTGGTGCTGGCCGTCGGCGAACCGGCGATCAACCCGGTTCCGCGCAAGATGATCAGCGATCACCTGACGCTGCTCGCCGAAGAAACCGGCTATCGCGGCGGTTTCGAAGTGACGGTCAATGTCGAGGGCGGCGAAGCTTTGGCATTGAAAACCATGAATCCGCGCCTGGGGATTCTCGGCGGGCTGTCGATCCTCGGCACCAGCGGCATCGTCCGGCCGTTTTCCTGCGCGGCGTACATCGCTTCGATCCACCAAGGCATCGACGTGGCGAAAACCAACGGCTTCCTGCACATCGCCGCCTGCACCGGCAACGCCAGCGAAGACACCATGCGCCGGGTCTACAACCTGCCTGAAATTGCCCTGATCGAAATGGGCGACTTCGTCGGCGCGGTGCTCAAGCACCTGCGCAAAGTACCTGTGGATAAACTCAGCCTGTGCGGCGGCTTCGGCAAGATCAGCAAACTCGCAGCCGGGCACATGGACCTGCACTCGCGTCATTCGAGCATCGACCTGCCGCAACTGGCCGAATGGGCGGCGGCGATTGGCGCCGACGATGCGCTGCAGCAAGCCATACGCGGGGCGAACACAAGTCAGCAGGCGTTGGCGATGGCCAGTGCGGCGGGTGTTGCCCTAGGTGATGAAGTTTGCCGCCATGCTCTGGAATTCGCCCGCAGCGTGGTGCCGGCTCAGGTGCAGGTCGAGGTGTTTGCGATTGATCGTCAGGGCGGCATCGTCGGCCATGCGGGAGCTTTTGTATGAAGCGAATCTTGTTGCTCGGCGGCGTGACTGAAGCGCTGGCCATCGCGCGCACTCTGGGGCCAGAACACATTTACAGCCTGGCTGGCGTCGGCCGGGTGCCGACCGATCTGACGTGTCAGGTGCGCGTCGGCGGCTACGGTGGCGCCGAAGGTCTGGCGCAGTTCATTCTCGACGAAGGCATCACACTTTTGCTCGACGCGACCCATCCCTACGCCGCACAGATCAGCCACAACGCCGCCACTGCTGCGCAACTCACCGGCATCCCCTGCTGGGCCCTGCGCCGCCCGGCGTGGCAACCGCAACCGGGCGATGACTGGCGCGAAGTCGCCGACTGGGCCGAACTGATCACCGCCCTCGAACCCTTCCGCCGCCCACTGTTCACCCTTGGCCGCGAACCGCTGCAACACCTCGATGAAATCCCCGCGCACCAGTTCTGGACCCTGCGCGCCCTCGACGTCTACCCCGGCAACGAACGCTGCGAAGTCATCGGCGCCCGTGGACCATTTCTGCTGGAGGATGAACGGGCGCTGTTCGAACGCCGGCAGATCGACGTGCTGATCAGCAAGAACAGCGGCAGCACCGCAACCGAGCCGAAGCTGGACGTGGCGCGGGAGCTTGGGGTGCCGGTAATGGTGTTGAAGCGGCCGGTGTTGGCGGGGGTTGATCGGGAGTTTTGGACGGTTGCTGAAGTCATCTCGGCTCTTGAAAAACCTTGATCGGGACGGAGCTTTTTCCTCTCGCGATAGCTTCAGTTGTTGATGCAAGTCCCATGCAATGCAAATTCGAGCCGCTACACTCTCTTGAAAGATCGCTGCGACACCAAACCGCACGACGCTTTTTTACTTATCGGCCCTGATCAGGCTAAATAGCCGCGCCTGATCGCCCACCCTACGGATCTGTCCCATGAACCGACACCGGCTCGCATTTGCCTGGATCGCCTGCTTTGCAGTGCTGTTCAACATGCTCGCCATGCCGTTGACGGGATCAATGGCGCAGGCGGCGCAGACGCCGGCCGAGCAGTTGCTGTGGAGCAGTTTCTGCACCGGCAGCGGGACGAAGATGGTGGCGATCGACATCGGCAGCCTCGATCAGAAAGCGCCGCAAAGCGGTGACCATCATTCGACCATGCAGCATTGCTGGTGCTGCTCCGGATCGGCGCCGGTGGTGGCGTTGCCGGGGCATTCGCCGCAGCTGTATTTCGCTCAATACGAAAGCAATCGCAGCGTGGCGCCCGCCGTGCTGCAGACTCCGACACCGCGCCAGCAATGGCCGAGCCTCAATCCCCGCGCCTCTCCTCTGGTTTGATTTGTTCCCGCATTTGACCTGCGTTTCAAATCGTTCTGGAGAACTGCCATGTTGAACAAACTCATCGTCATCGCTGCGCTGTTGCTGCCTGCGTGCTTCGCCCATGCCCACGAATACAAGGCCGGCGAGCTGGAGATCGCCCACCCGTGGTCGCAGGAACTGCCGCCGAACGCGCCGACCGTTGCCGCGTATTTCATCATTCACAACGGTGGCAAAACCGCTGACCGTCTGCTCAGCGTCGACTCGCCCATCGCCCCGACGGCCGAATTGCACGAGCACGTGATGCAGGGCGATCTGATGAAGATGCAACAGGTGTCGAACGTGGCCATCCCGGCCGGTGGAAACGTGACCTTCGCGCCGATGGCCTATCACGTGATGCTGATGAATCCGACCGACCGCAGTCTGTTGACCGATGGCAAGCGCTTCCCGCTGACCCTGCACTTTGAAAAGGCCGGTGACGTGACCGTCGAAGTCGCCGTGCAGAAGAAGCCGCCGGAAGCCACGCAAGCCCACGCGCACGCCCAGTAACCGTTCCGGCAGACTCCGCCCATGCGCCCCCTGAGCGCCAGGCCCTCCCTGCAACGCCGTCAGACTGAACACCTGACCCGCGGCAGCTGGATCGCCCTGTTCGCCATGTTGATGATCTTCATCGGCCCGCTGATTTCCCAGTCGATGCCGATGGATCAGCACGCCTCGACCTCCATACCGATGAGCATGGACATGTCGATGGACATGCCGGGCATGGATCATTCCGGGCACGGTGCACAGCCCTCGGCGCAACACTGTCCGCCGCAATCCTCGCACCACGTGCTGTGGGAAAAGTGCGGTTATTGCAGCCTGCTGTTCAATTGCCCGGCGCTGACCGGCGGCGGCAGCTTCGCCACCTTCAGCATTCCACTGGTCAACACCTTCACCCCACCCTCCCCGCGTCTGGGCCATGCCCGGCAGACCTTCTTCCCCGGCGCCCGTACCCGCGCGCCGCCCGTCGCAGCGTAAACACCCACCGCTGATTGCACACGGTTGAGAAGACAGCTTCAGGCTGCCGGCCGTGTCGTTTACGACTGTTTGATGGAAATTGTCATGTCCAGGTTTTCTGCTGTCCCACGCCCGGGCTCTGCCCCGGCGTCCTTTGCCCTGAACGAATCCCGCGTTCGTTTCAGGCACGCTACCGCCGTCCTTTGCGGCGTCCTGCTGTCCCCGCTGGTCCACGCCGATGAACACGCCGGCCACGGTGACGAACTGAGCCCGACGGTGATCACCGCCATCGCCCCGAGCTCGCCGCTGACCATCGTCACCAACCCGAAAGACCCGCGCCAACCAGTGCCGGCCAGCGACGGCGGCGACTACCTGAAGACCATTCCCGGCTTCGCCCTGGTGCGCAACGGCGGCACCAACGGTGATCCGGTATTGCGCGGCATGTTCGGTTCGCGCCTGAACATCCTCACCAACGGCAGCATGATGCTCGGCGCCTGCCCCGGCCGGATGGACGCGCCGACCTCGTACATCTCGCCCGAGACCTACGACAAACTCACGGTGATCAAAGGCCCGCAAACCGTGCTCTACGGACCGGGCGCCTCGGCCGGCACGATCCTGTTCGACCGCGAGCCGGAAAGCTTCGGCGAACTCGGCACCCGGGTGAACGCCAGCGTGCTGGCCGGCTCCCACGGGCGCTTCGACAAGGTCGTCGATGCGGCGGCCGGCGGACCGCTGGGCTACGTGCGGGTGATCGGCAACACCGCGCATTCCGACGACTACCGCGACGGCAACAACGACATCGTTGCCTCGCGCTATGACAAGTGGAACGGCGACGTGGCGCTGGGCTGGACCCCGGACGCCGACACCCTGATCGAACTCACCGCCGGCAAGGGCGACGGCGAAGCGCGCTACGCCGGACGCGGCATGGACGGCTCGCAATTCCTGCGCGAAAGCCTCGGCCTGCGCGTCGAGAAGTCCAACATCACCGATGTGCTGGAGAAGCTCGAAGCGCAGGTCTACTACAACTACGCCGACCACGTGATGGACAACTACACGCTGCGCACGCCATCCGGCACCGGAATGATGGCCGGGCCCATGGCGTCCAACGTCGACCGCCGCACCCTCGGCGCCCGGATCAAGGCCACCTGGCGCTGGGCCGAAATCCAGCTGATCACCGGCCTCGATGCGCAGACCAACGAACACCGGCAGCGCAGCGGCATGGGCATCGATACCTACAAGGATCAGCCGTTCACCAAGGATGCCGACTTCCACAACTACGGGGTGTTCAGCGAAATGACCTGGTACGCCGCCGACCGCGACCGGCTGATTACCGGCGCCCGGGTCGACCGCGCCTCGGCCAGGGATTTCCGGCAGACCACCGGCTCGGGAATGATGTCCCGGCCCAATCCAACTGCCGGCGATACCCGTGCCGACACCCTGCCGAGCGGCTTCATCCGTTACGAGCATGACCTGGCCGACAGCCCGACCACGCTCTACGCCGGCCTCGGCCACGCGCAACGTTTTCCGGATTACTGGGAGCTGTTTTCGCCCAAATCCGGCCCCGCGGGTTCGGTCAACGCGTTCGATTCGATCAAACCGGAAAAGACCACCCAGCTCGACTTCGGCGTGAACTACAAGGACGCCGACCTCGAAGCCTGGGCCTCGGGCTACATCGGCGTGGTGCGCGACTACATCCTGTTCGATTACACCCCGACGATGATGGGCATGAGCACCTCCCGCGCCGAGAACATCGACGCGCGGATCATGGGCGGTGAACTCGGTGCCGCCTACAAACTCACCGACAACTGGAAAGCCGATGCGACCCTGGCCTACGCCTGGGGCAAGAACAGCAGCGACGGTAAGGCACTGCCGCAGATGCCGCCGCTGGATGCCCGCTTCGGCCTGACCTACAGCGAAGACAACTGGAGCGCCGGCGCACTGTGGAGGGTGGTCGCCGCGCAAAACCGTATCGACCAGAACAAGGGCAACGTGGTCGGCAAGGATTACGACAAGAGTTCAGGCTTCGGCGTGTTCTCGCTCAACGGTGCCTACCGGATCAACAAAAACTGGAAGGTCAGTACCGGCGTCGACAACCTGTTCGGCAAGGCTTACGCCGAACACCTGAACCTGGCGGGCAACGCCGGGTTCGGCTACCCGGCGAACGACCCGCAAGCGATCAATGAACCGGGGCGCACGCTCTGGACCAAGGTGGACATGAGTTTCTAACCCTGAAGGGCGCTCGCTCCCTTCAGGGAGCGGGCGACAACAGACAACTAGAAGATCCAAGCCAAGCGGAGCACACGTGATGAAACAGCCCAAACCGAATTTCTACAACCTGGCCTGGCGTTGGCATTTTTATGCCGGATTGTTCGTCGCCCCATTCATGGTAATGCTGGCCCTGACCGGCATCATTTACCTGTTCAAGCCGCAGCTCGATTCGCTGATGTACAGCAGCCTGCTGAACGTCCCCGCCGGGCATCACACGGTGCCGGCCGATGACTTGCTGCAAAAGGTCAAAAGCGCTTATCCACAGGGCCAGGTCACGCAGTACCTGCCGCCGGTGAATGCCGAGCGCAGCGCGCAGTTTGTCGTGGCCAATGCCGGCCATGAGCTGAACGTGTTCGTCGATCCGTACCACGGCGACATCCTTGGCGAGCAGGATGCCAGGCAGAACCTGCAAGCCATCGCCCGGGCGATTCACGGCGAACTGATGATCGGCACCGTCGGTGACCGACTGATCGAAATGGCCGCAGGCTGGGGAGTGGTGCTGGTGGTGTCCGGAGTTTTCCTGTGGTGGCCGCGAGGTCAGGCAGCGGGAATTCTGTGGCCTCGCCTGAGCAGTCGCGGCCGCGTGCTGTGGCGTGATTTGCATGCCGTGACCGGATTCTGGGGCGCGGCACTGCTGCTGGTGATGCTGCTCAGCGGCATGACCTGGACCGGCTTCTGGGGCAAGCAGTACGCCCAGGTGTGGAACGTGTTCCCGGCGGCGATGTGGAACAACGTGCCGACCTCCGACGTCGAGGCTGGCAGCCTGAACAACGCCACGCGTCAGACTGTGCCGTGGGCGATGGAAAACACGCCGATGCCGATGTCCGGTGACCACGCCGAACACATGGCCCACGGCGGCATGCAACACGGTCCCGCTGCACCGACCATCCGCCTGCAGGATGTGCAGAACATCGCCATCGAGCGCAAGGTCGAGCCGGGCTACAGCATCACAATGCCGACCACCGCCACCGGCGTGTTCACCATCGCCGTGTTCGCCGACGACCCACGCAACGACGCGACACTGCACATCGATCAGTACACCGGCAAGGTTCTCGCCGATGTGCGCTTCGAGCAGTACGGCGCTGTTGCCCGCGCTACCGAGATCGGCGTGATGCTCCACGAAGGCAAGATGTTCGGCACTTTCAATCAGATCGTCGTGTTGCTGATCTGCCTGATGATCCTCCTCAGCGCTGTCAGCGGCGTGGTGATCTGGTGGAAGCGCCGCCCGCAAGGAAAATTCGGCGTGCCGCCGCTGCGCCACGATCTGCCGAAGTGGAAAACCGGGGTGGCGATCATGCTCGTGCTGGCGGTGGTGTTTCCGCTGGTGGGGGCTTCGCTGGTAGTGGTGTGGTTGCTGGATCGGCTGCTGGTGTCGCGTCTGGGCCGGCAAACTGAATCTGCCTCAACTTCATCGTGAATCTCGCGAGATGCGCGATCCAGACAGATCTTTAAACTGCCGGGGCTTAAACTCCGGCAATTTTTAGTGTTACTGTATAACGCAAATTTGCTGCTCTGCCCGCAGCCATGCACTGTCATGAGGCTGTGGGCTTTTCTTTTGAAGAAGTGATTCACCGTCCCGATGAACAAGTACCTCTTGTCCAGCCTCTGTCTGTTCGCCTTGAACAACAGCGCCCACGCCGACAACGCCCCGCTGACGCTGCCCACCGGCACCATCACCGCCCTGGCCAATGACGACCAGACCGTCAGCCTGAGCACGCCAACCAGCGCCGGCTCGCGTCTGAACCTCAGCGCCATGGAAACCCCGGCCAGTGTCGAAAGCCTGAGCGGCGAACAAGTCCGCGCCCGTGGCGACCGCAGCGTGCAGGACGCGGTGTCGCGCAGCACCGGCATCAGCCACACCGGCACGCCGGGCGATGGCGGCACCTCGTTGCAGGCCCGGGGTTTTACCGGGCAGAGTTCGGTGATGCAGCTGTATGACGGCAACCGCATGTACACCGGCATGGGCACCGTGACGTTTCCGGTCGACACCTGGTCGGTGGAGCGCGTCGACGTGCTGCGCGGCCCGGCCTCGGTGCTGTATGGCGAAGGCGCGACCGGCGCGGTGGTCAATGTGATCCCGAAAAAGCCGTTCGAAGGCGAAATCGAAAACCATGTGCGGGTCGGTTATGGCTCGTTTGATAGTCAGCAGCAGGCGTTCGACAGCGGCGGTTCGCTGACCGACACCCTGAGCTATCGCCTCAACCTCAACCGCCTGCGCAGCAACGGCTGGGTCGATCGCGGTGATTCGTCCAGCGACTTCATCAGTGCCGCCCTGCGCTGGCAGGCCACCGATGATCTGACTTTCACCCTCGCTCACGATTACGGCGATCAGCGCCCGCAGAACTACTTCGGCACGCCGTTGATCAACGGCCAGTTGAAGGACAGCCTGCGCAACAAGAACTACAACGTGCGCGACGACCAGCAGCACTACAACGATCAATGGACGCGCCTGACCACTGACTGGCAGATCAACGATGCGGTCAGCGCCAGCAATGAGCTGTACTACCTGAAAGCCCAGCGCCGCTGGCAGAACGCCGAGAACTACAACTTCGATATCGCTAGCCAACAGCTCAGCCGCAGCGGCTATTTTGGCATCGGCCATAAGCAGGAACAGGTCGGCGACCGCCAGACCTTCACCTTCAAGCATTCGCTGTTCGGCCTCGACAGCCAGACCGTGACCGGTGTCGACTACAACCGTATTCGCTTTCAGCTCGACAGCAACTCGCCATTCAACGACGTATTGCCGAACGGCCAGCCGCTGGATCGGTATCACCCGCAGACCGGTTATTTCGAGAGCGCCGATCCGTATCGCGATCAGTTCGACAGCACCACCAGACAGATGTCGGTGTTCGCCGAAAACCGCACGCAACTGAGCGAACGCTGGTCGCTGGTGACCGGTGTGCGCCGCGACTACGTGCACGTGGATCGCAACAACCTGGTCGATGGCAGCCAGAGCGACAAGACCTTGACCGGCAACAACTGGAAGGCCGGCCTGGTGTTCGCGCTGACCCAGGACACCTCGTTCTACGGCCAGGTCGCCACCAGCACCGATGGCATCGGCGGTTTGATTTCCCTGAGCCCGAGTCAGCAGCAATATGACCTGTCCACCGCGCGGCAAACCGAGATCGGCCTGAAGCAGCTGTTCTGGGATCAGCGCGGCGAGTTCACGCTGGCGGCGTATCGCATCGTCAAGAAGAAGCTGCTGACCGACGACCCGGGCAACCCGACGCTCAAGCAGCAGGTCGGCCAGCAATCGTCGAACGGCCTGGAAGCGAGCCTCGATCTGCAATTGCCACACGCCTGGCAACTGCAGGCCAACGCCGCCATCGTCAAAGCCAAGTACGACGATTTCGAAGAAGTGGTCGGCGGTGTGCCGGTGTCGCGCAACGGCAATCGCCCGGTGGACGTGCCACGGCGCACCGCCAATCTGTGGTTGAGCAAGGCGCTGACCGATGACCTGAAAGCCGGCGCCGGTGTGCGTTATGTCGATGCGCGCTACGCCGACATGGCCAACCGCAACGAGCTGCCGAGCTACACCGTGGTCGATGCGACGCTGTCGTGGAAAGCCCTGCGCAACACCACGCTGGGCTTGCAGGTGAACAATCTGTTTGACCGGACGTACGCGCAAAGCCAATACAATGAGGGGCAGCAGTGGATTCTGGGTGAGCCTCGTTCGTTCTTTGTCACCGCTGACTACACCTTCTAGAACAGGAACGAAATGAGCTCACTGTCCCTCACCGATCTCGCCTGGACACCTCTGGGCCACGGCCATTGCCATCACCAGTTCCAGCTGCGTGACGCCTCGTTGCAAGTGGCCGCCGGGGAGTTCGTCGGGCTGATCGGTCCCAATGGCAGCGGCAAGACCAGCCTGTTGCGCTGCGCCTATCGCTTCAGCCAGCCGGAACACGGTGAGGTCAGGCTCGATCACCACAACGTGTGGAAACAATCCTCGCGCTGGTGCGCGCAACGCATCGCTGTGGTGCTGCAGGAGTTCCCCGACGCCTTCGGCCTGACCGTCGAAGAAGTGGTCGCCATGGGCCGCACGCCGCACAAAGGCCTGTTCGACGGCGACACGCTGGACGATCACCATCTCGCCACCCAGGCCCTCAAATCCGTGGGCCTCGATGGCTTCGAAGATCACGCGTTCGCCACGCTGTCCGGCGGTGAAAAACAGCGGGTGATCCTCGCCCGGGCCCTGACCCAACAACCGCAACTGCTGATCCTCGACGAGCCGACCAACCATCTGGACCCGCGTTATCAGCTGGAGCTGTTGCAACTGGTCAAGCGCTTGCAGATCGGCACGTTGGCGAGCATCCACGACCTGAACCTGGCTGCCGCCTTCTGCGACCGGTTGTATGTGATCAACCACGGCCGGATCGTCGCCAGCGGCACGCCGCAAAAAGTCCTGACCGTCGAACTGCTGCGCGACGTGTTCGGCGTCGAAGCATTGATCGATTCCCACCCCCTCCACGGCTACCCGCGAATCACCTGGATAACCCGACCATGACTGTGCGCTCCCTGCTTTGCCTCGCCCTGTTGCTGGGCACCACCCAAGCCTTTGCCGAGGCCACGAAGTACCCGCTGACGATCCAGAGCTGCAATCGCGAAGTGACCTTCAAGCAAGCGCCGAAACACGCGGTCAGCCACGACATCAACATGACCCAGATGATGCTCGCCCTCGGCCTCAAATCGAAGATGGCCGGCTATAGCGGCGTCAGTGGCTGGAAATCGGTGACGCCTGAAATGCAGTCGCTGCTCGACGGTTTGCCGGAGCTGGCAGCCAAGTACCCGTCAGTGGAAACCCTGCTCAACGCCAACGTCGACTTCTTCTTCGCCGGCTGGGATTACGGCATGCGCGTCGGCGGCGATCTCACCCCGCAGACCCTGCAACCGCTGGGGATCAACGTCTATGAGCTGACCGAGTCCTGCGCCTTCGTGATGAAGCGCCCGGCCGCCACGCTGGACGACACTTACAACGACCTGCGCAACCTCGGAAAGATTTTCGACGTGCAGGACCGTGCCAACGCATTGATCGCAGACATGCAAAGTCAGGTCGCGGAAATTCGCAAAGACCTGCCTGCCGAAAAACCACGGGTATTCCTGTACGACAGCGGCGAAGACCGCGCCATGACCTCCGGCCGCCTCGGCATGCCGCAAGCGCTGATCGACGCCGCCGGCGGGCGCAACGTTCTCGATGACGTTGAAGCGAGCTGGACCCGGGTCAATTGGGAAACCGTGGTCGAGCGCAATCCGCAGGTGATCGTGATCGTCGACTACAGCGAAATCACCGCCGAGCAGAAGATTGAATTCCTGCTGAAGAACAAGGCGCTGCAATCGGTGGACGCGATCAAGAACCAGCGCTTTATTGTCATCCCCTACGTGCAGGCCACGCCGGGGATCGACAATGTGCTCGCCGTGGAAACCCTGGCCAAAGGGTTCCACGGCGAATGATCGATCGTCGCTATGCGCTGCTGCTGATCGCCCTCGGTGCGGTGCTGCTGGTGTCGTGCGTGGTGTCGCTGGGCTTCGGTCCGGCGCGGGTGCCGGTGGACGTGGTGTGGCGGATTCTGCTGCACAAACTGTTCGGCCTCGGCGTGCCGGACTGGAGCGCAGGCCAGGAACACATCGTCTGGCTGATCCGCGTGCCGCGCATGTTGCTCGGTGCATTGGTCGGCGCCGGGCTGGCGTTGATCGGCGCGGTGCTGCAAGCGGTCACGCGCAATCCGCTGGCCGATCCGCACCTGCTTGGCGTCACCTCCGGTGCCACCCTCGGCGCAGTGATCGTGGTGCTGCACGTCGGTGAAATCGTCGGTCTGCTGACCTTGCCGATTGCAGCATTCATCGGCGCATTGTTGAGCATGGTTCTGGTGCTGGGCATCGCCAACCGTCAGGGCCGGCTGGACAGTGATCGTCTGCTGCTGTGTGGCGTGGCGGTGTCGTTCGTAATGATGGCGATCGCCAATCTGCTGCTGTTCATGGGCGATCACCGGGCCAGTTCGGCGGTGATGTTCTGGATGCTCGGTGGCCTCGGACTGGCCCGCTGGGAATTGTTGGCGGTGCCGGCGTTGAGCGTCCTGCTCGGATTGATTCTGCTGATCGGCATGGCCCGTCCGCTGAACGCCTTGATGGCCGGCGAACAGACCGCCGTCACCCTTGGCCTGAATGCCCGGGCGGTGCGTCTGCGGGTGTTCGTGATTGCTTCGTTGATGACCGGAGTGCTGGTGTCGATCAGCGGCTCCATCGGCTTTGTCGGGCTGATGGTGCCGCACATTGCCCGGCGCCTGATCGGTGCCGAGCATCGGCGTCTGCTGCCGGTGTGCGTGTTGCTCGGCAGCGTTTTCCTCGTCTGGGTGGATGTCGCCGCACGCACGCTGATCGCCCCCGAAGACCTGCCCATCGGCGTCGCCACCGCAGCCCTCGGCGGCCTGTTCTTCATCGGCCTGATGCGCCGCCGCTGAATCCTCCGGGTGCGCCCCAATCTGGCGCACCCCGCTGCACCTTTGCATGCAACACGTCCCCTCATGGTGCGCCGACTCTAAGCGCGACCGCTCTAAACCGACATTTCCCTGCTCAAACCCGACCGGGCACAGCCCTTGCAAAACAGCCTTCAGTCGTTCGCATCTGCCAACCATAAAAAACTTTAACGTTCATGGAGATCGCACAATGAAGCGTCGCAGTTTGATCAAGGCTTTCACACTCACGGCATCCATTGCCGCGATGGGCATGACCTGGACCGTACAGGCCGCCGAGACCATCAAGGTCGGGATTCTGCATTCGTTGTCCGGCACCATGGCGATCTCCGAAACGTCGCTCAAGGACATGGCGTTGATGACCATCGACGAGATCAACGCCAAGGGCGGGGTGAACGGCAAGATGCTTGAGCCGGTGGTGGTCGACCCGGCGTCGAACTGGCCGCTGTTCGCGGAAAAGGGCCGCCAGTTGCTGACTCAGGACAAGGTCGCGGTGGTGTTCGGCTGCTGGACCTCGGTGTCGCGCAAATCGGTGCTGCCGGTGTTCGAAGAACTCAACGGCCTGCTGTTCTACCCGGTGCAGTACGAAGGCGAAGAGATGTCGCCGAACGTGTTCTACACCGGCGCCGCGCCGAACCAGCAAGCGATCCCGGCAGTTGAATACCTGATGAGCGAAGAAGGCGGCAGCGCCAAGCGCTACTTCCTGCTCGGCACCGACTACGTCTACCCGCGCACCACCAACAAGATTCTGCGTTCGTTCCTGCATTCCAAAGGCGTCGCGGACAAAGACATCGAAGAGGTCTACACCCCGTTCGGTCATAGCGACTATCAAACCATCGTCGCCAACATCAAAAAATTCTCGGCCGGCGGCAAGACCGCGGTGATCTCCACCGTCAACGGCGACTCCAACGTGCCGTTCTACAAAGAGCTGGCCAACCAGGGCCTGAAGGCGACCGACGTACCGGTGGTGGCGTTCTCGGTGGGCGAAGAGGAACTGCGCGGCATCGACACCAAGCCGCTGGTGGGCAACCTCGCGGCGTGGAACTACTTCGAGTCGGTGGATAACCCGGCGAACAAGAAATTCGTCGCCGACTGGAAAGCCTACGCGAAGAAACACAACCTGCCGGGCGCCGACAAAGCGGTGACCAACGATCCGATGGAAGCCACTTACGTCGGCATCCACATGTGGGCGCAGGCGGCGGAGAAAGCCAAATCCACCGACGTCGACAAGGTCCGCGAAGCCCTCGGCGGCCAGACCTTCGCCGCGCCGTCCGGCTACACCCTGACCATGGACAAGACCAATCACCACCTGCACAAACCGGTGATGATCGGCGAGATCCAGAGCGACGGTCAGTTCAACGTGGTGTGGCAGACCGAGGGGCCGATCCGTGCGCAGCCGTGGAGCCCGTTCATTCCGGGTAACGACAAGAAGCCGGAGTATGCGGTGAAGAGCAACTGAGTTAACCCGCTCAACCTGATCGTTCCCACGTCGAGGCGTCGAACCGTCTGCGTGGGAATGCCTCAATGGACGCTCTGCGTCCGCTTTTGGGACGCGGAGCGTCCCGGGCTGCATTCCCACGCAGAGCGTGGGAACGATCACTACGCAAGGCCATTTCATATGCCCACTGCCCTTTACCGCTTGATCCTGGCCGTCACACTTTTGCTGCCGATGGCCGTCCATGCCGGAGATGCGGAAGACTTCGTCGCCGCCAACCCGATGCAACAGGCCAAACTGCTGGAAGCCTGGGCCGCGCAGCCCGATCCGGCGCGTGTTGAACTGATCAACGCCCTGCAACAAGGCGAGCTGACCGTCGACGGCCAAGCCAAAACCCTGCGCCTGAACAACCGCCTGCGGGGTCTGATCGACACCGCACTGGCCAGCCACCAATTGCTCGCCGCCGACGCCAAAACCCGTCTGACCGCCGCGCAGCAATTGCAGAAAAGCGCCAAACCCGCGCAGCTGAAATTCCTCGACCAGCAACTGGCTGGCGAACAAGACGAAAGCGTCCACGCCGCCCTGAGCCTGGCACTGGCCAACCTGCAACTGGTCGACACCGACCCGGCGGTGCGCCTCGCGGCCGTGCGTCTGCTCGGTGAAACCGGCGACCCGCTGGCCCGCACCCGCCTCGAAGGCCTGCTCGAACCCGGCGTGGAAACCGACGCCAACGTGCGCACCGCCGCCGAAACCAGCCTCGCCCAGGTCAAGCGCAAACTGCTGGTCGGCGAACTGCTCGGCCAGGCCTTCAGTGGCATGTCCCTCGGTTCGATTCTGCTGCTCGCGGCACTCGGCCTGGCGATCACCTTCGGCCTGCTCGGCGTGATCAACATGGCCCACGGCGAGATGCTGATGCTCGGCGCCTACTCGACCTACGTCGTGCAGTTGATGTTCCAGCGCTACGCCCCGCAGGCCATCGAGTTCTATCCGCTGATCGCGCTGCCGGTGGCGTTCTTCGTCACCGCCGCCATCGGCATGGCCCTGGAGCGCACGGTGATTCGTCACCTCTACGGCCGCCCACTGGAAACCCTGCTCGCCACCTGGGGCATCAGCCTGATGCTGATTCAGCTGGTGCGTCTGGTGTTCGGTGCGCAGAACGTGGAAGTGGCAAATCCGGCATGGCTGTCCGGCGGGATTCAGGTGTTGCCGAATCTGGTGCTGCCGTACAACCGCATCGTGATCATCGCCTTCGCCTTGTTCGTAGTGGTGCTGACCTGGCTGCTGCTGAACAAGACCCGCCTCGGTCTGAACGTGCGTGCCGTCACCCAGAACCGCAACATGGCCGCCTGCTGCGGCGTGCCCACCGGGCGCGTCGACATGCTCGCCTTCGGCCTCGGCTCGGGCATCGCCGGGCTCGGTGGCGTGGCCCTGAGTCAGATCGGCAATGTCGGCCCGGACCTCGGCCAGAGCTACATCATCGACTCGTTCCTGGTGGTGGTGCTCGGCGGCGTCGGCCAACTGGCCGGCAGCGTGTTCGCCGCGTTCGGCCTGGGCATCGCCAACAAGATTCTCGAACCGCAGATCGGTGCGGTGCTCGGCAAGATCCTGATCCTCGCGCTGATCATTCTGTTCATCCAGAAACGTCCGCAAGGCCTCTTCGCACTGAAAGGACGGGTGATCGACTGATGAACCAGCCTCTACTAGTCACGGCCACGCAAAAGGCCGGCCCCAAAGTCACCCTCGCTGTCGGCGCGGTGATCCTCGCCTTGCTGATCGCCCTGCCGCTGCTGTCGCTGTTGCCGGCAGACAGCGCGCTGCATGTCTCGGCCTACACCCTGACGCTGGTCGGCAAGATTCTCTGCTACGCCATCGTCGCCCTGGCGCTGGATCTGGTCTGGGGTTACGCAGGTCTTTTGTCGCTGGGTCACGGCCTGTTCTTCGCCCTCGGCGGTTATGCGATGGGCATGTACCTGATGCGTCAGGCCGCCGGTGATGGTCTGCCGGCGTTCATGACCTTCCTGTCGTGGACCGAGTTGCCGTGGTACTGGAGCGGCACCGGCAGCTTCCTCTGGGCGATGTGCCTGGTGGTGTTGGCGCCGGGGTTGCTGGCACTGGTGTTCGGTTTCTTCGCCTTCCGTTCGCGGATCAAGGGCGTGTATTTCTCGATCATGACCCAGGCCCTGACCTTCGCCGGGATGCTGCTGTTTTTCCGCAACGAGACCGGGTTCGGCGGCAACAACGGCTTCACCAATTTCCGCACGATCCTCGGTTTCGGCATCACCGAACCCGGCACGCGCGCGGTGCTGTTTCTGGCGACGGTGTTGCTGCTGGTGGCGAGCCTGTTCATCGGCTGGCGCCTGGCCCGCAGCAAGTTCGGCCGGGTGCTGACCGCGTTGCGCGATGCGGAAAACCGCCTGATGTTCTGCGGCTACGACCCGCGCGGTTTCAAGCTGTTCGTCTGGGTCTTGAGCGCAGTGTTGTGTGGTCTGGCCGGTGCGTTGTACGTGCCGCAGGTGGGGATCATCAACCCGAGCGAAATGTCGCCGACCAACTCGATCGAAGCTGCCGTGTGGGTAGCCCTTGGCGGGCGCGGCACGCTGATCGGCCCACTGCTCGGCGCCGGGGTGGTCAACGGCATGAAGAGCTGGTTCACCGTGGCGTTCCCCGAATACTGGCTGTTCTTCCTCGGCGCGCTGTTCATCGTCGTGACGTTGTACCTGCCCAAAGGCGTGATCGGTCTGCTGAAGAAACGAGGTGAATCATGAGAGTCACGGCGAGCGCTGAATTCATGCTGGAACCGGCGTTTTTCCCGGTGGAGCCGAACAAGGACGAAGGCACCAGCCGCGACTCGATCGGCCTCGGGCAACGCGTCGGTCCGGGCCTCGACACCCGCCACGGCACGATCCTGACCCTGGAAGACATCAGCGTCAGCTTCGACGGCTTCCGGGCGCTGAACAATCTGAACCTGTACATCGGCGTCGGCGAACTGCGCTGCATCATCGGCCCCAACGGCGCGGGCAAGACCACGCTGATGGACGTGATCACCGGCAAGACCCGGCCGAGCCACGGCAAGGCGTGGTTCGGTGAAACCCTCGACCTGACGCAGATGAGCGAAGTGCAGATCGCCCAGGCCGGCATCGGTCGCAAGTTCCAGAAACCGACGGTGTTCGAAGCGCTGAGCGTGTTCGAGAACCTGGAGCTGGCGCAGAAAACCGACAAGTCGGTGTGGGCCAGCCTGCGGGCGAAGTTGAGCGGCGAGCAGAAAGACCGGATCAGCGAAGTGCTCGACACCATTCGCCTGACCACCTCGGTCAATCGTCCGGCGGGGCTGCTGTCCCACGGGCAGAAACAGTTTCTGGAAATCGGCATGTTGCTGATGCAGGACCCGCAATTGTTGCTGCTCGATGAACCGGTGGCGGGCATGACCGACGCCGAAACCGAGTTCACCGCCGAGCTGTTCAAGTCGCTGGCGGGCAGGCACTCGCTGATGGTGGTGGAACACGACATGGGCTTCGTCGGCTCGATTGCCGACCACGTCACCGTGTTGCATCAGGGTAGCGTGCTGGCCGAGGGGTCGCTGGAACAGGTGCAGGACAACGAGCGCGTGATCGAGGTTTACCTCGGCCGCTGAAGAGGAATCCGATCGTTCCCACGCTCCGCGTGGGAATGCCGCCATGGACGCTCCGCGTCCGCCGTTATGTGACGCGGAGCGTCACGGGATTCATTCCCACGCAGAGCGTGGGAACGATCACCGGGGAGAGTTTGAACATGCTGCAAGTCGACAAGCTGCACCAGTACTACGGCGGTAGCCACATCCTGCGTGGCCTGAGCTTCGACGTGAAGGTCGGCGAAGTGACCTGCCTGCTCGGGCGCAACGGCGTGGGCAAGACCACGCTGCTCAAATGCCTGATGGGCCTGTTGCCGGCCAAGGAAGGCGCGGTGAACTGGGAAGGCCAACCGATCACCACGTTCAAGCCGCATCAGCGGGTGCACGCCGGGATCGCCTACGTGCCCCAGGGCCGGGAGATCTTCGGCCGACTGACCGTGGAAGAGAACCTGCTGATGGGCCTTTCGCGTTTCCCCGGCAGCGAAGCCAAAGAGGTTCCCGCGTTCATCTACGAGCTGTTCCCGGTGCTGCTGCAAATGAAACAGCGGCGCGGCGGCGACCTGTCCGGCGGACAGCAACAACAGCTGGCCATCGGTCGTGCACTGGCCAGCCGTCCGCGTCTGCTGATCCTCGACGAACCCACCGAAGGCATCCAGCCGTCGGTGATCAAGGAAATCGGCGCAGTGATCAAGAAGCTCGCGGCCCGTGGCGACATGGCGATTCTGCTGGTGGAGCAGTTCTACGATTTCGCCGCCGAACTGGCCGATCAATACCTGGTGATGTCCCGGGGCGAGATCGTGCAGCAGGGCCGTGGAGAAAATATGGAAAGCGAGGGTGTGCGCGGACTGGTTACGATCTAACCTGTAGCGTCCTAACGATAATCAGAAAACATGAACTTACCTTTAGCGACTGCCCTGTTTACCCCGAGCTGGCATGCCGAGCTTGAGCTGGCCTATGCCCGCTTCGGCGATTGCACGCGCCCTACCCGTCGTCGCCACCTCGGTCCGCTGCGGGTGCAAAAGCATCTGTACGCCGAAGGGCCCGAGGTCTGCCAGCACATCATTGTCCACCCGCCGGGCGGGATTGCCGGCGGTGACCGGCTCGACATCAGCGCCCGCGTCGAACAAGACGCCTGGGCACAGATCACCAGCCCCGGCGCGGCCAAGTGGTATCGCGCGGCGGGGCCCGCTTATCAGTCACTGAACCTGCATGTCGCTGATGGCGCGACACTGGAATGGCTGCCTCAGGAAACCATCGTCTACAGCGCCGCCCAGGCGGAACTCTCGACCTCGATTGAGCTTGAAGGCGATGCGCGGCTGTTCTACTGGGACGTGGTAGCCCTCGGGCGGCCGGCCAGTGGCGAGCGTTTCGACCTCGGGCATTTTCAGGCACATCTGGATATTCGCCGTGATGGCCGGTTGTTGTGGCATGAGCGCCAGCGCATCGTTGGCGCTGACGGCTTGCTTGATTCGCCGATCGGGCTGGATGGCCATCCGGTGTTTGCGACCTTGCTGGTGACCGGTGAGATCGATGCTGAATTGCTGGAACGCTGCCGCTCGCTGGGCCACGAAGTGCGCGGGGATCTGACGCAATTGCCCGGTCTTTTGGTCGCCCGTTGCCTGGCCAGTGAAGCGTTGCTGGCGCGGGCCTGGCTGATCGATCTGTGGCGATTGCTCAGGCCTGCGCTGCTTGGCCGCGAAGCCCTGCCCCCCCGAATCTGGAACACCTGATTTTCTTCAACTGCCGACAATGGATTTCAAACGATGGACCTGACCCCACGCGAAAAAGACAAGCTGCTGATCTTCACCGCCGGCCTCGTGGCCGAGCGGCGACTGGCCCGTGGCGTGAAGCTCAACTACCCGGAAGCCATGGCCTACATCTCGGCGGCGCTGCTCGAAGGCGCCCGTGACGGCCAGACCGTTGCCGAACTGATGCACTACGGCACCACCCTGCTGACCCGCGATCAGGTGATGGAAGGCATCCCGGAAATGATCCCGGAGATCCAGGTCGAAGCGACGTTTCCCGACGGCACCAAACTGGTCACCGTCCACCAACCGATCGTCTGAGGCCGTGCCATGACCTACACCATCCGCGATGCCCTGCACGCTGACCTGCCGGCGATCCGCGACATCTACAACGACGCGGTGCTCAACACTACGGCAATCTGGAACGAATCCGCCGTCGACCTCGGCAACCGTCAGGCGTGGTTCAGCGCACGCCAGGCCCAGGGCTATCCGATCCTGGTGATCGTCAACGCCGACAACACCACCCTCGGCTACGCTTCGTTCGGCGACTGGCGGCCGTTCGACGGTTTCCGCCACACCGTCGAGCACTCGGTCTACGTGCGCAGCGACCAGCGCGGCAATGGCCTCGGCCCGCAACTGATGAACGCGTTGATCAAACGCGCGAAAACCTGCGGCAAGCACGTCATGGTCGCCGCCATCGAAAGCGGCAACGCCGCGTCGATTCGCCTGCACGAACGCGCCGGTTTCATCACCACCGGGCAGATGCCGCAAGTCGGCACCAAGTTCGGCCGCTGGCTCGACCTGACCTTCATGCAACTGACCCTCAATCCTGGCGCGGAGCCACCGCCCGCCAACAAGGAGTGATACCGATGAACCCCGCCCAACTGCGACGCGTCAATGCCGAAAGTTTTGCGCACTATCGTCAGGGCCTGATCGACCTGCTGCTCGACGCCGTGGGGTATGGCGCCAGCGTCGGCTTCATGGCCGACCTCGATGCCACCCAGGCCCGCGCCTATTTCGATGAAGTGCAGGACAACCTGAACAAGGGCAGCGTCTTGCTGTGGGTGGTGGTCAAGGACGAACAGGTGCAGGCCAGCGTTCAGTTGAGCCTGTGCCGGAAGGCCAACGGCCTGAACCGCGCCGAGGTGCAGAAACTGCTGGTGCGCGAACACGCCCGGCGGCGCGGCCTCGGCCAGCAGTTGATGCAAGCGCTGGAACAGACCGCACGTCAGTACAAGCGCGGCATGCTTTACCTCGACACCGAGGCCGGCTCCCCCGCCGAAGATTTCTACAAGGCTTTGGGTTACACCCGCGCCGGGGAAATTCCCGACTACGCCTGCGACCCGAACGGCACCTATCGCCCGACGGCCCTCTATTACAAAGTCCTGCAAGGAGCGAACTGAATGATTCCCGGCGAGTACAAAATCCAGCCCGGCGATATCGAACTCAACGTCGGTCGTCGCACCGTCACCCTGAAGGTGGCGAACAGCGGCGACCGGCCGATCCAGGTCGGCTCGCACTACCATTTTTTCGAGACCAACGACGCCCTGACCTTCGACCGCGCCGCCAGCCGTGGCATGCGCCTGAACATTCCGGCGGGCACGGCCGTGCGCTTCGAGCCGGGGCAAAGCCGCGAGGTGGAACTGGTGGATTACGCCGGGCACCGGCGGGTGTTCGGGTTTGCCGGGCGGGTCATGGGTGACCTCGACTGACTGATCGTTCCCACGTCGAGGCGTCGAACCGTCTGCGTGGGAATGCATCCCGTGACGCTCCGCGTCACATAACGGCGGACGCAGAGCGTCCATGGCGGCATTCCCACGCAGAGCGTGGGAACGATCAATACCAAGGCGAACGAATGAAGATTTCCAGACAAGCCTACGCCGACATGTTCGGCCCCACCGTCGGCGACAAGGTGCGCCTGGCCGACACCGAGCTGTGGATCGAAGTCGAACAGGACTTCACCACCTACGGTGAAGAAGTGAAATTCGGCGGCGGCAAAGTGATCCGCGACGGCCAGGGCCAGAGCCAGTTGCTGGCGGCCGAGGTGGTCGACACCGTCATCACCAACGCGCTGATCATCGACCACTGGGGCATAGTCAAGGCTGACGTCGGCCTCAAGGACGGGCGCATCGCCGCCATCGGCAAGGCCGGCAACCCCGACGTGCAGCCCGGCGTGACCATCGCCATCGGCGCCAGCAGCGAAGTGATTGCCGGCGAAGGCATGATCCTCACTGCCGGCGGCATCGACACCCACATCCACTTCATCTGCCCGCAGCAGATCGAAGAAGCGCTGATGAGCGGTGTCACCACCATGATCGGCGGCGGCACCGGGCCGGCCACCGGCACCAATGCAACGACCTGTACTTCGGGGCCGTGGCACCTGGCGCGGATGCTCCAGGCGGCGGATGCGTTCCCGATGAACATCGGCCTCACCGGCAAGGGCAACGCCAGCCTGCCGGAGCCGTTGATCGAACAGGTCAAGGCCGGCGCCATCGGCCTCAAGCTGCACGAAGACTGGGGCACCACCCCGGCGAGCATCGACAACTGCCTGAGCGTCGCCGACCAGTACGACGTGCAGGTGGCGATCCATACCGACACCCTCAACGAGTCCGGTTTCGTCGAAACCACCCTCGGCGCGTTCAAAGGCCGGACCATCCACACCTATCACACCGAAGGGGCCGGCGGCGGCCATGCACCGGACATCATCAAGGCCTGCGGTTTCGCCAACGTGCTGCCGAGCTCGACCAACCCGACCCGGCCGTTCACCCGCAACACCATCGACGAACACCTCGACATGCTGATGGTCTGCCACCACCTCGACCCGAGCATCGCCGAGGACGTGGCGTTCGCCGAGAGCCGCATCCGCCGCGAAACGATTGCCGCCGAAGACATCCTCCACGACCTCGGCGCGTTCTCGATGATCAGCTCCGACAGCCAGGCCATGGGCCGCGTCGGCGAAGTCATCACGCGCACCTGGCAGACCGCCGACAAGATGAAAAAGCAGCGCGGCCCGCTGCCTCAGGACGGTGAAGGCAACGACAACTTCCGCGCCAAACGCTACATCGCCAAGTACACCATCAACCCGGCGATCACCCATGGCATCAGCCATGAAGTGGGTTCGGTGGAAGTCGGCAAGTGGGCCGATCTGGTACTGTGGCGCCCGGCATTCTTCGGCGTGAAACCGACGCTGATCCTCAAGGGCGGCGCCATCGCCGCCAGCCTGATGGGCGACGCCAACGCCTCGATCCCGACCCCGCAACCGGTGCACTACCGCCCGATGTTCGCCAGTTACGGTGGTTCGCTGCACGCCACCAGCCTGACCTTCATCAGCCAGGCGGCGCAGGCAGCCGGACTGCCCGAAGCGCTGGGTCTGAAGAAGAAAATCGCCGTGGTCAAAGGTTGTCGCGACGTGCAGAAAACCGACCTGATCCACAACGACTATCTGCCGAACATCGACGTCGACCCGCAGACCTATCAGGTCAAGGCCGATGGCGTGCTGCTCTGGTGTGAACCGGCCGAAACCCTGCCGATGGCGCAGCGTTACTTCCTGTTCTGACAACCGACAAACGCAAAAAAGGCCCCGAGCACCTGCCTGACGCACGGTCTCGGGGCCTTTTTCGTGATGCTGGAAAACCACTGGGCAATGGGTCGTGTATTTCTCGCCAAAGGGACTAATATTCGATTCGCTGTCGCCTTTATTCAGGAACTGCCCATGCGTCTTTCCGAGTTCATCCTGGCCAATATCGACCCAATCGTCGATGAATGGGAAAAGTTTGCCGCTACCATTACCCCGGCCGCCGACCATCTGGACTCGGCCGGTCTGCGCGATCACGCCAGCGCCATCCTGCGGGCCGCCGCTCGCGACATGAGCAAACCGCAAAGCCGCGACGAACAGGTCGCCAAGGCCAAGGGCGAAGGCCCGGAGAAAAGCCCGAGCCTGGATGAAGCCGGAGCCAGCCATGGCGAGCTGCGCCACACCGTCGGTTTCGATCTGGTACAGATGACCTCGGAGTTTCGCCACCTGCGCGCCGTGGTGATCCGACGCTGGGTCGAGCATATCGAATTACCGGACACCACCTGCTTCCAGGACATGATCCGCTTCAACGAAGCCATCGACGAAGCCCTGGCCGAATCGACCGCCGCCTATGCCGAACAGGTCAACCGCTCACGAGACATTTTTCTCGCCATTCTCGGCCATGACCTGCGCGCGCCCCTGCAAGCGGTGAGCATGTCCACCGAGTTGCTGATGCGCAAAACCACGCTGGAAGGCGATGCGCTGACGTGTGCGTTGAACATCAAACAGGGCGCGCGGCACATGGCGGCCATGGTCAGCGACCTGCTGGAACTGGTACGCAGCCGCCTGGGCAGAAGCCTGCCGATCGAACCGGCGCCAATGGACCTGGCCGACGCAGCGCGAGCAGCCATAGCCGAAGCGTGCGCCGGCAATCCGGACAGTGACCCGACATTGAACACCGAGGGTGACACCCGTGGTGTCTGGGACGCTGGTCGGATCGATCAACTGCTGCAGAACCTGATCGGCAATGCCTTGCAGCATGGCTCTGATCCGCGCGAAGTGATCGTGACGTTGAAGGGGGAAGCCAGGCAGGTGCTTCTGACCGTGCACAATTACGGCCCGCCCATTTCCGAAGAGGCCATCGGCACCATTTTCGACCCCTTGGTACGCAGCGCCGACGAAGAACTCGGCCAGCCGTCGACCAGCCTGGGTCTGGGCCTGTTCATCGTCAAGGAAGTGGTGACCGCCCATGGCGGGACGATCGAAGTCAGCTCAAGCGCAGCCAACGGCACGCTGTTCAGCGTGATGCTGCCCCGACAGGTTTAAGCAGGAAAAACGCGGCGCTTTCATCGCTGGCAAGCCAGCTCCCACAGGGTTCTGCGAAGTTCACAGAAGTTTCGATCGGCGATGAACTTGTGGGAGCTGGCTTGCCAGCGATGGGGCCCTCAATCACATCCGAGAACTATTCGACCACCAGCCGCGCCAGGCGCTGCCTGAGCATCCGGTTCTCGGCCCGCAGCTCCTGCACTTCTTCCAGCAGGTCCAGCGCCAGGGCGACGCCTTCCCATTCCAGGTCCAGGTCGCGCCGCAGCTTGGCGGCGCGTTTGGCCAGGGCCAGTTCGTAGTCGGTGAAGCGCCATTCCCTGGGCTGCGTGCCCTGAGGTTCGAGGATGCCGTGCTCGACGATTTCGATCACGTAGACGTCCGGCAGGTCGGCCGCCTCACAGAATTCTGCCATGTCCAGTTGAACGATCAGGGGGTTGCTCATGATGGGCTACTCCGTCGTCAGTATCAGAAGTTCTCTCGCGGATTGAAGGCGGCCTTCTTCGCCAGTTCCTGCCACAGCGCCTTGACGTCATCGCCGTTGGCTTTCGGCATCACGGCCTTGAGCTGGACGAACAGATAACCGCGCTCGCCGGCCTTGTTCTGCAGCCCGTGGCCCTTGGCGCGCATGCGCTGGCCGTTCTGGCTGCCGGCCGGAACCTTGAGGTTGATCTTGCCGGTCAGGGTCGGCACGGCCACTTCGGCGCCCAGCGCCAGCTCCCACGGTGCCAGCGGCAAGGTGATGATCAGGTTTTCGCCTTCGACGTCGAATTTCGGGTGCGGCGCGAAACGGATGGTCAGGTACAGATCGCCATTGGCGCCGCCACCGATGCCCGGTGCACCCTGGCCCTTGAGGCGGATGCGCTCGCCGTCGGTCACGCCCGCCGGGATCTTCACGTTCAGGCTTTTGCTGGTGTTGCTGACGTGCTGGCCCGAACCGTTGTATTGCGGCACCTGGAAGCTGATCTTCTTCGATTCGTTCGAAAGCGTCTCTTCCAGAAAGATCGGCAGTTCCAGTTCCACGTCTTGCCCTCGCCGTCCGGCACTGCGGGATTGCCGGCCAGCGCCGCCACCGAAACCGGGGCCGCGATTGCCGAAGATCGAACTGAAGAAGTCCGAGAAGTCGCCGGTGTCGCCACCGCCGCCGCCAAAACCGCCACGGCTCTGCCAGCCAGGTGGGCCCTGAAACGGCTGGCCGTGCTGACCATAACGACGCAGTTCGTCGTATTCGGCGCGCTTGTCGGCGCTTTTCAGCGCTTCGTAGGCTTCCGAGGCGTCCTTGAACTTGGCCTCGGCGTCCTTTTCCTTGCTGACATCGGGGTGGTATTTGCGCGCCAGCTTGCGATAGGCAGCCTTGATTGCCTTGTCGTCAGCCGTCGGCTCCACGCCGAGTATCTTGTAATAGTCTTTGAAGTCCATCGAAGGAATCACCATCCGTTATCGATTTCGCGCCGATCCCAGCATGCGCCTATTCGCGCGTGCCGGGTTGACCGATCTCAAGTTTGTGACCGGGTGGCGCAGCAGAAGTTTATCGGCAGTGGACGGCAGTTCTTGCGACCGCCGGTATGTCTGCCGGCCCATGCCAGCAAGTTTGGGGCAAACCGCCGAGTTTCAAGCAAGCTTAGTCGTGAAATAGCAGATGACCGGCCTTCGAATCTGTCGCGCACTGACATACACTGCGCGGCCGTTTTTTTGACCGGAACCGAAAGACCATGAAAGACGCCTCTCCGGCCCGTGCCTGCGGCATCGACTTCGGCACGTCCAACTCCACCGTCGGCTGGCTGCGCCCCGGCATGGAAACGATGATCGCGCTGGAAGACGACAAGATCACCCTGCCATCGGTGGTCTTTTTCAATATCGAAGAGCGCCGTCCGGTATACGGCCGTCTGGCGCTGCACGAGTACCTGGAAGGCTACGAAGGCCGACTGATGCGCTCGCTCAAGAGCCTGCTCGGTTCCAAGCTGATCAAGCACGACACCAGCGTTCTCGGCACCGCAATGCCGTTCAAGGACCTGCTCGGGCTGTTCATCGGCCAGCTCAAGAGCCGCGCCGAAGCCTCCGCCGGTCGGGAGTTCGAGCAGGTGGTGCTGGGCCGCCCGGTGTTCTTCGTCGACGACGATCCGCTGGCCGACCAGGAAGCCGAAGACACCCTGGTGGAAGTGGCGCGCAAACTCGGTTTCAAGGACGTGTCGTTCCAGTACGAGCCGATTGCCGCAGCCTTCGACTACGAGTCGACCATCGAAAAGGAAGAACTGGTGCTGATCGTCGACATCGGCGGTGGTACCTCGGACTTCTCGCTGGTGCGCCTGTCGCCCGAGCGTCGCGGTGTGGATAACCGTCACGACGACATTCTCGCCACCGGCGGCGTGCACATCGGCGGGACCGACTTCGACAAACAGCTGAGCCTGCAAGGCCTGATGCCGCTGTTCGGCTACGGCAGCCGGATGAAAAGCGGCGCGTTCATGCCGACCAGCCACCACATGAACCTGGCAACCTGGCACACCATCAACTCGGTGTACTCGCAGAAATCGACCCTGGCCCTGGGCAGCATGCGTTACGACATCGAGGACACCGGCGGCATCGACCGTCTGTTCAAGCTGATCGAACAGCGCGCCGGCCATTGGCTGGCGATGGAAGTGGAAGAAACCAAGATCCACCTGACTCACAACGACAGTCGCCACGTTCCGCTGGATCGCATCGAGTCGGGACTGAGCGTGGAACTGACCCGGGCGTTGTTCGAGTCGGCCATCGAGTCGCAGCTCGAGCGCGTGCGCGGCAGCGTCACCCAGTTGCTGGCCGACGCCAATGTGGCGGTGGGTCAGGTCGATACGGTGTTCTTCACCGGTGGTTCGAGCGGCATTCCGGCACTGCGCAACAGCGTCTCGGCGATGCTGCCGAACGCGCGGCATGTGGAAGGGAATATCTTTGGCAGTATCGGTAGCGGCCTGGCGATCGAGGCCATGAAACGCTATGGCTCGGTGAACTGACACTGCACTGATGATCGTTCCCACGCTCTGCGTGGGAATGCCGCAATGGACGCTCTGCGTCCGCTGTTGAAGCTGTGACGCGGAGCGTCACGGGATGCATTCCCACGCAGACGGTTCGACACCTCGACGTGGGAACGATCACCTACTAAACCATCCCGCCCAGCTTCAACTCACTCTTCAGATACGCGTAATAGATCGGCCCCGCCACCACTCCCGGCAGGCCGAACGCGGCCTCGAACACCAGCATTGCCAGCAGCAACTCCCAGGACTTGGCACTGATCTGCCCGCCGACGATGCGCGCGTTGAGAAAGTATTCGAGCTTGTGGATAAAGATCAGGTAACCCAACGCCGCAATCGCCACCCAGATCGACAGCGACAGGCCGACGATAGTGATCAGCGTGTTCGACATCAGGTTGCCGATCACCGGTAGCAGACCGAGCAGGAAGGTCAGCACGATCAGGGTCTTGGTCAGCGGCAGCTTGATCCCGAACAGCGGCAGGACCACCGCCAGGAAGATCCCGGTGAAGAAGGTGTTGAGCAGGGAAATCTTGATCTGCGCGAACACGATGTTGCGAAACGCCTGAACCAGCAGGTGCAGACGGTCGAACAGTGCGGCCGCCAGCGGCTTGCGCTTGGTGACGTCCGGCACGCGCTGCAAGGCGATGATCGCGCCCAGCACCATGCCGATCAGCAAGGTCACGAACATATGCGCCGCATCTTTGCCCACCAGTTGCAGTTCGGACAAATGCTTGCTCGCCCATTCACCGATGGCCACCCGGAATTCGGCAGCGCTGGCCGGCAGGTAGGCGTCGATGAACGGCGGCAACTGTCCACGCGCACGGTCGACCACGCCCATGAATTTGTCGAGGGAAGCGCCAGGGTTTTCCGCCTCATGCAGCAGGAAACTGATGGCGCCAGCGAAGATCAGCGTCAGCACACTTACCACCAGCGTGCCCAGCAGCGCCACCGCCAGCCAGCGCGCGCGGCGGCCTTCGATCAGCCGCTGCAGTTGCGGGGTGAGCATGTTGACCAGTTCGAACACCAGCAATCCGGCCAGCAGACTGGGCAGCAAACGCAATGGCAACACCAGCAACAGACCGCCGAAAATGATGATGCAACTGATCCAGAACACTACATGACGCTCAGAAAACGTTGGCATACAGCCTCAAAACGAACGGCGTAAAAGGATTGGCAGTCTGCCAGCGATCCGAGAGGAGCACTAGGGATATGCGGGCAGACCTTTCGGGCCTCATCGCTGGCAAGCCAGCTCCCACAAGTTAAGTGTCGAACACAAATGTCGTGAACAGCCTCACTCCCTGTGGGAGCGGGCTTGCCCGCGATGGGGCCAGCACACTCACCACAAAGCTCCGGCGTTTATTTCTTCTTCAGGCAATCACTCATGAACGTCTTGCGCGCATCACCCGTCAGCGCCTTGGTCTTGGCATCGGCATTACAGGTTTTCATCTTTTCCTGCTGCGGGGTCAGTGCCTTGGCGTCGTTGGCCGCCGGGGCTGCCTTGAGGCAGGTGCTCATGAAGGCTTTGCGCTCGTCGCCCTTGAGGCTCTTGGCCGTGGCGTCGGCGTTGCAGGTGGTCATTTTGTTCTGCTGCGCCGTGGCGGCGAAACCCTGGGAGCACAGCAGCAGACCGATCATCAACAAAGGGACACGCAACATCTTCATGGAGTTTTCTCCTTGGCGCCGCCTCGATGGAGGTGGCCTCTGCTGGAGTGTAGTCAAAGCTTGTTACACCTTCCTAGCCTCAAGATGGCTGCGCCGATACTGCTCCGGGGTACATCCGGCCTGCCGGGCAAACATGGCGATGAAGGCCGAACCGCTGCTGTAGCCGAGATCGAAGGCGATTTCCTGCACACTGCGCGAACTTTCCAGCGCCTCGATGGCCACGAGATACCGCAGGCGCTGACGCCACTCGCCGAAACTCATCCCCAGCTCCCGCACGAACTGCCGGGCCAGAGTGCGCTCGCTGACATGCACCTGCGCCGCCCAGTGCGCCAGCGGCTGATTGTTGCCGGGCTCGGCCTGCAGGGTTTCGAGGATGGTCAGCAATCCGGGGCTGCTGGCGTAAGGCAAATAGCATTGATGAACCGGCGCCTGGCGCAGTTGATCCACCAATACCTGGGCCAGGCGCTGGTCGGCTTCGAACGCCGGGATCTTCACATCACGGGCGGCGAAGTCCTTGAGGATCGCCTTGAGAATGTCGCTGATCGCCAGGATGCAGGCCTGCGCCGGCAAATCGGAACAGACCTCCGGCGCCAGGCACACCGCCCGATAATTGACCGGCTGATGACTGTAGAAACTGTGCTCGACCTGCGGCGGCACCCACACCGCGTATTGCGGCGGCGACATGAAGCGGCTGCCATCGACATCCATATGCAGCACGCCGTGGGCCGCGTATTCCAGCGTGCCCCACGGATGGCGATGCGGCGCGGCGTATTCATGAGCGTTGAAGTCGGCATAGCGGAAATACACCGCCGACGGCAGTTCGCTGAAATCCAGCAGATCGATGTGTTTACTGTTCATGCTGTCCGGAATCAGGGGCGGGTTGTCCGGTTCGCAGTATAGGCCTGCATCCAGACAGGGGATAATCACCGTTCATCAACGTTCTGGTTTCTCCTCTCATGCAATACGCGTTTCCCCTGCTGGCGATTTTCATCTGGGCCGGCAACACCGTGATCAACAAGCTTGCGGTCGGTGCGATCTTCCCCGCCGAGATCGGCTTCTACCGCTGGCTGCTCGCCGGCGTGCTGTTCACGCCGTTCATGCTCAAAAAAGTAATTGCGCACTGGCCGCAGATCCGCCCGAACCTGGGCAAGATTTTCATCCTCGGCGTGCTCGGCATGGCGGTCTATCAGAGCCTGGCCTACTTCGCCGCGACCCTGACCAGCGCCACCAACATGGGCATCATCCTGTCGCTGATGCCGTTGATGTCGCTGGCCATGGCGATCATCAGCCTCGGCCAGCGCCTGACCGCCGGTGCGCTGGTCGGTGCGGTGCTGTCGTTCGCCGGTGTGCTGGTGGTAGTGTCGTCCGGCAGCCTCGGCGCGTTGCTGCAACACGGGGTGAACCTGGGTGACGCGATGATGCTGATCGCCACCCTCGCCTATGCGATCTACAGCACCCTGCTGAAAAAATGGCAGCTGCGCCTGCCGCCGCTGGTGTTGCTGTATTTGCAGGTGCTGGTGGCGGTGGTGGTGCTGTTTCCGCTGTACGCCGTGTCGCCGAAAACCGGCCTGACCCTGCAGAACATTCCGCTGGTGCTGTACGCGTGCCTGCTGGCCTCGATGCTCGCGCCGCTGGCGTGGATGCAGGCCGTACAGCGCCTGGGCCCGAGCCGGACCACGCTGTTCTTCAACCTGCTGCCGCTGATCACCGCGCTGATTGCTGCGGTAGTGCTGAAGGAACAACTGGCGATGTATCACCTGGTCGGTGGTTTGCTGACCTTGGGCGGGGTGATTCTTTCCGAGCGCTGGACGACGGTGCTCGGCCGCAAACTCAGCGTCGCCTGATCTGGCCTCTTCGCTGGCAAGCCAGCTCCCACAGGGCTGGGGTCGTACATACATCTTGTGGACGCCCGAATCACTGTGGGAGCTGGCTTGCCAGCGATGAACGATAACGTGGTCTGCCTGCTAAACCCCGGCAGCCTTGAGGCGCGCCGCATGCTCGACAAACAGCCGCACCGGGTCCGCGCCTTTGCCGACCAGTCCCAGCGACTGGTTGACGATGTCGAAGTGATCCATCGGGTAGTCATCGCCGATGACCGTGCCCAGGTGCGAGCTGTAGCGTCCGACCATGCCGTCGCACTGCCCCGGCTCGCGCACGAAGGTTTTGGCGAACAACCGGCAACTGCGGTTGGTGCCGTCAAACAGGTTGCCACCACGGTCTGTTTTACCCGGCTGCAAGGTGCCGGACCACGAGTAATACCGCACGCCGTTGACCTCTTCCGGCCCCTGCCCGCCCCAGGTTTGCGGCAGGCCCTGTGGATAACGCTGGTTGAACAGCGCCACGCCTTCGGTGGTCAGGGAATGATGCGAGGCGTGGATATCCACCGGCAGTTTCGGCCCGTGGTAGCCGGTTTCCAGCAGCGCCATCAGCCAGCCGACAGAGCGTAACAGCGCCTCAAGAATGCGACCCTTCGCGCTGTCCGCCGGATAGTGTTTCGCCAGATAGTCGGCCAATTCCGAACCGTGATTGGGCCCGGCCACCGACGTTACCGAGGCCACCAGATCCGGACGCTTGGCCGCCGCGTAACGCGCCGTCAGCGAGCCCTGGCTATGGCCGAACAGATTGACCTTGGCGGCGCCGGTCTCGCGGAGGATTTCATCGATGCGCGTCAGCAACTGCTCGCCGCGCACTTCGGTGGAATTGAGCGGCGACACCTGCACCGCAATCACCGTCGCACCACCCCGGCGCAACGCTTTGATGATCCCGTACCAGTACGGGTACAGCACCAGACGGATGAAACCGAGCATTCCCGGCACCAGCACCAGTGGATAACGTGTGGCCGAATCTTGCGACATGGGCAAACATCCTTGTGGTCGGTAAGTGGATGCAGGGCGTGCAAAACGCCCGCCAAGCATCCGCCTCGATGATGACAACTCCACGACCAGCCTACTTCAGCCCCACCACCCCCGCCACAATCAGCCCCACCGACAGCAACTTCACCAGCGTCAGGCTCTCGCCCAGCAGCGCGAAACCGAGAAACACCGTGCCGAGCGAGCCGATGGCGGTCCAGATCGGATAGGCGATGCTCACCGGCAACTCGCGCATCGCCAGGGTCAGGAAGTACACCCCGCCCACCGCCGCAATCACGGTGATCAGCGACGGCCAGAGCCGGGTGAAGCCCTCGGCGTACTTCATGCCCATGGCGAAGGTGACTTCGAACCCGGCGGCAATCAGCAGAAACAGCCAGGCCACCTAGAACGCCCGGGCCAGGTCGAGCAAGCGCTGCTCGGCCTCGGCCACCGACACCGCGAAGGTGCGCTCGGCGGATTCCTCGCCCTCGGCCGCGACCACCGTGACGTCGTTGATGCCGATGAACCCCAACGCCGTGCGCAGCCATGGATCGGCGTGGTTCAGTGCCTCCAGCTCGCCGCCCGGGCCGAAACCGAAGCCGCCACGACTGGTGACGATCAGCGCTTTTTTGCCGTGCAGCAGCGGCGTGTATTGGGCGATGCCGTTGTCCAGGGTGTGGTCGAACGTCAGGCCCAACCGGACGATCTGATCGACCCAGGCCTTGAGGCCGCTGGGCACATTGAAGTTGTACATCGGCGTGGAAATCAGCAGCAGGTCGTGATCGAGCAGCTCGCCCACCATTTGATCGCTGAGCGCCAGATCGGCCTGCATCGTCAGCGGTCGTGCTTCGGGCTCCGGGTAAAACGCCGCCGCGACAAACGCTTCATTCACCGCCGGAATCAGCGCCCGCCCGACTTCACGGCGAGTAACCTGAGCCTGTGGATGACGGACTTGCCAGGCGCTGAGAAAGGTTTCTGCCAGACGCCGCGAATGGGAACGCTCACCGCGAGGGCTGGCATGGATCACAAGAATCTTGCTCATCTGAATCTCCTTGGGACTAGACTTGAGTGACGGTGTGGCGCCAGATTGCAGGCATCACCTCATCGCCTCAAATGAGCAAAAATCAGTCGGGATGAATTGATTTCATCCGTGGAGTTTCCATGTTCGCTTCATTGCCGCTGACCGCCCTGCGCGCGTTCGAATCCGCCTCCCGCCTGCTGAGTTTCAAGGCAGCCGCCGAAGAGCTGGCGGTGACGCCAACGGCGATTTCCCATCAGATCCGCTCGCTGGAGGATTGGCTCGGCGTGGCGCTGTTCGAACGCCTGCCGCGTCAGGTGCGCCTGACCGAGGGTGGCGAGCGGCTGTTCCGCAGCCTGCACGGCGCATTTCTGGAGGTGGCGCAAAGCGTCGACACCCTGCGCCCGCAACGCAGCGGCAGCAGCCTGACGCTGTCGACCACCGCCGCGTTCGCCGCGCTGTGGCTGGTGCCGCGACTGGGGCGGTTTTATGCGAAGCATCCGAACATCAATGTGCGCCTGGACACCCATTGCGAAGTCATCGACCTGCATCAGGACGCCAGCGTCGATCTGGTGCTGCGCTACAGCCTCGACGATTACCCGAACCTCTACGGGTTGTGCCTGTTCGATGAGTCGTTCGGCGTGTATGGCTCGCCGGAGCAGGTGGCGCTGGCCGCCCGCCGTACCCCGGCGCTGATCAGCGTGCATTGGCACAATTCGAAGCTCTACGCCCACGGCTGGGAGGCCTGGTGCGCGCAGTCGGGCGAGAACTGGCTGAATCAGCACCCGGCCGTCCGCGAATACGATGAAGAGCATTACGCCCTGCAAGCGGCCATCGCCGGACAGGGGCTGGTGCTGGCGAGCAACATCCTGGTGTCGCAAAGCGTCGCCAGCGGTTTGCTGGTGCCTTACAAGAGTGAAGTGCAGGTGGATGGCGCCGGTTACAGCGCACTTTGCGTACCGGGTCGAGAGCGCCATCCGCCGGTAAAAGCGTTTTTTGCCTGGCTGCGCGAAGAGGCACAGCTTTCCGGGCATGTGCCGCGCTGAATCCGACAAAACTTTTTGCAGCTCTCATCACTCACAAGCAAGTAACGATCACGTCAGCAGAACGTGACGCCAATCGGATTAGCCTCCAGGAGACTGAAATGAGTGACCTGCATTTGTCTGATGTTCAAACCCTGCGCGAACGCGCCCGCCAGCATGTGGAAAATGGCGCGGTGACCGAAAGCTACAGCGCCAACCGTGAAGAAGTGCTGCGCCTGCTCAACGAATCGCTGGCCACCGAACTGGTCTGCGTCTTGCGCTACAAGCGCCACTACTTCATGGCCAACGGCCTGAAAGCCAACGTCGCCGCCGACGAGTTCCTCGAGCACGCCACTCAGGAAGCCGAACACGCCGACCGTCTCGCCGAACGCATTGTGCAACTGGGCGGCGAGCCCGAGTTCAACCCGGACTTGCTGTCGAAGATGTCCCACGCGCAATACGTGGCCGGCAACACCTTGAAGGAAATGGTCTACGAAGACCTGGTGGCCGAGCGGATCGCCATCGACAGCTACCGCGAGATCATCCAGTACATCGGTGAAAAGGACCCGACCACGCGCCGGATCTTCGAAGACATCCTGGCTCAGGAAGAAGAGCATGCCGATGACATGGCGGACATCCTGAAAGACCTCTAATCCCCGCTCCCCCGCTGACCGATCGTTCCCACGCTCTGCGTGGGAATGCATCCCGGGACGCTCCGCGTCCCAAGAGCAGACGCAGAGCGTCCATGGCGGCGTTCCCACGCAGACGGTTCGACGCCTCGACGTGGGAACGATCGGGTTGCTGCGATTACTTGGTCGGTTTGACAGTCGCTGGCGCCTTGCCCGCCTTCATCTGCTCCAGCAACGGCGCGCACTGATTCGGCTCGCCACCACTCGGCGCCACCAGCGCCAGCAGCCCCGCCGCCGGCGCAGCGATCACGCCCAGCGCCACCATCCCCGCCCCGCGCAACATCAACGGCACCGCTTTCACCCCCGCATCCGGCTTGATGAACTTGCCCCGTACATACAACGGAGAGCGCAGGGAAATCAGGCGCCAGCCCTTGGATTCCGGCGTCACCGTCAGGTCCAGTTGCTCGGTGGCCATGTTCGCTGTGCCGTCGATGTAGATGATTGCGTTCTCGGTATCGAACACAAACAGTCTTGTCGTCGCCAGACCGGTCTTGATATCGAAGTCCGCCGCCGCGCAATTGATCTTCACTTCCTTGTCGCCAAAGATCTTGCCGACCACGTAGTTACCGACGTTGAGCCCGGCCAGCTCCATCAACTCACGACTGATGGCGCCGTCGTTGATCAGCATCTTCAGGTTGCCGTTGGCGCCGCCCAGCAGCTTGGCTACCGAGTTGCCGCGACCGGCGATGTCGGCATCGCCGTTGAGCTCGCCGAAACTGGTCTTCATCGGTTCGAAGGTCGGGAACAGCTGTTTGAGCTTGAACTTGCGCGCGGTCAGTTTCGCTCGACCTTCCAGCGGCTCGGTACGACCGTTGAGGCGAATCTGCGCGTCGAGATTGCCGCCGGCCACACCGAAGCGCAGTGGCTCCAGACTCAGTTCGCCGTCGTTGAGTTTCAGGTGGGTATAGAGGTCGGTGAACGGCAGTTCTTCGCTGTGGACGATGCGCTTGCCGGTGAATTCGACGTCGGCGTCCATGTCGCGCCAGCGCTCGATCTTGAACTCTTCCACCGGCAGCACTTTGTCTGCCGGCTGTTTGCTTTCGCCGCCACGGGCCTTTTGCTTGGCATTGGAGTCGGCACCGATCAGCGGCGCGAGGTCGGCAAACAACAGTTGATTGGACAGCAGCGCGCCACTCAGCTTGGGCCGAGGCTGGCTGGCGACGTAAGCCAGATCGCCATGGATGTCGCTGCTGCCGATCTTGCCGTTGAACTGGTCGTAGCGGAACTGCGCGCCGCCCGGCTCATGCAGCTTGGCGATCAAGTGACCGTCGGTGGCGTACGGCGGGGTGTCCGGCAGGGTCACGCCGGTCAGCGGATACAGGTTGCCAAGGCTGGCACCCGCCAGTTTCAGGCGCAGATCGAGCGCACCAAGATTCAGCGGATCGGTCAGGGTGCCGGCGAGTTCGACGCTGGTATCGCCGATCTTCGCCTGGGCCTGCAACGGGAACGGTTTGCTCGCGTCCTGCAGCGCCAGCAGGCCGCCGATCTTGCCCTGGCCGGCGAGTTTCTGGCCGTGGTATTGGCCGGTGACTTTCAGGCCGAAGGCGTAATCCTGCGGTGCGCCGCCCTTGTCCTGCGCGGTTTTTGCGGCTTTGTCGCCGACGATGTCGCTGAACGGAATCGGCTTGCCCAGCGGATCGATCAGCAGATCGAGGTTGGTCTTGAGGGTCTGGTCATCCAGAGTGACGTGGCCCTTGTCGAAGCCGATGGCACCGATGTCGACCACCCAGTTCGAGGGCTCGGCGTTCGGGTCCTCGGGATCGAACTTGAAGGTCCAGTTGGCGCGGCCATCGGCCAAACGCTGCAATTGCGCGTTGGGTTCGGTCAGGTCGATACGCGGGATTGTCACCCGTTGCGCCAGCAAGGCCAGTGGCGAAATGCGCAGCTCGACCCGTTTGAGGGTGACCATCTGCGGCTGCTTCGACCAGTCGGGGTTGCCCAGCGTCAGGTCTTCGGCCACCACGTGCGGCCACGGCACCCACGCGCGCCAGCCGCCCTCGTCGAGTTCACGCCGCCAGACCACCGACAGGTTGCCGTTGATGGCGAACGGTCGATGCAACTCTTCCGAGACTTTGGCGTTGAGCGGCGGTTTAATCCGGTTCCAGTCGAAGAACACGATGATCAGCACCAGCACTGCCAGAAGCAGCACAAGGGTGGCGAAGGTCCAGGCGAAGATTTTACGGGTGCGCGTCATGCACAAAGCTCCTGAAGACGACTGCATCCATTGGCACGACGCAGCTGAAACGGCAGGCCATGATGGCCCTCATGAAATCTGTGACTGACAAACAGTCCGCAGGTTTAATCCAAAGCCCCGTCGAGGGGAAAAACGGTCGCCATTCTGACCGATCGGTCGAGTTGGCGTTACCGGGCCCGCACATTTGCGGAGCGCAAGTGGGTGGAAAATACCCACTCCAGTGCAAAACCGCCCGCCTGAAACGCCCGAGCTAGAGCCTCCCGAGCGAACAATCAATTCTGTTGATTATTACCATTGTGTTTATGAACTTTTATATCGACTTATCGAGAGTAGCATTGCCCTCGTACCCACTTTATCGCCCTCCCAAGGAGCAACCCATCATGAAACGCCAACTTCTGTTCAGTCTTACCCTCTCGATGCTGGCCAGCACCGCTTTCGCCCTGCCAGCTGCTGATCAAGCGACTCCGCAAGTCAAAACCAGCCACTCGGTGTTCAGCCAGACTGTTGCCGCTGATGGCTCGGACCGCACTCCACAAGGCCAGACCCTGGCTGAAAACGGTCGTAACCGCCTGGAAGAAAAAGGCCTGGTTCAAGATGGCTATGACAAAACCCCACAAGGTCAAACCGTAGCTGAAGGCGGCCGTGATCGTCTGGAAGAGAAAGGTCTGGTTCAAGACGGTTCGGATCGCACCCCACAGGGCCAAACCCTGGCATCTGACGGCGGCGACCGTACCCCACAAGGCCAGACTCTGGCTTCTGACGGCGGCGACCGCACCCCACAAGGTCAAACCCTGGCCGAAGGTGGTGGTGACCGTGTAATCGAACGCAACAGCGCTTTGAGCTAAGCCCATGGCGGCCTGGAAAAAAAGCCCAATCCCCGGATTGGGCTTTTGACTTTTCATAAGCCGGTATAAAGAAGTCGCGATTTCCCTGCTCCATCTCCCCCGCTGCCGTTCGACGCCGACAAAGCCGATTTGCTAGAGTGCGGCGCTTGTCTTGCCTAAGAACACACCCTTGCGATGCTGCCCCGCGCCGAACAGAAACAACAGACCCGCAACGCCCTGATGGACGCTGCCCGCCACTTGATGGAAAGCGGCCGAGGATTCGGCAGCCTGAGCCTGCGTGAAGTGACGAAAACCGCCGGCATCGTGCCCACCGGTTTCTACCGGCATTTCGCCGACATGGACGAACTCGGCCTGGTGCTGGTCAGCGAAGTCGGCCAGACCTTCCGCGAAACCATCCGCCTGGTGCGCCACAACGAATTCGTCATGGGCGGCATCATTGATGCGTCGGTGCGGATTTTTCTCGACGTGGTCAGCGCCAACCGTTCGCAATTCCTGTTTCTGGCCCGCGAGCAGTACGGCGGATCGTTGCCGGTGCGTCAGGCCATTGGCCGCTTGCGTGAGGACATCAGCTCCGACCTGGCGGCGGACCTGGCCCTGATGCCCAAGCTCCAGCACCTCAATCGCGAGGGTCTGAGCGTGATGGCCGACCTGATCGTCAAATCGGTGTTCGCCACCCTGCCGGACATCATCGACCCGCCCGCCGAAGCCCTGCCCGAGCATCTGACGCCCCAGGCGAAAATCACCCAGCAACTGCGCTTCATCTTTATCGGGTTGAAGCACTGGCAAGGGCTCGGCAGTACCGAATAATTCCTCTCCAGCCCCAATCCCCCGTGGGAGCGAGCTTGCTCGCGATAGCGGTGTGTCAGTCAACTCTATATGACTGGGCGGACGCCATCGCGAGCAAGCTCGCTCCCACACTGGCTCCTGTTTGGTGCATGTAAAAAACTTCATGCACCAAAACACCCCACAATCCTGCAACATCTTGAAACATCCACTAGTCTCCGACAGGGATTTCCTACGTCTTGTCCGATTGGCAAGCCCCTTGCTCTAGCCTGAGCATTGTCCACTGCTGGAAGCTTTCCGATGCTGGTGATTCATCGCAGAATCGACCCCCAACCCGTCTGGGCCGCCGAGTTGCACCTGACCTTCGAAGCCAGGAGCAAAAGCCGCCTGCGCTGTTTCAGTGCCGAAGGCGAGGATGTCGGACTGTTTCTGGAGCGCGGTCAGCCGCCGCTGTATGACGGTGAGTGCCTGCAAGCCGAAGATGGCCGGATCGTCCGGGTCTGTGCCCGCCCCGAGCAATTGCTGCACGTCACCTGCGCCAACACCTTTGAACTGACCCGCGCCGCCTATCACCTGGGCAATCGCCATGTGGCGCTGCAAGTCGGTGACGGCTGGCTGCGGCTGCTCGACGATTACGTGCTCAAGGCGATGCTTGAACAACTCGGCGCGCAGGTCGAATCGATCGAAGCCCCGTTCCAGCCGGAACACGGCGCCTACGGTGGCGGCCATCATCATTCGCGGCACGGTGACGAAGACTTCAACTACGCGCCGAAACTCCATCAGTTCGGCGTCCGTTTGTGAACCCGGCCTGGGCGCTGCTGCGTCTGGCCAGTCCGCAACTGCCGATTGGCGGCTACAGCTACTCCCAAGGTCTGGAAATGGCTGTGGATAACGGCCGCGTCGACAGCCCGGACAGCGCCCGCCGCTGGATCAGCGATCAATTGCTGCTCAATCTTGCGCGGTTTGAAGCGCCGCTGCTGCTCGCCCATTGCCAGGCCGCCGCGGACGAACACTGGGATGAATTGCGCAAGCTCTGCGAAAACCACCGCGCCAGCCGCGAAACCCGCGAGCTGCATCTGGAGAGCCGGCAGATGGGCTATTCGTTGCAGCAACTGCTCAACGGCTTGCCCGAGCTCGATCAGGCCGCGCGGGACTTTCTCGAACACTGCGCCGAGCCGCACCTGGCCCTGTGCTGGGCTCTGGCCGGGCGCGCCTGGCAGATCAGCCCGCAGGACGCCCTCGCCGCGTGGCTGTGGAGCTGGCTGGAAAACCAGCTCGCGGTGCTGATGAAAACCCTGCCGCTGGGCCAGCAAGCCGCTCAGCGCCTGACCAGCGAACTGCTGCCGCTGCTGCAACAGGCCCAGCAGGACGCCACCCGAATCAATCCCGAACACCTCGGCAGCGCCGCGTTCGGTCTGTCCCTGGCGTGCATGGCCCATGAGCGTCAGTACAGCCGCCTGTTCCGTTCCTAGGGCCTTTTATCAGGAGAATCACATGAACACACAACCCCTGCGCGTCGGCATCGGCGGCCCGGTCGGTTCCGGCAAGACCGCGTTGACCCTGGCCCTGTGCCTGGCCCTGCGCGAACGCTACAACCTGGCCGTGGTGACCAACGACATCTACACCCGCGAGGACGCCGACTTTCTGGTGCGCAACGAAGCCCTGGCACCGGAACGCATCATCGGCGTGGAAACCGGTGGCTGCCCGCACACGGCGATCCGCGAAGACGCCTCGATCAACCTTGAAGCAGTGGATCAGCTGAACCGGCGTTTTCCGGGGCTGGACCTGATTCTGGTGGAGTCCGGCGGCGACAACCTGTCCGCGACCTTCAGCCCGGAACTGTCCGACCTGACCATCTACGTGATCGACGTGTCGGCCGGCGACAAACTCCCACGCAAGGGCGGGCCCGGCATTTGCAAATCCGACCTGCTGGTGATCAACAAGATCGACCTCGCGCCGCTGGTCGGCGCCTCGCTGGAGATGATGAACAGCGACACCCAGCGTATGCGCAACGGCAAGCCGTTCGTGTTCAGCAACCAGAAAACCGGGCAGGGCCTGGAAGAAATCATCGCCTTCATCGAACGTCAGGGTCTGCTGACTGCAGCCTGATTCACTGATCAACAAGGAAGCTTATCCATGACACTCAAACGCATTCTCGGCGCCGTCGCGCTGCTGCTGACCCCGGCCCTGGCCTTCGCTCACCCCGGCCACGGCGACTCTGGCCTGGTGGCCGGCATCAGCCACCCGATCGGTGGCCTCGACCATTTGCTGGCGATGGTGGCCGTCGGTCTGTGGGCCGCGCAGCAGCAAGGCGCCGCGCGCTGGGCGCTGCCGTGCACCTTTGTCGGCACCATGCTGATCGGCGGTTTGCTCGGCTTTGAAGGGCTGGAGCTGCCGGCGCTGGAAAGCGGGATTGCCGCCTCGGTGCTGGCGCTGGGCCTGGCGGTGGCACTGGCGGTGCGTCCGCCACTGGTGATGGCGGTGGCGGCGACGGCGCTGTTTGCGCTGTTCCATGGCGTGGCCCATGGCCTGGAGCTGCCGGACATGTCGAGTCCATGGGCGTATGCCGCCGGTTTCGTGGTCGCAACGGCTGCGCTGCATGCGGCGGGTTATGCGGTGGTTCGTTTTCTGCCTCAGGCGGCCGCGCCGCTGGTGCGACTGGCCGGAGCGGCTTCGGCGGTGACGGGCGCGTGGTTGTTGGCCGGCTGAACTGCACCTCTGATCGTTCCCGCGCATGGCGCGGGAACGATCGATCGCCACTCTCTGCTACCATGTCGCGCAATCGCCCCTGCCGTGACGACGTCCGCCCATGCCCCACGCTTCCCGCTCCACCTCCCTGCCTGAACTGACCGCCCTGTTCGGCGAAGTGCAACAGCACTTTCTGAACGTGATCGTGCCCCTCTGGCAAGGACCGGGCTGGAACGCCGACATGGCGTTGCCTTATGAGGCGCTGGACGCCGCGCATCAGCCGCTGCCACCGCAGCGCTACCGGGCGATGGCCTGCGCACGGCAGCTGTACCTGTTTTCCAGCCTGATCGGGGTTGTGGATAACGCCGAAGTTCGCGCGGCTGCGTTGTTCCGCTCCCTGCAACGGCACTTCCACGATGCCGAGCACGGCGGCTGGTTCTACAGCATAGATCCACAGGGCAAACCGCTGGATCAGCGCAAAGACCTCTACACCCACGCCTTCATCCTGTTTGCCTGCGCCCACTACTGGGAAAAATCCCGCGAGCCCCTGGTCGAATCGACCCTGAACGCCGCGCTGGAAGTCATCGGCCGGCGTTTCGCCACTGGCGACGGCCTCTACGAAGCCTGCCTCGACCGCGACTGGATCACCCTGCAAACCGGCCCGCTGCAAAACCCGCTGATGCACCTGGCCGAAGCGTTCCTGGCCACTCTGGCGGTGCGCGAAGATGCACAGGTCAAGCAAGCGCTGAGCGAGTTATGCACAGCCATGCACAAGCGCTTCGTCGATCCTCAGGCCGGTGTGCTGATGGAGAAACCGCTGGGGGCTGTGGATAACTGGTATGAGCCGGGCCACCAGTTCGAGTGGTATTTTCTGCTGGAATCCTCGCCTCTGCTCCGCGGTTCGAAACTGCATGCCGCCCTGGACTGGGCCTTCGCGTTCACCGAGCAGTACGGCGTGATGCAACCGTCCGGTGCAGTGCGGGCCATGCTCGATCTGGATATGGACGGACGCCCGAAGGATTCAACCCAGCGCATCTGGGCCCAGGCCGAATACCTGCGTGCCCTGACCTTGCGTCCGGGCAGTGAAAGCGCGGTGTTGCGCCAGTTGCAGGCGCTGCAGCAGCGCTTCCTGCATGCCGGCGGCTGGCACGAGTGCCGTGACGATCAGGGCGAGGTCAGCCGCAAGGACATGCCGTCGACCACGCCGTATCACTTGGCGACCTGCTATCGCGGCCTCGCCGACTATCTGAGCTGACGTCGTGGCGAGCCCGCGCGCTCGCACAAGTCAGGCAATCCACTTCCTGTCGCCGGTGAAGCTGATGGTCAGCCAGCGCGCCGCGTCCGGTTTGCCCAGCTTCGCGGAAATCTCCTCACGCAGCACATCCAGCTGACCGACGCTCTGGAAGCCGGTAGTTCGCCGGCAACACCACATGAATCTCAATGAACCGCGCCCGCCCGTGCTTCTGCACATAGGACACGTAGTCGTCGAAACCATGCTCGACCTTCGCAGCCTCCATTACCTCGCGCACTTGCTCATCCAGCGTGTCCGGCGCAATGCCGAGCACGTCCTGCAGCGCCGGGCCGAGGATTTTGAACGCCGGTGGCAGCATGGTCAGGGCCAGCACGATGAGAATCAGCGGATCGACGAACTTCGCCCACTCGCCATAGCCCTGGGACTTGAGCAGCAACGCCGCGAGGAAACTGATCAACAGGCCCACGGACAGCATCGCGTCCACCAGCCAGCTGATGTTGTCGAACTGGATCAGGCTCGACTTGAGCGTGCGATTGCGGTGCCGGACGTAGAAGAAGTAGGCGAACTCGACAACGGTGAACACCGCCGCGTAGATGATCACCAGCCCCAGTTCGATCTCACGACCGCCATTGATGATGCCGAACACACCGTTGAGAAACGCATAGATCGCGATCAGCAGCAGGAAACTGCCCTCGATCAGCAGCACCATCGGCTCCAGGTGCCAGAAACCGAACTGGAAGCGCTGGTTGCTTTGCTTGGCGATCAGCTTCGCGGTGATCAGCATCAGGACTTTGATGAAGGTGGCGATCAGCGAAAAAAAGCCATCGAACAGGATGGACTGGGAACCCGAAACAAAACCGGTGGCGATCCCGGCGATCGACACGGCAAACATCAGGAGGGTCGATTGTTTGAGCAGCGACTGCTCACCTCGGTTACTCACTTTGACTCCTCGAAAAACCTTGAAAACCGCAGGGTGCGGTGGGGTTGTTGAGGAGTGAGTCTACCCCATGCGGGGATTTTGCCTGTTACGGCCCCATCGCGGGCAAGCCCGCTCCCACAGGTTTATCGGTGGACCGAAATCTTGGGACCGCCTCGATACCTGTGGGAGCTGGCTTGCCAGCGATTAGCCGTTACGCGGTGTCAGACCTTGTTGCGCTCGATGGCAAAACCGGCCCAGGTCTGGCTCACCGGCATCAGCTCCAGGCTGTTGATGTTGATGTGCGCCGGCGCGTTCAGCACCCAGAAGATGGTCTCGGCGATGTCCTGCGGCTGGATCGGCTCGGCACCGGCGTAAGTCGCGTCGTAACGCGCCTGATCGCCGGCGAAACGCACCAGCGAGAACTCGCTCTCGCACAGGCCCGGCTCGATGTTGCTGACGCGCACGCCAGTTCCCTGCAGGTCGCAGCGCAGGTTCAGCGAGAACTGTTTGACGAACGCCTTGGTCGCGCCGTAAACGTGGCTGCCCGGGTACGGATAGTTACCGGCGATGGAACCGAGGTTGATGATACCGGCGCCGCGACCGTGGGCGATCAGGCGCGGCAGCAACAGGCGAGTGCTATACATCAGGCCTTTGACGTTGGTGTCGACCATGGTGTCCCAATCGTCGAGGTCGCACTTCGGTGCAGGGTCAACGCCCAGCGCCAGCCCGGCGTTGTTGATCAGGCCACGCAGTTTGGCGAACGATGGCGGCAGATTGGCAATCGCCTCTTCCATCGCCTTGCGATCACGCACGTCCAGCACCAGACCATGCACTTCGGTCTGCTTCGACAGCTCGGCGCACAGTGCGTTGAGGCGGTCGCCACGACGACCGGTCAGCACCAGTTTCCAACCGGCCTCGGCAAAACGACGGGCACAGGCTTCACCAAAACCGGAGGTCGCGCCGGTGATAAACAGGGTGTTGGACATCGTGTTCTCCTTGCTTCGGCCGCCGGGGCAGCCCTTGGAATAGAAAATCAGCGGGCAGCATGCCCGGCCCCGCTTTAACCGGCAACCACCGGATCCTGTTCATTAATTGATCAATCTCCGCTAGGCCATACGCGCTGAGGCCTGTAGCCATATGCACGCACGTTATCCACAAGCCCTTCCACAGTTTCCGGGGGCAAGTGGTTAAGCGCAAAGCCGCGCCACACAAGGCTTTGCGGGCGATTTGCAAAGTTTTTTGCTTGACCCTGAACAACCAGTTGTGCCGGGCAGGGCATTTTGCACGACCGGCCGGTCATGGCCATGATTGCGCGAGGCCAGCAATTACGGCCCTTAGCCGAGTCTTTCCAGAGTTTAATCACAGACTTATCCACAGGATTGACCACAGCCATCCGCGCGGTTTTGCGCCCCCATAAAAAGGTTGACAAACAGGCCTTCCCCTCAGCAAAAACACACTGATCAAAAAACAACCACAGCGCTGTAAGCCACGGTTTAAAAGGCTTTCAGCCAGCTACACCCACGTTATTCACAGCCAGCTCCACAGCAAACGGGGACAAGTCAAAACTGTGGAAAAACAGCCATTTGCAGCGTCTATATGTCGCGCTTTGGCAGGTTGAGAATTTTGTTTTCCACAATTTCCCGAAAGTCCTGGTTTTCAGTGACCGAGCAGAAGCAAAAAAGCCCCGGCACTCACGCATCGGGGCTTGTGGACAACTTCAAACGATCAGTGACCGCCGAGGTAAGCGTTACGCACCTCCTCGTTCACCAGCAGTTCCTGGCCGGTGCCCGTCAGGCGGATCTCGCCGTTGACCATCACGTACGCCCGGTCGGACAGTTTCAACGCATGGTTGGCATTCTGCTCGACGAGGAAAATGGTCATGCCGGTTTTCGCCAGTTCCCGCAGGGTGGCGAAGATCTGTTTCACCACGATCGGCGCCAGACCCAGACTCGGTTCGTCCAACAGCAACAGCTTGGGCCGGCTCATGAGCGCCCGGGCGATGGCGAGCATCTGCTGCTCGCCCCCGGACATGGTCATGGCCCGCTGATTACGGCGCTCTTCGAGCCGCGGGAACAGCTCGAACATGCGCTGCATGTCTTCCTTGGCGTACTTGTCGCCGATCGGAATGGTGCCCATCAGCAGGTTTTCCTCGACGGTCATGTCGGGGAACACCCGCCGCCCTTCCGGCGACTGCGCGATGCCGTTAGAGGCGATGTAGTGCGATGACTTGTGGGTAATGTCCACGCCTTGATAGAGAATCTGCCCGCCCGCCGCCCGTGGCTGGCCGAAGATCGACATCAACAGGGTGGATTTGCCGGCACCGTTGGAGCCGATCAGGCTGACGGTTTCTCCTTCGTTGATCTGCAGCGAAACGCCTTTGAGGGCCTGGATCGGGCCGTAGAACACGTCCAGATCCTTGAGTTCGAGGATGGGTTGCGTCATACGACTTCCTCTTCGTCGGCGCCCAGATAAGCAGCGATCACTTTCGGATCGTTACGGATGGCATCCGGTCCGCCCTCGGCGATGACGATGCCGTGGTCCAGCACCACGATGTGATCGGAAATGCTCATTACCATGCCCATGTCGTGTTCGATCAGCACCACGGTCAGATCGTGCTCGTCGCGCAGCAGCCGGATCATCGCGCTCAGCGCTTCGGTTTCCTGAGGGTTGAGGCCGGCGGCCGGTTCGTCGAGGCAGATGATCTGCGGCCGCGTGCACATGGCCCGGGCGATTTCCAGACGGCGCTGTTGGCCGTAGGACAGTTCACCGGCCAGACGGTTGGCGCAGTCCACCAGATCCACCACTTCCAGCCAGTAGAACGCGCAGTCCAGCGCGTCGCTTTCAGCCTTGCGGTAACCCTTGGTGTTAAGGATGCCGGCCAGCATGTTGCGGTTGACCCACATGTGCTGGGCCACCAGCAGGTTTTCCAGCACCGACATTTCCTTGAACAGGCGAATGTTCTGGAACGTCCGGGCCAGGCCTGCGCGGTTCACCAGGTGGGTGCCGCCGAACATCTTGTAGTACATACGACTGAGGAACGACTTCGGCGAAACGAAATCGGTCGGTTTGAACGACTCGCCGAGCAACTGGATGACGTTGGTCTGCTTGCCGCGCACGTTGAGCTCGATCTTGCCGCCGGAGGCCTTGTAGAACCCGGTCAGGCAGTTGAACACCGTGGTCTTGCCGGCGCCGTTGGGGCCGATCAGGGCGAAGATCGAGTTGCGCTTGACCTTCAGGCTGACATCGCTCAAAGCCTTGATGCCACCGAAGTGCATCATCAGTTTTTCAACAGAGAGTACGACTTCACTCATGGCGCAGTCCTCTCATAGTGAATGGCACCTTTGCGTGGAGTGACCCCGGTACGGCTGATGCGGATCAGCCCGCGAGGTCGCCAGATCATCATCAACACCATCAGGATGCCGAACAGCAACACGCGGTATTCGGCGAAGCCGCGCAGCAGTTCCGGGGCGACGGTCAGCACGAACGCTGCGATCACCACACCGATGGTCGAGCCCATACCGCCGAGAACGACGATGGCGAGGATCAGCGCCGATTCGAAGAAGGTGAACGAGGTCGGGTTGACGAAGCCTTGATAGGTGGCGAAGAACACACCCGCCAGACCCGCCGTTGACGCACCGATGGTGAACGCCGAGAGCTTGACCAGCACGTGGTTGAGGCCCATCGAGCGGCAGGCGATCTCGTCTTCACGCAGGGCTTCCCAGGCGCGGCCGACCGGCATCTTCACCAGACGATGCTTGATGTACAGCACGGCGAGCACCACCAGGAACAGCACCGCATAAATGAAGTAGTACTTCACATCCGGGTTGTAGGCGATGCCGAAGAACTCGTGGAACGGCACCCCGCCATCCTTCGCCCGCTTGCCGAATTCCAGACCGAAGAAGGTCGGCAGTGGCGCCGGCATGCCATTCGGGCCGCCGGTCAGGGACAGCCAGTTGTTGAGCACCAGACGAATGATCTCACCGAAGCCCAGGGTCACGATCGCCAGGTAGTCGCCGTGCAGGCGCAGCACCGGGAAACCGAGGATGCAACCGGCAAGGCCGGCGGTGATCGCCGCCAGCGGCAGCACGGTCCAGAAGCCCAGCCCGAGGTACTGATACCCGAGCGCCAGACCGTAGGCACCGATGGCGTAGAACGCCACGTAACCCAGGTCGAGCAGGCCGGCCAGACCCACCACGATGTTCAGTCCCAGCCCCAGCAGCACGTAGATCAGTCCGAGGATGACCACACCCAGCAGGTAGGAGTTGGAGAAGAACGGCAACGCTACGGCGATGGCGATCATCAGCGGGATGATCCAGCGCAGGCGCGATTTGTAGTCCGGGGGCAACACATGCACGCCGGAACCGGTGCTCTCGAATCCGTCGAGAATGCGCAGGCCTTTGGGGGTTTGCAGGAACAGGCTGAGGGCAAACCGGCCGGCCATGACGATGGCAATGATCCATGCCACGCGGGTCGGTTCAAGGTTGAAGCTGTAGCCGTCGAGTACCACGCCGACAATCGGCCCGAACACGATCAGGGCGATCAGTCCGGCGAGAATCGCCTCAACCAGGCTTTTTTTGACATCAATGGATTTTGTAGTGGTTGAAGACATCGCTTACACCTTCGACACAAGAGGACGGCCCAGCAGGCCCTGAGGCCGGAAGACCAGAACAAGTACGAGCAGCGAGAAGCTGAACACGTCTTTGTAGTCGGAGTTGACCAGGCCCGAGAACAGCGACTCGGAGATCCCGAGGATGATCCCGCCGAGCATGGCGCCAGGCAGCGAACCGATCCCGCCCAGTACCGCCGCAGTAAATGCCTTGATGCCGATGATGAAGCCGGCATAGAAGTCAAAGGTGCCGTAGTTCATGGTGATCAGCACGCCGGCCAACGCCGCCATGGCTGCACCGATGATGAACACATAGGAAATCACCCGGTCGGTGTTGATGCCGAGGATCGAAGCCATTTTGCGGTCTTGCTGGGTCGCACGGCACATGCGCCCGAGCTTGGTGTACTTGATGACATAGGTCAGCAGGCCCATGCCGACGAATGCGGCCACCAGGATGAAGACTTTGGTGTAGGTCAGCTGCACGAAGCCGGTACCGACTTCGACACGCCATGCACCGGTCAGCAGCGTGGGTACGCCCTGTTGTTTGGCGCCTTGGGCGATCTGTGCGTAGTTTTGCAGAATCAGGGAGATGCCGATGGCGCTGATCAACGGTGCCAGTCGGGTGGAGTTGCGCAGGGGCTTGTAAGCGACTCGCTCGATGACCCAGCCATACACCGCCGTGATCACGATGGTGAATACCAGGGTGCCGAGCATCAGCAGCGGGAAGGATTCAATACCGAAGTAAGCCAGCAGAGCCAGACTGATTGCCGCCAGGTAAGCAGAAATCATGTAAACCTCGCCGTGGGCGAAGTTGATCATGCCGATGATGCCGTAGACCATTGTGTAGCCGATGGCGATCAGGCCATAGACCGACCCGAGGGTCAGGCCGTTGACCAGTTGCTGCAGGAAAATACCATCCATAACGCAATCTCACGCAGTGAGAACCTGCACACCCTGAGGCGCGCGGTTCTTCTAGGAAAAATACAGATTTACGTCGGAGCAATGTCAGACAGGAAACCGCAGCCCCCTTGTGGGAGCTGGCTTGCCAGCGATAGCGGTAGAACATTCAACAAAGTTGTCGACTGTCAGGCCGTCATCGCGGGCAAGCCCGCTCCCACAGGGAATGTGGCGTCCGGTTGATCAGGTGCCGTTATTTCTGTTTTTCCAGCTGGTGATATTTGCCGTCCTTGTCCCACTGGTAGACCACGTAGTCGGAGACCTTCAGGTCGCCTTTGGAATCCCAGGTCTTCTCGCCCATGACGGTCTTGACCGGGTTCTTCTTCAGCCAGGCAGCGGCCTCCTCGCCCTTGTTCGACTTGGCGCCGTTGAAGGCGGCGGCCAGGGCCTGAACCGATGCATAGGCGTACAGGGTGTAGCCTTCAGGCTCGGTGCCAGCCTTGCGGAATGCATCTACCACGGTCTTGCTGTCTGGCAGCAGGCGTGGGTCGGCACCGAAGGTCATCAGCACGCCGTCGACGAATTGCGGGCCACCGGCGGTGGTCACCAGTTCGTCGGTCACGATACCGTCATCGGACATGAACTTGACGTCTTTCAGGCCTTGTTCACGCAGTTGGCGAACCAGCGGGCCGGCTTCCGGGTGCAGGCCACCGAAGTAGACGACATCGGCACCGGCGCCACGGATCTTGGTGACGATTGTGCTGAAGTCTTTCTCGCCACGGGTCAGGCCTTCGTACAGCACCGGCTTAACGCCGCGTTTTTCCAGTTGTGCCTTGGTCGCATCGGCCAGGCCCTGACCGTAGGTGTCCTTGTCGTGCAGCACGACGACTTTCTTGCCCTTGAGCACGTCGACGATGTAATCGCCGGCAACGATGCCCTGCTGGTCGTCACGGCCGCACATACGGAACATGGCGCTCAGGCCGCGCTCGGTCACTTGCGGATTGGTGGAACCCGGGGTGATGGCGATGATGCCGGCTTCGTCGTAGATCTCCGACGCAGGAATGGTCGAGGACGAGCAGAAGTGGCCGACCACACCGGCGACTTTCTGGTTGGTGAGGTCCTTGGCGACCGTCACCGCCTGTTTCGGCTCGCAAGCGTCATCGCCCTTGACCAGGACGATTTTCTCCCCGTTGACGCCGCCCGCCGCGTTGACCGCGTCGGCCGCCGCTTGTGCCCCTTTCATGTATTGCTCGCCAAATGCCGCGTTGGCGCCCGTCATCGGACCCGCCACACCGATTTTCACATCAGCTTGTGCAAACGCAGAAACACCCAGCGCAGTAGCCACTGCGAGGGCCAGAAAGCCTTTCTTGTAAAACGTCTGGGACATGAGGTGGTGCTCCAAGGTTTTTTTTAGTTGGCACTGCGACTTCACTTGAATGCTCAGAGCAAGGGCCGTGCCATCGGTTTTTTATTCTTCAAAAAGTCGCTGCTTTCTTGTTATTTCGACTGTTTCGTTCCCATTTTCATTGGGCGTGCAACCGTCTAAACCGCGGAAGGTGAAACCAATTATTTTTTCAGGCGCAACCCGCACGCGCCATCATTGCAACCGCGGCGCCAAACGACGTGCAACCAGCCTGTAACAGCCCGCGTCACCGAACTGCACACTGCTGGTGCGGGACTGCTACAACCCGCACCATTACAGGCTAGTCGCTACATCGAAAAGCGCCGCTTCCGGCAACATATTTCAACACTCAGATGACGATCCGCAGGCACTGGCCCGCGTGATACAGCGAGAACCCGGCCTCGTACAGACAACTGCGCAAGCCCACCCCCGCCAGCGGCTGCATCGGGGCGAAGGGAATCGGCAATGCCTGAGGATTTCCGTTACACAGGTAATCGGCGAAGGCCTTGCCGACCACAGTGCCGGTTGTCACGCCCCGACCGTTGTAACCGGTGACGGCCACCAGTCCCGGCGCGGGCTCGAACAGGCGCATCAAATGATCGGGAGTGAACGCGATGCGCCCGGTCCAGGTGCATTCCCATTCCACAGGCTTGAGATTGGGGAAGTAATGCTGCTGCACCCGGTCGGCCCAGGCCTTGAGGAACCAGGTCGGTTTCTGATTGCCGTTGCCGAGGCTGCCCAGCAACAGACGCCCGTCCTTGTCGCGGCGGATGCTGCTCAGCACCTGGCGGGTATCCCAAGAGCCCTGCCCGCCCGGGAGGATTTCCTGAGCGGCGTCTTCGGTGAGCGGCACCGAAGCGACCTGATAGTAGTAACCGGGGAAGAAATTGCGCTTGAGTTCGGTCCAGTCGCCTTCGGTGTAGGCGTTGGAAGCGATAACCACCTGTTCGGCGAGCACCGAACCCTTCTCGGTCTGCACCGACCATTTCGGCCCCTGGCGTTCAAGACGCGCGACCGGCGAGTGATCGAACATCTGCCCGCCAAGGCTCATTACAGCGTTGGCCAGCCCGGTGACATACGCCATCGGATTGAGCGTACCGGCGCGCCGGTCGAGCAATGCGGCGGCAATCTTCTGTGTACCGGTCGCTTGTTCACAGGCCTTGCCGGTCAGCAGTTCGACCGGTGCACCGCGGCGTTTCCACTGTTCTTCGCGACTGCGCAGATCCGCCTCACCCTTGGCGTTGTGCGCCATGTGCAGGGTGCCTTCGCGGCGCAACTGGCAATCGATGCTGTATTTATCCACAAGGCTGAACACCAGCGCCGGCGCCGCACCGAGCATGCGGTTGAGCTGGCTGCCGACCGCCTCGCCGAAGCCGGCTTCGATCTCGTCCGGCGGAATCCACATCCCGGCGTTGACCAGCCCGACGTTGCGCCCGGAGCCACCATGCCCGGCGCGATGGGCTTCGAGCACGCAGACACTTTTGCCTTTCTCCAGCAGATGCAGCGCCGCCGACAACCCGGTGAACCCGGCGCCGATCACGCAGACATCGACTTTGACCTCGCCCCTGAGCGCCGTGTTATCCGGGCGTTGCGGCGTGAGTTTTTCCCACAGACATTCTTCGCGTAACGGCATTGCCAGACTCCAACAGAAACCTGCCAAACACACCTAAATGATCGTTCCCATGCTCTGCGTGGGAACGCAGTCAGGGACGCTCTGCGTCCCGAAAGCGAACGCGGAGCGTTCGGTGCAGCATTCCCACGCAGAGCGTGGGAACGATCAATAGCTTTGAGAAAACTGTCAGTCGAAGGTAATGCCCTGCGCCAGCGGCAATTCCAGCGAGTAGTTCACGGTATTGGTCTGCCGACGCATATACGCGCGCCATGCATCCGAGCCCGACTCACGACCGCCACCGGTTTCTTTCTCGCCACCGAACGCGCCGCCGATCTCCGCACCGCTCGGGCCGATGTTGACGTTGGCGATGCCGCAGTCACTGCCGACCGCCGACATGAATTTCTCGGCCTCGCGCACATCGGTGGTGAAGATGCACGACGACAACCCTTGCGGCACGGCATTGTTCAGGCGCAGCGCCTCTTCGAAATCGCTGTAACCGACCACGTACAGGATCGGGGCGAAGGTCTCGCTGCACACCACGTCGCTCTGCTCCGGCATTTCAACGATGGCCGGCGACACGTAGTAGGCGTTAGGGAATTGATCTTCCAGTTGGCGCTTGCCGCCGAACACCCGACCGCCCTCGCTCAGCGCCTGCTCCAGCGCGTCCTGCATGTTTTCGAAGCTGTGTTTGTCGATCAGCGGGCCGATCAGGTTGCCCTCCAGTGGGTGACCGATACGGACTTTGGAGTACGCAGCTTTCAGGCGGGTGACGATTTCTTCTTTCACCGATTCATGGGCGATCAGGCGACGCAAGGTGGTGCAACGCTGGCCGGCGGTGCCGACGGCGCTGAACAGAATGGCGCGCACGGCCATGTCCAGATCGGCGCTCGGGCCGAGGATCATCGCGTTGTTGCCGCCCAGTTCGAGGATGCTGCGGGCGAAGCGTGCGGCGACTTTCGGCGCCACTTCGCGGCCCATGCGGGTGCTGCCGGTGGCACTGATCAGCGCGACACGCGGGTCATCGACCAGCGCTTCGCCGGCATCACGACCACCGATGATCACCTGGCTCAGGTGCGCCGGGGCATCGCTGAAATTCTTCAGTACGCGTTCGAACAGCGCCTGACAGGCCAGCGCGGTCAGCGGGGTTTTCTCCGACGGCTTCCACACCACCGGGTTGCCGCAGACCAGCGCCAGCGTGGTGTTCCACGCCCATACCGCGACCGGGAAGTTGAACGCACTGATCACGCCGACCACGCCCAGCGGGTGCCAGGTTTCACGCATGTGGTGGCCCGGGCGCTCGGAGGCGATGGTCAAACCGTACAGCTGGCGAGACAGACCGACGGCGAAGTCGCAGATATCGATCATCTCCTGCACTTCACCAAGGCCTTCCTGGGTGATCTTGCCCGCTTCCCAGGACACCAGTTCGCCGAGTTCGGTCTTGTATTCACGCAGCACTTCGCCGAACTGACGCACCAACTCGCCGCGACGCGGGGCCGGCACCTTGCGCCAATGTTCGAACGCATGATCTGCGCGACTGATGTGCTGCTCGACTTCGGCCGGGCCTTCCCAGTTCACGGCGCCGATACGGCTGCCGTCGATGGGCGAATGCACCGGCACTTTGCCGTTCTGGTACAGGGCCGGGTTCACACCTAGACGATCAAGCAATGCGGCAACCATGGGTCACTCCTCAAGCAAAAAACTGAATGTGTGCGGGCGCGTTTTCACGACCGGGCAGACCTTTAGTTGTAGCGTCAGGAAGGCTGGGCAACAAACGACCTTTACGCGAGATATCATTCCGTTTATTCATGCTGCGCAGAAAGACAAGAAAAGGATCGCCCATGCTGAACAAACGCCACTTGCCGTCGATCACCGCGTTGCAGTGCTTCGAGGCCGTGACCCGGCACCTGAGTTTTACCCGGGCCGCCGAGGAACTGAACCTGACCCAGAGCGCCGTCAGCAAGCAGGTGGCGCAGCTTGAAGAATTGCTGCAGCACTTGTTGTTCCGCCGGGTGCGCCGCCGTTTGCAGATGACCCCGGCCGGCGATCTGTACCTGGTGGAAGTCAGAAAAATCCTGACCCAGGTCGAGATGTCGACCCATTACCTGCGTTCCTACGGCGGCGAGACCGAAGTCCTGCGCGTCTCCACGCCCTCGACCTTCGGCGCCCGCTGGCTGGTGCCGCGCCTCAAGGGCTGGCGTCTGCGTCATCCATCGATCCATCTGGACTTGTGCAACGAGCAGGAGGCCGATGACCTGCTGCAAGGGCGCAGCGACCTGGCGTTCTATTTCGGCCAGGGCTCACGCCCCGGCACCGAATGCCTGAAGCTGTTCGGCGAAGAACTGGTGCCGGTCTGCGCGCCGAGCAGCCTGCCGGAGACTCCGTTGACTGATCCAACGCAACTCACCGATCTGGTCCTGCTGCAGAATGCTTCGCGCCCGCAAGCGTGGCACGACTGGTTCGACAGCCAGGGCTACCAGACCGAACACAGCTACCACGGCCCGCGCTTCGAAACCTTTTATATGTGCATCCGCGCCGCCCAGGTCGGCTGCGGCGTCGCCCTGCTGCCGAGGTTTCTGGTGGAAGAGGAATTGGCCGACGGCAAACTGGTCATTCCCTGGCAGCATGCAATGCCCAGCACCGATGCGTATTACCTGGCTTATCCGGAACACGCGGCGGAAGTGCCCAAGGTGCGGGATTTCGTGAAGTGGATGCTGGAGCAGATCGACAGTCCGGTTTGAAGTTGTATTCAGTCCCTGTGGAAGCGGCGGTGCGGCGGTCCGACTTGCCCGCGAAGACGGCATCACATGCAACATTGATGTTGATCCTGCCGACGCTTTCGCGGGCAAGCCCGCTCCCACAGGGATCTGTGGCGGTCAAAAAATCGCTGGCAATCCCCACCCCGGATATGCGCCACTAGCGCCATTGATTGATACCGCGCCAGAGCGCGGCCCGCCTGGAGACCCCGTTATGAGCGAGAGTGTGTTTGCCGATCGCATCGTGCAGAACCTGCTCGACACCGACTTCTACAAACTGACGATGATGCAGGCGGTGCTGCACAACTACCCCAACGTCGAAGTCGAATGGGAGTTTCGTTGCCGTAACAGTGAAGATCTGCGCCCGTATCTGGCGGAGATCCGCTTCCAGGTCGAGCGTCTGGCCGAGTTGAGCCTGAGCGCCGATCAGTTGAGTTTCCTGGAGCGCATCAGCTTCCTCAAGCCTGACTTCCTGCGTTTCCTCGGCCTGTTCCGCTTCAACCTGCGCTACCTGCACACCGGTATCGAGAACGGCGAGTTGTTCATCCGCCTGCGCGGGCCGTGGCTGCATGTGATTCTGTTCGAAGTGCCGCTGCTGGCGATCGTCAGCGAAGTGCGCAACCGCTATCGCTACCGTGAAACGGTGCTGGAACAGGCCCGCGAACAGCTGTATCGCAAGTTCGACTGGTTGACCGCCAACGCCTCGGCCGAAGAGTTGTCGCAGTTGCAGGTCGCCGACTTCGGCACACGTCGCCGGTTTTCCTACCGCGTGCAGGAAGAAGTGGTAAACGTGCTCAAACACGATTTCCCCGGACGCTTCGTCGGCACCAGCAACGTGCATCTGTCCCGCGAACTGGACATGAAACCGCTGGGCACCATGGCCCACGAGTGGATCATGGCCCACCAGCAACTCGGCCCGCGATTGATCGACAGCCAGATCGCCGCCCTCGATTGCTGGGTTCGCGAGTACCGCGGCCTGCTGGGGATCGCCCTCACAGACTGCATCACTACCGATGCCTTCCTCGGCGATTTCGATCTGTTCTTCGCCAAGCTGTTCGACGGTCTGCGCCACGATTCCGGGGACCCGGTGCTGTGGGGCGAAAAATGCATCGCCCACTATCACAAGCTCGGCATCGACCCGATGAGCAAGACGTTGGTGTTCTCCGACAGCCTGACCCTGCCCAAGTCGCTGGAGATCTTCCGTGCGTTGCGCGGCCGGATCAATGTCAGCTTCGGCATCGGCACCAACCTGACCTGTGACATTCCGGGTGTCGAACCGATGAGCATCGTGCTTAAAATGACCGCCTGCAACGGCCAACCGGTGGCAAAGATCTCCGACGAGCCGGGCAAGACCCACTGCAAAGACCCGAATTTCGTCGCCTATTTGCGACACGTTTTCCAGGTTCCTGCCGTTTCCAGCCTTTCCAGCAAGGAGTGAATTCATGCAAGCCGTACAGCGTGAGATTGCTGAACAGCTCAACGTTCAGCCGCCGTTCGCCGATGACCAGGCCCTCGAAGCGGAAGTCGCCCGCCGCATCAGCTTCATCCAGGATTGCCTGACCAGTTCCGGACTCAAGACCCTGGTGCTGGGTATCAGCGGCGGGGTCGATTCCCTGACCGCCGGCCTTCTGGCCCAGCGTGCGATGCGCGAGTTGCGCGAGCGCACTGGTGACGAGGCCTACAAGTTCATCGCCGTGCGCCTGCCGTATGACGTGCAGTTCGATGAACACGACGCCCAGGCCTCGGTGGACTTCATCGCCCCGGACGAACGCCACACCGTCAACATCGGCCCGGCGGTCAAATCCCTGGCCAGCGAAGTCGCAGCCTTCGAAGGCAAGCACGCGGTGTCGGTGGATTTCGTGCTCGGCAACACCAAGGCGCGGATGCGCATGGTCGCCCAGTACACCATCGCCGGCGCGGCCCATGGCCTGGTGATCGGCACCGACCATGCGGCGGAAGCGGTGATGGGTTTCTTCACCAAGTTCGGTGACGGCGCCTGCGATCTGGCACCACTGAGCGGCCTGGTGAAGAACCAGGTCCGCGCCATCGCCCGCAGCTTCGGCGCACCGGAATCGCTGGTGGAAAAAGTGCCGACGGCGGATCTGGAAGACCTGTCGCCGGGCAAGCCGGACGAGGCGTCCCACGGCGTGACCTACGCCGAGATCGACGCCTTCCTGCACGGCGAGCCGGTGCGTCAGGAAGCGTTCGACATCATCGTCAACACGTACAAGAAGACTCATCACAAACGCGTGATGCCGTTTGCGCCGTGATCGGTGAGTGAATGAAAAAGCCCGCTGAGGCGTGATCCTCAGCGGGCTTTTCTTTGAACAGGATTCAATGGCAAATTTAACGGGCTTTTGCCGGAACCACCCTGAATGCCCAAGGGGACGAGATTCCACCACCAGCAGTTATCGTTCTAATGGTGTGAACCTTTTCAGCCAGATTCGAAATCTTAGCCGTGTAGATTCCATTCGAGTCGGCCGTGAATGAAGACAGGTCCTTTTCGTAGTCGACTACTTTTCCTTTTTCACCTGGGTTTGCCGTACCGACAACCGTTAACGATGTATCAGTCGTCTGCTCGTGGTTATGAATCAACTGCCCGCTCTCTCCCCAAAGAAACTGAATAGTTGGCGTCACGCTGTTCACGATCACAACGATCCAGGGTCTGGACTCAACACCATCGCTTCCTACCACTGTGAAGTGATGCACCCCTACCGACAGTCCGTTCAACAAAGCGCTCCAGTGCGCATTTGCATCAATGTTCAGTGTGGCTACCAGAATTCCGTTATCCAGAAGACTGACTGTTGTATTTGCCTCTCCCTCGCCTACAAAGCTCATATCGACAAACGTAGTGCTTCCACCATCTTCGATGACGCCTCCGTCGGGATCGTTTATCCACAAAATTGCGGCGTGCGGGCGCAGTACCATATGAACGATGTATGGATCAGACACCTGCCCGTCAGTGGTTTCCACGGTGTAGGAATGCGGCCCGTTTACCTGATCTTTAATGATCAAACTGAAGTGGCGATTGTGATCAACATTTACCGGGAAATGCTTTGGGACACCGTTGTCGAAAAGCTGCGCCTTTTGATTGGGAGCAGCGGAACCAACAATAGACAAATCTGGATTTGTGCTTACCCCGCCATTTTCGATGGATTCACCACTGCCATTGGTAAATGTCTCAATGACGGTTCCGCTCGTCACATTACTTCTGTTCGGATCCTGAACCAACGTACGCTGCTGGGGCAATTTCTCTTGATCGGTCATACGAAAACTCCTTTTTCGGAATGGATGCGCACAGTCATCTGAGCGCCCCCTCATTCGAGGCGTCTTCGAAATTCGCGTCTACTGTCAGAAATTACAGGTTCGAGGGTAATTCAGACCAACGGCCATGATCAGAAAAATGAGGTAGTAGGTGCAGATTTGATCAGCAGAAAAAACGCCGCTGCAATCACTTGCAGCGGCGCCTTTCGCGTTATCCGTGAACCGAATTACTTCAGGGTCACGGTGCCTTTCATCATCGAGATGTGGCCCGGGAACGAGCAGAAGAAGCCGTACTTCTCGTCAGCCTTGAGCTTGGACACGTCGATGGTCAACGAGTCGGTTTCCTTGGCGCCGATGATCTTGGTGTGAGCGATAACGCGCTCATCACCGTCCTTCAGGTAGTTCTTGTCGATGCCGGCGGCCAGGCCGTCGGTAGCGATCGGCTGCATGTCGGCTTCTTTACTGATCACCAGGTTGTGGCCCATGACGTTCTTCGGCAGGCTGCCGGAGTGGGTCAGTTCGACGGTGAAGGTCTTGCAGCTCTTGTCGATTTCGATGGCCTTGGTGTTGAAGGACATCTGGTCGGTGGAATCAACGGTGGTTTTGCACTCGGCAGCCATCAATTGGCTGCTGGCCAGCGCCAGCAGGGATACCGCAACAACTTTGGAAAACATGGTGAATCTCCAAGGCAGGGTTAACAAAAACACGAATGGTTGGAAGACTGCCTGAAATCTTCGCAAGTTCCTATGACTTGAGTCAAAAATTGTATACAACTTTCAGGCTATGACACTCATCGAAACAATCTAACAGCCAGACGTTTGGCCGGGCCGTATCTTCAGGGCTCAACGTTCATCTGGAGCATCCGTCATGTCCTTCAATAGCCTGTTGTGCAGTCTGCTCGCCGCCTACGCCTGTGGTGCGAGCGGCACCTGTGAAACCCCGAAACGCGAAGTCTAGTCCTTGGATCGAGACCCGCCAGCCTTTACCCTGTGCGACTGATCGACACAGGAGCAAGGCATGTCTCTCACATCCGTTTGTGTATTTTGCGGTGCCAACGCCGGCACCACTCCGGCGTACACCGAAGCGGCCATCGCCCTCGGTACCGCCATTGCCGAGCGTAAGCTGACGCTGGTTTACGGCGGCGGGGCTGTCGGCCTGATGGGGATTGTCGCCGACGCTGCGCTGGCGGCCGGTGGCGAAGTGATCGGCATCATCCCGCAGAGCCTGATGGACAAGGAAATCGGTCACAAGAGCCTGACCCGCCTGGAAGTGGTCGACGGCATGCACGCGCGCAAAGCGCGGATGGCCGAACTCAGCGATGCGTTCATCGCCCTGCCCGGTGGCCTCGGCACCCTGGAAGAGCTGTTCGAAGTGTGGACCTGGGGCCAGCTCGGCTACCACGGCAAGCCGCTCGGCCTGCTGGAAGTGAACGGTTTCTACAGCAAACTCACTGCATTTCTCGATCACATCGTCGGCGAAGGCTTCGTTCGCGCGCCACACCGTGACATGCTGCAAGTGAGCGAATCGCCGCAAACGCTGCTCGAAGCCCTCGATCAATGGCAGCCGACCGTCACGCCAAAGTGGGTCGACCAGAAACCCGGTTAACCCCCGGGCACCGATACAGGGCAGAATACGCGCCGCTCAACCTCACCTTCGACCCCAGAGGATCGCCCATGGCCAAACCCAATTACTCCTTCGCCAAACGTCAACGTGACCTGGCCAAGGAACAGAAGAAAGAGGAAAAGCTTCAGCGCAAGAAACAGATGGCTGAAGAAGCGGCACTGAATCCTGACGGTGAAGTGGCGACCGATGATGATGTTGAGGCACCGAAAGACCAGGCACCCGACGCCTGAGCAAATTGCTGAAACCTAGAACACAATCCCTGTGGGAGCGGGCTTGCTCGCGAAAGCGTCGTGACATTCACTATGGATGTGACTGAAAAATTGCTTTCGCGAGCAAGCCCGCTTGTATGTTTAGACTTGAAGGGGTGGGCGGGACTAAAAGCTCGATTCCGACTCTAGCCAGTACGGACCGTGGGAGACTTCTCGTCCCGCCCTTTCT
>NZ_NEII01000015.1:0-157276 GCF_002112685.1 Pseudomonas sp. R15(2017)
ACCAGGAGCGCCCGCACCTGTCCTTAAAATACAAAACGCCCGATGCGGTGCATCGGGCGTTAGGGTGAAACAGGTGTAAACCTATTTCAGGACTAGACACGTCGGTTTTTCCGGGCGCAAAAAAAATCGCAGCTTGCGAAGGCTGCGATCTTTTTTGTTGTTTACCAGGCGACGCCGAAGCCGGCGGTGTAGCGGGTTTTGCTCAGATCCGCGTCCTCGGTGCCGCTGATGATGTCGCGTTCGGCCTTGAGGTTGAGCGAGGCCCAGTCGGTGACTTTGTAGCGCAGGCCCATTTCCGCATCCAGCGCGTAGTCGGCCACGCCGGACAACGGCTTGCCGACCTCGCCATTGGTGAAGAACTCGACCTTCTTGCCGATCAGGTAGCGGTTGTAGTCCCACTTCATGGCGACCGAATAGAAGTTGTCCTTGCTGCCATCGCGGTACTCGTAATCGGTTCGGTTGAGCAGCGAACCCAGGGAGAACGCTCCCAGTTCATCGTCCCAGAACTGGTAACCCGGACCGGTACCGACCACGCGCTGGCGGGCCAGCTCTTCAATGTGATCACGCTTGTAGTTCAGGCGGCCCTGCCAGAACCATTGATCAGTGAGGAAGCGGTCGAGCGAGTACTCGGCGCGCCAGTTATCGGTGGTGGTCACGTCGTCCTGCACTTCGCGGTTGTATTCGCCCTCGGCGGTATGGCGCCAGCGGCCGTGACGAGCAGTGGTCTTGAAGCCGACATCGTAATCATCGGTATCTTTCTCGGCACGCTGGTAGTCGAGCGCCAGGTCGACGTTGCCCTTCCACACCAGATCCTCGACCACCGGTTTGGGCTTGAGAATCTGCTGAATGCTCGCCAGTTCCACGGTTTTCGGCGCTTCGCCGTTGGCCAGGGTGACCTTGCCGTCTTCGGCGGCGCTCAGCGACTTGGCCTTCTCGCCATTGTAGGCGTCCTGTTTGACCAGCAACTCCTGATCACTTTCCAGGGTCTTGACCTGCTTCCAGTCGATGGTGACGGCACCGGCGTACTGGGTCTGGACCAGCAACTTGCCGCCGTCGAACAGCGTGATTTTGCCGCTCAGCTTGTCACCGTTCTTCAACCAGACGGTGTCGGCAAGCAAAGGTGTGGACGCACTGAAGACAGCAAGGCACAGCAGGGTTCTGGACAACATAAGCGAATCGAAGACTCAAGTTTGCGAAAAAAGGGTCGGCATTATCCGTAGGAATAATTCCCTGACAAGGAGTGACCCGGCTAATTCTGTTGAGTTCATTTCTCAATTGCCCATCCACCGATTACGCTTAAGGCCATAAGGCGATCAAGTTCAGGAACCGCGCACGTGACAGACCCGATGCATGCCTGCGAAAACGATCCGCAAATCCGACGCACGGCACTCTATTCCACCCTCGCCCAAGTGCCTGAAGGCAAAGTCGTCAGCTATGGTCAGTTGGCCGAACTGGCGGGGTTGGGGCGCGCCGCCCGCTGGGTCGGCCGGACCCTGAGCCAATTGCCCGGCGACACCAAACTGCCCTGGCACCGCGTACTCGGCGCCGGCGGTCGGATCAGCCTGCCGGTGGGCAGTCCGTCCGGGGACGAACAGCGTGCGCGATTGCGCATGGAAGGCATCACCGTCCTGAACAATCGTGTGGATATTCGGCGCCATGGCTGGCGTCCGGTAGAGCACAGCGGTTAGAGTGCGCGCTTTGTTTTCGCAATCTTGAGGCAGACTTCAGCCCATGCCCCGTAAAACCTGGCGCGCCGCGCTCGCCGCCTATGCCAGTCCTTCGACGCTCGTGCTGTTGTTGCTGGGTTTCGCCGCCGGCCTGCCGTACATGCTGGTGTTCTCGACACTTTCGGTCTGGCTGCGTGAAGCCGGTGTGGCCCGTGAGACGATCGGCTACGCCAGCCTGATCGGTCTGGCCTACGCCTTCAAATGGGTCTGGTCGCCCCTGCTCGACCAATGGCGCCTGCCGTTGCTGGGCAAGCTGGGACGTCGCCGTTCGTGGCTGGTGCTCTCACAGACGCTGGTAATCCTCGGCCTGATCGGCATGGGTTTTTGCGACCCGCAAAAACACCTGTCCTGGCTGATCGCTATCGCAGTGGTGGTTGCATTCGCCTCCGCCACCCAGGATATCGCCGTCGACGCCTATCGCCTGGAAATCGCCGAAGACAGCCGTCAGGCCGCGCTCGCCGCCAGTTACATGTCCGGTTATCGGGTTGCAGCGCTGCTGGCGACTGCCGGTGCACTGTTCTTCGCCGAGGGCTTCGGTTCCACCGGTTTCAACTACCAGCACTCCGCCTGGACCGGCACTTACGTGCTGTTCGGCGCCCTGATGGTGCCGGCCCTGCTCACCACCCTGCTGATGCGCGAGCCGCCGGTGCCATTGCGCACCCAGTTGCAGGCCGGGCGCTACACCTTCATGCATCAGTTGATGTCAGTGTTCGTGCTGATCATTTTGCTGGTGTCTGTGCCGGCAATGTTTACCCAGCTCTACAACACCGATTTCGCCAGCGTGCTGTTTGGTGACATGAGTCCGCTGGACCTGCTGCTGGAAGACCGGGCGTTCCTGCGTGCCATTCTCTACACCACGCTGACCTGCCTGTGCCTCTCGGCCATGGGTCGCCGTGGCCTGGCGCCGGTACTGACACCGGTCAACGACTTCATCCTGCGCTACCGCTGGCAGGCGTTGCTGCTGCTCGGCCTGATCGCCACCTATCGAATGTCCGACACGGTGATGGGCGTGATGGCCAACGTGTTCTACATCGACCAGGGCTTTACCAAGGACCAGATCGCCAGCGTCAGCAAGATCTTCGGTCTGATCATGACCCTCGTCGGCGCCGGCATGGGCGGTCTGCTGATCGTGCGCTTCGGCATCCTGCCGATCCTGTTCATCGGCGGTGCCGCGTCGGCGGGTACCAATCTGCTGTTCCTGATGCTCGCCGACATGGGCCCGAACCTGCAGATGCTGGTGGTGACGATCTCCCTCGACAACTTCAGCTCCGGCCTGGCCACCTCGGCGTTCGTCGCCTACCTGTCGAGCCTGACCAACCTGAAATTCTCCGCCACCCAGTACGCCCTGCTGAGCTCGATCATGCTCCTGCTGCCACGCCTGATCGGCGGCTACTCCGGGGTGATGGTGGAAAAATTCGGCTATCACAACTTCTTCCTGATCACCGCGCTGCTCGGCGTTCCGACCCTGGTGCTGATCGCCCTGCACTGGTTCCAGGAAAGCCGCCGAGAAGGCCCGACGCCGACGCCGGAACCCGCACCGACCTCCGTCGTGGAAGAATCGTAAGCCATCTCGCACCCGGCGAGAGGGTTTGCGCCGGGGCTGCACTTCTGTACGTCGGCGGATCTCGCCGTTACACTGCTCCGTCATTTCCAGTCATAGCAACCGACAACGGCCAACCATGCGCACCAGTCAATTTTTGCTCGCCACACAGAAAGAAACGCCTTCCGACGCGGTCGTGATCAGCCACCAGCTGATGCTGCGCGCCGGCATGATCCGCAAACTCGCCTCGGGCCTGTACACCTGGCTGCCGATGGGCTTGCGAGTGATGCGCAAGGTGGAAGCCATCGTTCGCGAAGAAATGGACGCCGCCGGCTCTCTGGAAGTGTTGATGCCGAGCACCCAACCGGCCGAGCTGTGGCAGGAATCGGGGCGCTGGGAAGAATACGGCCCAGAACTGCTGCGCATCAAAGACCGCCACGGTCGTGATTTCTGCGCGGGCCCGACCCACGAAGAAGTGATCACCGATCTGATGCGCAACGAGTTGAGCAGCTATAAACAGCTGCCGATCAACCTGTACCAGATCCAGACCAAATTCCGTGACGAAATCCGTCCACGCTTCGGCCTGATGCGCGGTCGCGAATTCATCATGAAGGACTCGTACTCCTTCCATGCGGATCAGGCGTCGCTGCAGATCACTTATGACCGCATGCACGAAGCGTACTGCAACATCTTCACCCGCCTGGGCCTGAAATTCCGTCCGGTGGAAGCCGACAACGGTTCGATCGGTGGCGCCGGCTCCCACGAGTTCCACGTGCTGGCCGAGTCCGGCGAAGACGATATCGTCTTCAGCAACGGCTCCGACTATGCGGCGAACATCGAGAAAGCCGAAGCCGTGCCGCGTGAAACCTCGCGCGCCGCGCCAGGCGAAGAGCTGCGCCTGGTCGACACACCAGACACCAAGACCATCGCGGCCCTGGTGGAGAAATTCAATCTGCCGATTGAAAAGACCATCAAGACCCTGATCGTGCATGCCGAAGAAGAAGGCAAGCTGATCGCTCTGATCATCCGTGGCGACCACGAACTGAACGAAATCAAGGCTGCCAATCAGCCAGGCGTTGCCAGCCCGCTGGTCATGGCCTCCGATGCCGAACTGCGTGACGCCATTGGCGCCGGCGCCGGTTCCCTCGGCCCGCTGAACCTGCCGCTGCCGATCATCATCGACCGTTCGGTCGAACTGATGAGCGACTTCGCCATCGGTGCCAACATCGACGACAAGCACTACTTCGGCGTGAACTGGGAGCGTGATCTGCCGGTTCCGACCGTGGCCGACCTGCGCAACGTCGTGGCCGGCGACCCGAGCCCGGACGGCAAGGGCACCCTGGAAATCAAGCGCGGCATCGAAGTCGGACACATCTTCCAGCTGGGCAACAAGTACAGCAAGGCGATGAAGTGCGAAGTGCTGGGCGAGAACGGCAAGCCGGTGACCCTGGAAATGGGTTGCTACGGCATTGGCGTGTCCCGCGTGGTGGCTGCCGCCATCGAGCAGAACAACGATGAGAACGGCATCATCTGGAGCGACGCCCTGGCACCGTTCCAGATCGCTCTGGTGCCGCTGCGCTATGAAACCGAGCTGGTGCGCGAAGCCACCGACAAGCTGTACGCGGAACTGACCGCGGCCGGCTTCGAAGTGCTGCTGGACGACCGCGACAAGAAAACCAGCCCGGGCATCAAGTTCGCGGACATGGAGCTGATCGGCATTCCACACCGGATCGTGGTCAGCGACCGCGGCCTCGCCGAAGGCAACCTGGAATACAAGAGCCGTACCGAAGGCCAGGCGCAAGCGCTGCCGGTTGCCGACGTGCTGTCCTTCCTTCAGGCCCGTATCCGCCGCTGAAACCAGATAGAGACGTCATGTTCAAGCGAAACACCTTAGGCCTCGGTGGTGCCGCCCTGTGCGGCACCCTGCTGGTCAGCGGCTGTGCCAATCACATGTCACAACGCAGCGAGCACGAGGAACGTGTCGAGCGCAAACTGCTCGATCACAGCCTGCAGATCGATGTCGGCGAGCCCAAGGTGCTTGAGCTGCCGCAACGGCGCGTGAAGATCAACGAACAGAAGACTTTCGAAGTCACCGAGTTCGAGGTCACCCGCCATTACGACCGTTACACGCCTTACCAGCCATGGCGGGAGATCTACGAGATCCCGCTGGGCGCGGTGGCGGTGGTCGGCGGCATCGGCGCGAACGTGGTCAACGTGTTTGCCCTCGGCAATCTGCCCGACAGCGTGACACGGGACTGGCTCAGCTACGGTTTCGCCGGGCTCAACCCGTTCATGAACGTGCAATCCAACGGTCGCGCGCAGCAGAACCTGGCCGGCATCGATGAAGTCCAGCGCGACAAGCGCACGGAGTATTCGAGCCTGCCTTGGAGCGAGCGTCCGGTTCAGGTCAAGGCTGGTAAACAGACCTTCGACATGACCACCGATCGCAACGGCGTGCTGCGTCTGAACCTGCTGGACAGCCCGTTCGCCGAAAACGACCTCAATCATGTGGGCAAACTGCAGATCAGCGTCGAAGACGGCAAAGATGACGTGCATTCCGATTCGTCCCTGGCGATCAGCACTCACCTGCGCGGCAAGCTGCTGGAGGCTCACGGGCTGATCTACGACGATCTGGAAGACGACGAAGTGAGCCAGTGGGTGCACCGGGTCAAGCGTCTGTCGGAACTGGGTCTGGAAGAAGAAGCCAGTGAGCTGGAACAAAGCCTGATCGAACTGACCCGCAACGATCCCGAGTTGCAAGCTGAATTCCTCAAGTCCCTGACCCGGGATGCGGGGCGTCTGGTGGCGGATCCGGGGCCGAACTGAATCCCCTGAAAAATTGCCCGAACCTGCTTCGGGCATTTTTTTGTCCGTCTATCGCTCGAACAACTCCATTTGTTCAAACCCGCCGCGTAAATCCTCCAGCCGCACGCCCACTCCTAATAGCCGCACCGGTTTGCCACCGCGATTGAACGCCTGCGTCAGCATCAACTGGTAACTGCCCAGATCCCGCCCTGCCCCGGCCTGCTCAAGTGTGGTCTGGGTGAAATCGTGAAACTTCACTTTGACGAACGGCTTGCCCGGCCGGTAGCTGCTGTCGATCCGCGCCATGCGGGTTTTCAGGGTTTCCAGTAGTTCCGGAAGCTTGTCGAGGCAGCTGCGCAGATCCGGCAGATCGACGTCGTAGGTGTTTTCGACGCTGATCGACTGACGACGACTGTCGTTGTGCACCAACCGCTCATCGATCCCACGGGCCAGACTCCACAAACGCTCGCCGAAACTGCCGAATTCCCGCACCAGCGCCAGCTTGTCCCACTCGCGCAATTGCAGGCAGTCATTGATACCCAGTTTGCCCAGCTTGTCGGCCGTGACCTTGCCCACTCCGTGCAACTTGCTCACCGGCAGGCCACTGACGAAGTCTTCGACTTGATCGGGGGTAATCACGAACAAGCCGTTCGGCTTTTTCCAGTCGCTGGCGATCTTGGCCAGAAACTTGTTGGGCGCCACGCCGGCGGAGACAGTGATGTGCAACTGATTGGAAACCCGGCGGCGAATGTCCTGGGCGATCCGCGTGGCGCTGCCGGCAAAATGCGCGCTGTCCGAGACGTCGAGATAAGCTTCGTCCAGAGAAAGCGGTTCGATCAGGTCAGTGTAATCGCTGAAGATCGTGTGAATTTCCTTCGAGGCCTCGCGATAGGCGTCCATTCGCGGCTTGACGATGGTCAGGTCCGGGCACAGCTTCAGGGCATGTCCGGACGACATCGCCGAGCGAACCCCGTAAGCCCGCGCCTCATAGTTGCAGGTGGCGATCACTCCGCGCCGATCCGCCGAGCCACCCACCGCCAACGGCTTGCCGGCGAGACTCGGGTCATCCCGCATCTCGATGGCAGCGTAGAAACAGTCACAGTCGACGTGGATGATTTTTCGCTGAGTCATGACAGAAAAGGAAACATGGCGAGCCGGACCGGCAGTATCTCACTGACACCTGTATATAGCACCAGTGGTACGAATGTTCTTTTCAGTTTGTAGGAAACGGAGTTTGAATTTATTTCCTCAATCGAAAACCAACCTCCAATAGAGCTGAAACCCTTGCCCTGCCTGACCTGCAGCCTCTGAAAAGACCGTCCGTCAGCGCTAACCGATTGAAGCTGAACAGGTTTTATCCGAATTGAAGGTTGACACCCCCGCGTTCCTCTGTAGAATGCCGCCACACAGACGCGGGATGGAGCAGTCTGGTAGCTCGTCGGGCTCATAACCCGAAGGTCGTCGGTTCAAATCCGGCTCCCGCAACCAAACATCAAAAAAGGCCAATCGAAAGATTGGCCTTTTTTGTGCGCGTCTGTTTTTCGGATCCAGTCGCGCCAAGCGGAAATCGTTCCGATTCCGAAACTTAGCGCTTGCCCTGCGACCGTTTGCCGCGATTGCACACTTATTTGACCCTTCTCGGGATTATCGGTTGACACCCCGTCGTTCGCCTGTAGAATGCCGCCACACAGACGCGGGATGGAGCAGTCTGGTAGCTCGTCGGGCTCATAACCCGAAGGTCGTCGGTTCAAATCCGGCTCCCGCAACCAAACATCAAAAAAGGCTACTCGAAAGAGTGGCCTTTTTTGTATCTGTGGAAAAAGTCCTTTCGCAACAATGATCTGTCACTGTGCAGTACCGTTCAGGATCTGAAGACCCGCCAAGTTGCGACTATGCTTGAAGTCGCGGGCAAGGCGTCTGCAATCCAGGAGCTGCCCTCGCCGATACCCGGTGAGAGGCGTAGTATTTTGTGATTATTTTTTTCTACAGGGATTGGTAACTTGGCTGGATACCTCCATCCTGTCGCGCACAATCCAAGAGGTGATTGATGCGCGCCAACTCGTCTGATTCACAAGACACCGTCACAGCAAACCCACCGATCAAACCTGAGCGTTTGCGCCTGCTGGATCGGATCAGCAAATACCGGCAACCGATCGGTCTGGCGGTCACTTTGCTGCTGTTCGCCATTGCGCTGATTGCCTGTCGCCATCTGCTCAGCGAACTCGATCTCGATGCCTTGCACGACTCGATTCTCGACGTGCCGAAACCGGCCCTGCTCGGTGCCCTCGGTGCGACGGTCGTCGGCTTCATTATCCTGCTCGGCTATGAATGGTCGGCCAGTCGTTATGCCCGCGTGACGCTGGCGCCGAAAGTGCTGGCACTGGGCGGTTTCACCGCGTTTGCCATCGGCAACGCCATCGGCCTGTCGATGCTGTCCGGCGGCTCGGTGCGTTACCGTTTATATGCACGACATGGACTGGGCGCTTCCGAAGTCGCGCACATGACCCTGTTCGCCAGCCTGTCGCTGGGCTGCGCCCTGCCGCCGCTGGCCGCGCTTGCGACCCTGAGCAACCTGCCCGCCGCGTCACAGGCACTGGGGCTGTCCGAGACCTTGTTGGGCACGATTGCCGGCGTGGTGCTGCTGCTCGGCGCGATCCTGGCCATCGGCATCTATCGCCGTCGCCTGCCGGAGCAGCCTTACCCGGACAACCTGCTGGTCCGGGCCGGTCGTCGCACCCTGCGTCTGCCGGGTCGTCGCCTGACGTTCCTGCAACTGGTCATCACCGCCCTCGACGTGGCTGCCGCTGCGACCGTCCTTTATCTGCTGCTACCGGAAGCGCCGCCCTTCGGTGCGTTCCTGCTGGTTTACCTACTGGCCCTGGCGGCGGGCGTACTCAGTCACGTTCCGGGCGGTGTGGGGGTCTTCGAAGCGATTCTGCTGGCCGCGTTCGCCGACAAGCTCGGCGCCGCGCCACTGGCCGCTGCCCTGCTCCTGTATCGCCTGATTTATGTGGTGCTACCGTTGCTGGTGGCCTGCGTGCTGCTGCTGCTCAATGAAGGCCAGCGCCTGTTTCAGTCGCAGACCATGCGTGCAGCCTCCGGTCTGGCGGCACCGATTCTCGCGGTGCTGGTGTTCCTGTCCGGCGTGGTGCTGCTGTTTTCCGGCGCGACGCCAGAGATCGACACCCGCCTGGAACATATCGGCTTTCTGATTCCTCACCGTCTGGTCGACGCCTCGCACTTTGGCGCCAGCCTGATCGGCGTGCTGTGCCTGATGCTCGCTCAAGGCCTGCGTCGCCGGTTATCGGCGGCGTGGATGCTGACCACCATTCTGTTGCTGGTGGGCGCCCTGCTCTCGCTGCTCAAGGGTTTCGACTGGGAAGAAGCGACCCTGATGACCCTCACCGCCGCGCTGCTGGGGGTTTTCCGTCGTTCGTTCTATCGCCCGAGCCGTCTGACCGAACTGCCGTTCTCGCCGCTGTATCTGGTGGCCAGCCTGTGCGTACTCGGTGCTTCGACCTGGCTTTTGCTGTTTGCTTATCAGGACGTCCCTTACAGCCATCAACTGTGGTGGCAGTTCACCCTCGACGCCGACGCCCCGCGCGGCTTGCGCTCGCTGCTCGGCGCCGCCGTGTTGCTGCTGGTGATTGCCCTGACCTGGCTGCTGCGCACTGCTCGCCCGGTGATTCACCTGCCGACACCCGATGAGCTGGAACGCGCCTCGAAAATTCTGATGGCCTCCTCGCAACCGGACGGTGGCCTGGCCCTGACCGGTGACAAGGCGCTGCTGTTTCATCCCAACGACGAAGCCTTCCTGATGTACGCCCGTCGCGGCCGCAGCCTCGTGGCCCTGTACGACCCGATCGGCCCCGGCCAGCAACGGGCCGAAATGATCTGGCAGTTCCGCGACCTGTGCGACATCCATCACGCCCGCCCGGTGTTCTATCAGGTGCGCGCCGAGAACCTGCCGTACTACATGGACATCGGCCTGACCGCGATCAAGCTCGGCGAAGAAGCCCGGGTCGATCTGCATCGCTTTGACCTGGAAGCCAAGGGCAAGGAGATGAAGGACCTGCGCTACACCTGGAACCGTGGCACCCGCGACGGCCTTTCGCTGGAAATCCATGAGCCAGGCCAGGCGCCGATGGATGAGCTCAAGGTGATTTCCGATGCCTGGCTGACCGGCAAGAACGTGCGCGAGAAAGGCTTCTCCCTCGGCCGTTTCAGCGACGATTACCTGAAGCATTTCCGCATCGCGGTGATTCGCTTCGAAGGCCGCCCGGTGGCGTTCGCCAACCTGCTCGAGACCTACAGCCATGACCTGGCCAGTCTCGATCTGATGCGCGCGCACCCGGACGCCCCCAAGCTGACCATGGAATTCATGATGGTCGGTCTGATTCAACACTATAAGAGTCACGGATACGCGCGCTTCAGCCTGGGCATGGTGCCGCTGTCGGGGTTGCAACCCCGGCGCGGGGCACCGCTGACCCAGCGACTGGGCTCGATGGTTTTCCGCCGTGGTGAGCAGCTGTACAACTTCCAAGGCTTGCGCCGCTTCAAAGACAAGTTCCAGCCTGACTGGGAACCCCGTTATATGGCCGTGCCCGCCGGACTCGATCCGCTGGTGGCGCTGGCCGACACTGCTGCCCTGATCGCGGGCGGCTTGACTGGATTGGTGAAACGCTGATGATTCAACGCTCCCTGAAGTACATCCTGGTGGCACTGCTGGTGCTGGCCGCGATTGCCGGTGGCGGTTTCTGGTACCTCAAACGCCCGGCACCGGAACCGACCCTCGAACAGCTCACCCCGGCCGATGGCGCCGCCATGACCCGGGTCATCCCCGGCACCAAGCCCAAGGCTCAGGTGCTGGTGGCGGTCAACGACGACCAGAAGCTCAGCGACAAACAACTGAGCACCCTGAGCCGCAGCGCCTCGGCGCAAATTGTCCAGGTGATCCTGCCCAAGGACTGCCTGCTGCAAAGCCGCGCCCTGCAGGCCGGCCTGCGTGAACTGAACGGCCCGGCGACGTTGGTCAGCGGCATCGGCCCCGGCGCCGTCCTGGCGTGGCGCTGGCTGTCCGAGCAGAAGGACGACAAGGCTCAGGCCGTCTCCGTCGACCTGGCCCTGGAAAAACCCGGCTGCACCCACCTGCTGCCAAAAGCCGCCGCCCACGGCCACTGGCTGGTGGCGTGGAACGACAACCCGGACGACACCAGCGCCGGTTTCGTGCGCGATCAACCGAACGCCGAAACCAGCATCAGCGACTACGACATCAACCTGCCGCAAGTGCTGAACAACGAACTGCGCAAGATCCTCGTCGGCGGCGACAAGGCCAACGGTGGCCTGCAGATCCCGGTGGTGGAAGTCCCGGCCGGCCAGGCCAAGGACACCGTGACCCTGTTCCTGTCCGGTGACGGCGGCTGGCGCGATCTGGACCGCGACGTGGCCGGTGAAATGGCCAAGATCGGCTACCCGGTGGTCGGCATCGACACCCTGCGCTACTACTGGCAGCACAAAAGCCCGGAACAGAGCGCCCTGGACCTGACCGAACTGATGCAGCACTACCGCCAGAAATGGGGCACCAAGCGCTTCATCCTGACCGGTTACTCGTTCGGCGCCGACGTCCTCCCGGCGATCTACAACCGCCTGCCGGAAACCGAGCAGCAGCGCGTCGACGCAATCATCCTGCTGGCCTTCGCCCGCACCGGCAGCTTCGAAATCGAAGTCGAAGGCTGGCTCGGCAACGCCGGCAAAGAAGCCGCCACCGGCCCGGAAATGGCCAAGCTGCCACCGGCCAAGGTCGTGTGCATCTACGGTGAAGAAGAGACGGATGAAAGCGGCTGCACCGACAAGACCGCGGTGGGCGAAGCGGTGAAGCTGCCTGGCGGCCACCACTTCGACGAGAACTACCCGGCGCTGGCCAAGCGTTTGGTGGATCTGATCGAGAAGCGCCAGAACTCGGCGCAGGTGGCGGAAGAGTGATCTGAAGCGCCCCCCAAAAAGCCCCCGCAACTTCGCAGTTGCGGGGGCTTTTTCGTTTTGGCAAACGCCCGAGATCCTTGTGGGAGCCGGGCTTGCCCGCGATGGCGGTTGGTCAGGCAGCTGATTTGTAAACTGATACACCGCATTCGCGGGCAAGCCCGCCCCCACAGGGATCTCCACTGGATTCTGATAAGTCCACAAACACAAAAAAGCCCCCGCCAGCCGCAAAGCTGACGGGGGCTATTCAATCGAGACGCAAACTACATCTCCACCTGCGTCCCCAACTCAATCACCCGGTTCAGCGGCAGATTGAAGAACCGCAGGTTTCCGTTGGCATTCTTCAACATGAATGCAAACAGCGCTTCACGCCAACGGGCCATGCCTTCGAGTTTCGAGGCGATGACCGTTTCGCGGCTGAGGAAGTAGGTGGTGCGCATCGGGCTGAAGTCCAGATCATCCAGGTGGCACAGCTTCAGCGCCTGCGGCACGTCCGGTTCGTCGGTGAAGCCGAAGTGCAGGATCACCCGGAAGAAGCCTTCGCCGTGGGCTTCGACTTCGAAGCGCCGGGATGGCGGGACGCGCGGGATGTCTTCGTAGACCACGGTCAGCAGCACCACTTGTTCGTGCAGCACCTGGTTGTGCAGCAGGTTGTGCAACAGCGCGTGCGGCACCGCGTCGGAACGGGCGGTAAGGAACACAGCGGTGCCCTGCACGCGGTGTGGTGGCTGGACGCGGATGCTGCTGATAAAGATCGGCAGCGGCAGCGCGCCTTCGTCGAGGCGCTCGACCAGCAGTTGCTTGCCGCGCTTCCAGGTGGTCATGAGCACGAACAGCGCGATACCGGCGATCACCGGGAAGGCGCCACCCTGGACGATCTTCGGCACGTTGGCGGCGAAGTACAGGCCGTCCACCAGCAGGAAGCCGATCAGTACCGGCACCGCCAGAATCGGTGGCCATTTCCATAGCAGCAGCATGACTGCCGACACCAGAATCGTGGTCATCAGCATAGTGCCGGTTACCGCCACACCATAGGCCGAGGCCAGTGCGCCGGAGGATTCGAAGCCCAGCACCAACAAGACAACGCCGACCATCAGCGCCCAGTTCACCGCGCCAATATAAATCTGGCCCTGCTCGTCGCTGGACGTGTGCTGGATGTACATACGCGGAATGTAACCAAGCTGAATCGCCTGACGAGTCAGGGAGAACGCGCCGGAAATCACCGCTTGGGACGCAATCACCGTGGCCAGGGTCGACAGACCGACCAGCGGAATCAGTGCCCAGCTCGGCGCCAGCAGGTAGAACGGGTTGCGCGCCGCTTCCGGGTTGTCCAGCAACAAGGCGCCCTGACCGAAGTAGTTGAGCACCAGCGCCGGCAGCACCAGCAGGAACCACGCGCGGGCAATCGGCTTGCGACCGAAGTGGCCCATGTCGGCGTACAGCGCTTCGGCACCGGTCAGCGCCAGCACCACGGCGCCGAGGATCGCCACGCCCATGCCGGTATGCACCATGAAAAAGCGCACGGCCCAGATCGGGTTCAGCGCCTTCAGCACTTCCGGGGAATGGCTGATGCCGTACACGCCGAGAGCGCCGAGAACGAGGAACCAGGTGACCATGATCGGCCCGAAGAGAATGCCGATCCGTGCTGTGCCATGGCTCTGGATCAGAAACAACCCGACCAGCACCACCAACGACAACGGCACGACCCAATGGTCGATCCCGTCAAATGCCAGGCCCAGACCTTCGATGGCCGACAGCACAGAGATCGCCGGGGTGATCATGCTGTCGCCATAGAACAGCGCTGCGCCGATCAAGCCGCAGACCACCAGCAGCGAACGCAATTTCCTGCGTTCCCCCGCTGCCCGCCGTGCCAGCGCGGTGAGCGCCATGATGCCGCCCTCGCCCTGGTTGTCGGCACGCAGCACGAACATCATGTATTTGATCGACACGACCCAGATCAGCGACCAGAAGATCAACGACAGAATGCCCAGCACCCCGTCGTGGTTCACCGGAACGCCATAAGCGCCGGAAAACACTTCTTTGAGGGTGTACAACGGGCTCGTGCCGATGTCGCCGTAAACTACCCCGACCGCCGCGACCAGCATGCTCAGCGGCTTGGTGGCCGAACCTTCGGCGCCTGCCGCGTGACTACTTGCCTGACCCATCCAACACTCCTGATTCCCAGACCGGCTTCTCATATGAAGCACTATGCTTTGTGTGCAGCATGCGCGTTTTTACGCCCTGTAACAGACGTTTTGTTGACTGTAAAAATTCAGTAAAGCGCAACGGCGCGAAGCATAGCGCAGCACTCGTCGTATTTCCCTGCATAAAGCTGGTCAAGTGCGTTGCTCACCGCTAGAATTGCGCACTTTTTGATCAGCGGCGCGCCTTAAGCGCCCATCCGTCGGTTCCTGAATCAGGCAAGCGACGTCACAAAACACCGAGGTTAGACATGTCCACCACTCCTGCGCCGGCCAATCCAAAGGTTGGCTTCGTTTCTCTGGGTTGCCCGAAAGCACTGGTCGACTCCGAGCGCATCCTGACCCAGCTGCGCATGGAAGGCTATGACGTGGTGTCCACCTATCAGGACGCCGACGTGGTCGTGGTCAACACCTGCGGCTTCATCGACTCGGCCAAGGCCGAATCGCTGGAAGTCATCGGCGAAGCGATCAAGGAAAACGGCAAGGTCATCGTGACCGGCTGCATGGGCGTGGAAGAAGGCAATATCCGTGACGTGCACCCGAGCGTGCTGGCCGTCACCGGTCCGCAGCAGTACGAGCAAGTGGTCAACGCCGTGCACGAAGTCGTGCCGCCGAAGCAGGATCACAACCCGCTGATCGACCTGGTGCCGCCGCAAGGCATCAAGCTGACCCCGCGCCACTACGCGTACCTGAAGATTTCCGAAGGCTGCAACCACAGCTGCAGCTTCTGCATCATCCCGTCGATGCGCGGCAAACTGGTCAGCCGTCCGGTCGGCGACGTGCTCGACGAAGCCCAGCGTCTGGTCAAATCCGGCGTGAAGGAACTGCTGGTGATTTCCCAGGACACCAGCGCCTACGGCGTTGACGTCAAGTACCGCACCGGTTTCTGGAACGGCGCGCCGGTGAAAACCCGCATGACCGAACTGTGCGAAGCGCTGAGCACCCTCGGCGTCTGGGTCCGTCTGCACTACGTTTACCCGTACCCGCACGTCGACGAACTGATCCCGCTGATGGCCGCCGGCAAGATCCTGCCGTACCTGGACATCCCGTTCCAGCACGCCAGCCCGAAAGTCCTGAAGTCGATGAAACGCCCGGCGTTCGAAGACAAGACCCTGGCGCGGATCAAGAACTGGCGCGAGATCTGCCCGGACCTGATCATCCGTTCGACCTTCATCGTCGGCTTCCCCGGCGAAACCGAAGAAGACTTTCAGTACCTGCTGGACTGGCTGACCGAAGCCCAGCTCGACCGCGTCGGCTGCTTCCAGTATTCGCCGGTCGAAGGCGCTCCAGCCAACGATCTGGATCTGGAAGTGGTTCCGGACGACGTCAAGCAAGACCGCTGGGAACGCTTCATGGCGCACCAGCAGGCCATCAGTTCGGCGCGCCTGCAACTGCGCATCGGCCGTGAAATCGAAGTGCTGGTGGACGAAGTCGACGAGCAGGGCGCGGTCGGCCGCTGCTTCTTCGATGCCCCGGAAATCGACGGCAATGTGTTCATCGACAACGGCAGCAACCTGAAGCCGGGCGACAAGGTCTGGTGCAAGGTGACCGACGCCGACGAATACGACCTCTGGGCCGAACAGATCTAAGCGCGAAAAATACAGAAAGCCCCGCTCTCTTTTACGAGATGCGGGGCTTTTTTACGGCTAGAGTTTGTGAGGGGAAGGACTCCCTCATCCATGACAAAGAGGCTATCGGGCATGCGTCAGCATTCGGTCATCCACACGCCGAAACTCAGCGATTATCAGGAACTGACCCGGGTCTGGGAGGCCTCGGTTCGCGCGACCCACGATTTCCTGCCGGAATCCTACATCGAGCTGCTGAAGAATCTGGTGCTGACTCGCTACCTCGATGCGGTGATGCTGATCTGCACCCGCGACAGCCACCAGCGCATCACCGGGTTTGCCGGGGTCGCGGCGGGCAAGATCGAAATGCTGTTCATCGACCCGGCCCATCGCGGCCAGGGCCTTGGCAAGAAACTGCTGAAGTACGCGATGGAACACCTGAACGCCGACGAACTGGACGTCAACGAACAGAACCCGCAGGCGCTGGGGTTTTACTTCAAGCAAGGGTTCGAGGTGATCGGCCGCTCGGAGGTCGATGGCATGGGCCAGCCGTATCCGTTGTTGCATATGCGTCTGCGCCAGAATCAGCAACGCTCGAACCATGCCTGATCAAGCATAGAACCCTGTGGGAGCTTCGGTGCGACGTTTCGACTTGCCAGCGATGCAGGCGCCTCGGTCTGACAGAACACCGCGGTGATAACATCGCTGGCAAGCCAGCTCCCACAGGTCAAGCGAACACTCTGTAAATGCAATCGGGCTTAACCGGCCCCAGGCAGGTACAATGCCCACCCCTTTTTTGTTACGGCCCCTGTCATGACTGACCCGATTCGCCTCTCCAAACGCCTCATCGAGCTGGTCGGTTGCTCCCGCCGGGAGGCCGAGCTGTTCATCGAGGGCGGCTGGGTCACTGTGGACGGCGAAGTCATCGACGAGCCGCAGTTCAAGGTCGGCGACCAGAAAGTCGAGCTCGACAAGGATGCCAAGGCCACCGCGCCGGAGCCGGTGACTATCCTGCTCAACGTGCCGGCGGGCATGGATGTCGACAGCGCCATGCAGTCGCTGAACGCCGAAACCCTCAGCGAAGAACACCGCTACGGCAAACGTCCGCTGCGCGGACACTTCCTGCGCCTGACCGCCAGCGCCGACCTGCAACCCAAGGCCAGCGGCCTGCTGGTGTTCACCCAGGACTGGAAGGTGTTGCGCAAGCTCACCGCCGACGCGGCCAAGATCGAGCAGGAATACGTGGTCGAAGTCGAAGGCGACATGGTTGCCCACGGCCTCAATCGCCTGCAGCACGGCCTCACCCACAAGGGCAAGGAGCTGCCGCCGGTCAAGGCCAGCTGGCAGAACGAAAACCGCCTGCGCTTCGCCATGAAGAACCCGCAGCCGGGGATCATCGCCCAGTTCTGCGAAGCGGTCGGCCTGAAGGTCATCGGCATACGCCGGATCCGCATCGGCGGCGTGTCCATCGGCAAGGTGCCGGTCGGCCAATGGCGCTACCTGTCCGGCAAAGAGAAATTCTAAGGCTCGCAAGCCACCCAATATTTCCGGCATCGCGCCCCGCTCGGTGCCCACAGCGAACAATCAGGATTGCACACATGGTTCACAACGACGTTCTGCGCAGCGTGCGCTACATGCTCGACATCAGCGACAAGAAAGTGGTCGAGATCATCAAACTCAGCGGCATGGATGTAACGCTCGCCGACGTGATCACCTGGCTCGACAAAAAAGAAGAAGACGAAGAAGGCTTCGTGCGCTGCCCGGACGAAGTCATCGCGCACTTCCTCGACGGTCTGGTGATCTTCAAGCGCGGCAAGGACGAAAGTCGTCCGCCGCTGCCGATCGAAGTGCCGGTGACCAACAACATCATCCTGAAAAAGCTGCGCGTGGCCTTCGAATTGAAGGAAGACGACATGCACGCGATCCTCAAGGCTGCCGACTTCCCGGTGTCCAAGCCTGAGCTGAGTGCGCTGTTCCGCAAGGTCGGCCACACCAACTACCGCCCGTGTGGCGATCAGTTGCTGCGCAATTTCCTCAAGGGGCTCACGCTCCGCGTGAGAGCGTAAAGCAGCGACAAGCGTCGAGCTGCAAGCTTTTACTCGTAGCTCGACGCTCGCAACTTGAAGCTGGCCCTATGGCCTCCCATTCCCTCGAAAAATAGTGGCTCCGCTTTTTGCGGCCGGCGACTAGGGTGTACTGAACCCTAGCCCTCAGGAATCGCCATGCACCCGTATTTCTCCCTGCAAGGCCGCACCGCCCTGGTGACCGGCGGCACCCGTGGTATCGGCAAAATGATCGCCAAGGCCTTTGTCGAGGCCGGCGCCCGCGTGTACGTCTGTTCCCGTGACGCGGAAGCCTGTCATCAAACCGCTGAAGAACTCAGTGCTCTGGGCACTTGTCTGGGCATGGCGGCGAACCTGGCGACCGAAGAAGGCGTGAAAGAGCTGGCCGAGCGACTGGGCGAACAGATCACTCATCTGGACATTCTGGTGAACAACGCCGGCACCACCTGGGGCGCGCCGCTGGAGAGTTACCCGGTCAAGGGCTGGGAAAAGGTCATGCAACTCAACGTGACGTCGGTGTTCAGCTGCATCCAGCAGTTTCTGCCGTTGCTGCGCAAATCCGGGTCGGCGGCCAATCCGGCGCGGATCATCAACATCGGTTCGGTGGCGGGGATTTCTTCCTTTGGTGAACAGGCCTACGCCTACGGGCCGAGCAAGGCCGCCCTTCATCAGCTGTCGCGGATCCTCGCCCGGGAACTGGTGAGCCAGCACATCAACGTCAACGTCATCGCACCGGGGCGCTTTCCGAGCAAGATGACCCAGCACATCGGCAGTGATCAACAGGCGCTTGCCGAAGACACCGCGCTGATTCCGATGAAACGCTGGGGCCGCGAGGAAGAGATGGCGGCGCTGGCGATCAGCCTGGCGAGTACAGCCGGGGCCTACATGACCGGGAATATCATTCCGCTGGATGGTGGGTTCAGCCTCTGATATCGGCGGTGCGGCTATCGCTGGCAAGCCAGCTCCCACAGAGATCTCGAGTGTCAGCAGGATTTGTGTACACCACAAAACCTGTGGGAGCTGGCTTGTCGGCCCGCCGCATCGCAGCGATAGCGTCAGCCCTGTCAGCACCAGACTTGAAGCCTGCCGGGTTATCATGCCCGCCCTGCTCCGCTTCGAATGCAAACCATGACTTACAGCGTCTCCCCCATCGGCTTTGTCCGCTCCTGCTTCAAGGAGAAGTTCGCCATCCCGCGCCAGCCGCAACTGGCCCCTGCCGCCCGCGGCGTGCTGGAGCTGGTGGCGCCGTTCGATCAGGGCGATGCGGTGCAGGGGCTGGAGCAGGTCAGTCATGTCTGGCTGCTGTTCCTGTTCCATCTGGCCCTGGAAGACAAGCCGCGCCTCAAGGTCCGCCCTCCGCGCCTGGGTGGCAACAAGTCCATGGGCGTGTTCGCCACCCGAGCCACCCATCGGCCGAACGGCATTGGTCAGTCGGTGGTGAAGCTGGACAAGGTCGAGGCCAATCGCCTGTTCATCTCCGGTATCGACCTGCTGGACGGCACGCCGATTCTCGACATCAAACCCTACGTGCCCTACGCCGACATCATCACTGACGCCTCCAACAGCATCGCCAGTGCCGCGCCGCACCTGATCGACGTGCAGTGGACGGACACGGCGCTGCAACAGGCGCACACGCACGCTCAGCGCCTGGCCGAGCCGCTGGTCGAGCTGATCGAGCAATGCCTGGCCCAGGATCCGCGCCCGGCGTACCAGACGCCCGCGCCAGAGCGCGAATACGGCGCGCAGTTCTGGGATCTGGATGTGCGCTGGCATTACCCTGTGCCTGAGCAGATCCGCGTCCTGGAAGTGATTCCCGCCGCTGACTGAATCGCGAAAACGAAAAAGCCCGCGCTGCCTTCTCAGGCAACGCGGGCTGATCGTTCCCACGCTCTGCGTGGTAATGCATCCAGTGACGCTCTGCGTCACCTATAAACAGCTTACTTCTCGACGAATGCGCGCTCGATCAGGTAGTCACCCGGCTCGCGCATCCGCGCCGAGATCTTCAGGCCGAAGCTGTCGAGCACTTCGCTGGTCTCGTCGAGCATGCTCGGGCTGCCGCAGATCATCGCGCGGTCGTCCTGCGGGTTGATCGGTGGCAGGCCGATGTCGCTGAACAGCTTGCCGCTGCGCATCAGGTCGGTCAGACGGCCCTGATTCTCGAACGGTTCGCGGGTCACGGTCGGGTAGTAGATCAGCTTGTCACGCAGCGCTTCGCCGAAGAATTCGTTCTGCGGCAGGTGCTCGGTGATGAATTCGCGGTAGGCGACTTCGTTGACGTAACGAACACCGTGAACCAGGATCACTTTCTCGAAGCGCTCGTAGGTTTCCGGGTCCTGGATCACGCTCATGAAAGGCGCCAGACCCGTACCGGTGCTCAGCAAATACAAATGCTTGCCCGGGTTCAGGTCGTCCAGCACCAGGGTGCCGGTCGGTTTTTTCGAGATGATGATCTCGTCGCCTTCCTTCAGGTGCTGCAACTGGGAGGTCAGCGGACCGTCCGGCACCTTGATGCTGAAGAACTCGAGATGCTCTTCCCAGTTCGGGCTGGCGATCGAGTAAGCGCGCATAAGCGGGCGGCCGTTGGGCTGTTGCAGGCCGATCATCACGAACTGACCGTTCTCGAAGCGCAGGCCCGGATCGCGGGTGCACTTGAAGCTGAACAGAGTGTCGTTCCAGTGATGAACACTGAGGACACGCTCGTGGTTCATGTTGCTCATGTACGTGGGACTCCTGGAGATTGATCTGCGCCTGCCCGGCTCGTGTTGAAGAATGCCGACGGTGCGCAATTGCATCGCATTCTAATAGCGCCGACAATATCTGTTAACTGGATTATTAAGATAAGGGTTATCGGTTATATCGATATGCGATTTACTCTTCGTCAACTGCAAGTCTTCGTCGCCGTCGCCCAGCAGGAAAGCGTGTCCCGAGCTGCGGGGCTGCTCAACCTGTCGCAATCGGCCGCCAGCACTTCCATCACTGAACTGGAGCGCCAGTCCAGCTGCCAGCTGTTCGATCGCGCCGGCAAACGCCTGAGCCTCAACGCCCTCGGCAAACAATTGTTGCCGCAAGCGGTGGCCCTGCTCGATCAGGCCAAGGAAATCGAAGACCTGCTCAACGGCAAATCCGGTTTCGGCTCGCTGTCGGTGGGCGCGACCCTGACCATCGGCAATTACCTGGCGACGCTGCTGATCGGCGGTTTCATGCAGCGCCACCCCGAAAGCCAGGTGAAGCTGCACGTGCAGAACACTGCCAATATCGTGCAACAAGTGGCTCATTACGAAATTGATCTGGGTCTAATCGAAGGCGATTGCAGCCACCCGGACATCGAAGTGCAGAGCTGGGTCGAGGATGAACTGGTGGTGTTCTGCGCCCCGCAGCATCCGTTGGCCAAACGCGGCAGCGCGACCATGGAGGAACTGACCCATGAAGCGTGGATTCTGCGGGAACAGGGTTCGGGCACGCGCCTGACCTTCGATCAGGCGATGCGGCATCACCGCAGCGCACTGAACATCCGGCTCGAGCTGGAACACACCGAAGCGATCAAGCGCGCCGTGGAATCAGGTCTGGGTATTGGCTGCATTTCGCGGCTGGCGCTGCGGGACGCCTTCCGGCGCGGCAGCCTGGTGCCGGTGGAGACGCCGGATCTGGATCTGGCGCGGCAGTTCTATTTCATCTGGCACAAACAGAAGTACCAGACTTCCGCCATGCGCGAATTCCTCGACCTGTGCCGCGCCTTCACCGCCGGGGTCCAGCGCAGCGACGAGATCGTTCTGCCGAGCATCGCTTAAAGCAGAATCACCGCCCACACCAGGGCGATCATGCTCAGTGCCACGAATTGCGCGGCACTGCCCATGTCCTTGGCATTCTTGGACAGCGGGTGCAATTCCAGCGAGATGCGGTCGATGGCCGCCTCCACCGCCGAATTCAACAGCTCGACGATCAGCGCCAGCAGGCACACGGCGATCAGCAGCGCCTGCTCGACCCGGCTGACATTGAGGAAAAACGTCAGTGGAATCAGAACCACGTTAAGCAGCACCAATTGGCGGAAAGCCGCTTCGCCGGTGAAGGCGGCGCGCAAGCCGTCCAGCGAGTATCCGGAAGCGTTGAGGATGCGTTTCAGGCCCGTCTGGCCCTTGAAAGGTGACATAAAGTAGATAACCGACCGAAAGGAAGTGGGGAAGCTAGATCAACGAAAGTCAAAAAAGCGTGAAGACGCCAGTACTTACTGGCTCGGAATTGACTCAAGTTGTTGCAGCAGTAAAGCGGCCTGGGTCCGGGTCCGCACGTTCAACTTGCGAAAAATCGCCGTGACGTGGGCCTTGATGGTCGCTTCGGACACATTCAGCTCGTAGGCAATCTGCTTGTTCAGCAAACCCTCGCAGACCATGGTCAACACCCGGAACTGCTGTGGCGTCAGGCTGGCGAGGCCATCGCTGGCAGCCTTGGCTTCATCCGAAACGCTGACCGCTTCGAACGCCTGGGGTGGCCAGAACACGTCCCCGTCCAACACTTTACGCACCGCTTCCTGAATCACGCTCAGGTCGCTGGACTTGGGAATGAAACCACTGGCACCGAATTCCCGGGACTTGACCATCACCGAGGCTTCTTCCTGGGCCGAAACCATCACCACCGGAATCTGCGGGTACTGACCGCGCAGCATCACCAGCCCGGAAAATCCGAAAGCGCCCGGCATGTTCAGGTCCAGCAGCACCAGATCCCAGTCAGCCTTCTCGGTCAGGCGGGTTTCCAGCTCGGCGATGCTCGCCACCTCCACCATGCGTACATCCGGGCCAAGGCCCATCGTCACTGCTTGATGCAGCGCGCTACGAAAGAGAGGGTGATCATCGGCAATCAGGATGTCGTATGTGGCCATTTTTCAAATGATCCTGTTTTTGATGGCGGGCCCGGGCATTCGGGCCTTGCCAAAGCAACTCGAGACACCGCCCGGCGGCGGTATCCACAGGGGCACGTTCAACGCCAATCACGAACAAAAAACGGCGTTTCAAACCTTGGCCGCACCCCAATCGGCGCCAAGCATGACCAGCCAGGCCGGGGTGGTCAAGCCACGCGGCCACTGCTTTAGCAGTATGGGCCAGGATCAGGCCGGTAATGGCGCCGCGTTTCGGATATAGGGCAGCAATTCAGCGTGGGCCGGCGTCGACACATTGACGTCCAGTTGCTGCTTGGCGCCCAGGTAATGCTGGCTGAACACATCGAAATAGGCATCCAGCGCCGACGCGGCGTCCGAATCGCCGGCCAGTTCCAGGCACAGCGCCGCCACTTCGGCGGTGCACAGGTGCTCGCTGCGGGTCGAGCGGCGCAGGCGATAGCGCGACAGCTTGTCGGGCAACAGGCTGAGGATCGGCAAACGGTCGAAATACGGGCTCTTGCGGAAAATCTTCCGGGCTTCGGTCCAGGTCGCGTCCAGCAGGATGAACAGCGGACGCTTGCTGCTATCGAGATCCACGGTATTGGTCACCCGCGAGGGTTCGACGTACTCGCCGGGGAACACCAGATACGGCTGCCATTGCGGGTCGTTCAGCAGCGCCAGCAGTTGCTCGTCGGGCTCGGTCCGCGACCAGATGAAAGCATGATTGTCGCGCACGATGTCTGCGATCAACCAGCCGGTATTGCTGGGTTTGAACACTTCCTTGCCGGTCATGATCAGGCAAACACCCGAACGCGTATCGACGGTCGGCCGCCAGGCGCACAGGCAATGGCTGATGATCACGCGGCAATCGCGGCAGCGCGGGGAGCGAAAACCACGGGCTTGGATCGGCTTGATGCCTTCGTCCTCGCGCTGATCGCGCAGGCGGGCCACGGCGTTGGGGGCATGATTCATCGCAGACGGCACCGGCAGGCAGGGAAACTCGACACGAACGACACTCGGCAGGGCAATAAAGGCCGGCAGTTTACCAGAGCGACGGGCACAAGCCTGTACCCTCCCGACCGGCTCCCCTATAATTCGCCGCCACTGAACGCACAGTCACGTGGCTGGTCGAACCACCAGTCACTGAACCAGGAGAGTTTCATGCTGCGCCTTATCGTTCCCACCGCTGCCATTCTGCTGGCCTCGTCCTTCAGCGCTCAGGCTGCATCCCTGAGTGAGCAGAATCTGAACCGAGAGCTGCGCAATGTCGCCGCACAAAGCAGCGTCGGCACGCCACGGGCGATCAACGAAGACATTCTTGATCAGGGCTACACCGTCGAAGGCACCACGCTGGTCAATCACCTGAGCGTGCAAAAGAGCCACGCCGACAAAATGCGCGCCGATCCCAAAGCCGTGTATTTCCAGCTGGGCGCCTCGGTCTGCAACAACCCGTCGTACCGTAAGCTGATGGCCAAGGGCGCGATCATGCGTTATGAATTCACCGAAGTGAAAACCAACAAGGCGATCGGCTCCGCCAGCTACCAGGAATCGGATTGCCCGAAAGCGGCTCCAGCGAAGAAGAAGTAATCATCTCGACGTGGCGCGCCGCTGTTCATCCTCGGCGCGCAGTTCGGCCAGCAAGGCCTGCAAGTAACGCGAGCGGCGCTCCCCTCCCGCCAGGCGTCGGCAGCACTCCTCTTCGAGACTCACATGATTGGTCTCGGCTGATGCTTTCAACAATCGATACAGCTGCGCATCGATCTCCAGAATGACTCTGGTCATGTGTCCCGCCTCCTTGCCACCCGCAAATCCTTGAATAGCGTGCACCTGGCGTACGCTCGTTGACGCAAAGTTGTCGCACGGTGCCTTTAACCTAGTAAATCAGAGCATTCAGCCCTCGACGTGGCATCGGACGAGCGGTGAAAACACTTCGAAAAGCGGCAATAAGCAGTTGCCAGGAAAGACTTTGCGGCGCGATGTTCAATGAGCGAAAAATGCTTTGAGGGTCTAGATTCAACGTATTCCCGATCTTTTATTAACGGCAGGAAAGGAGCTGCCGGCTGTTTGTTTTCTTGCAGCGCGGCACTGACGCCGCACGTCAGGGCCGGAAGCTCTGTGCAGAAGGAGAAGTTGCATGCCTTACCAACCGAATGACCTGCTCAGCCGTCATTTTCAGGAAAGCGGCCACGACCTCATCAGCAAGGTCGAAGAACAACTCAACCTGGTGTCACCCGACAGCCCGAATTCCCCCATCTACCGCGACATGATCCTGACCGTGCTGCGCATGGCCCAGGAAGACCACAACCGCTGGAACGCCAAGATCACCCTGCAAGCCCTGCGCGAACTGGAGCAGGCCTTTCGCACCCTTGAACAGTTCAAGGGGCGACGCAAGGTCACGGTATTCGGTTCGGCTCGAACCCCGGTCGAACATCCCCTTTACGCCATGGCTCGGGAACTCGGGGCCTCGCTGGCCCGCTCGAACATGATGGTCATCACCGGTGCCGGCGGCGGAATCATGGCCGCGGCCCATGAAGGTGCCGGGCGCGATCACAGCCTCGGGTTCAACATCACCCTGCCCTTCGAACAACATGCCAACCCCACCGTGGACGGCACCAATAACCTGCTGCCGTTCCATTTCTTCTTCACCCGCAAGCTGTTCTTCGTCAAGGAAGCCGATGCGCTGGTGTTGTGCCCCGGCGGGTTCGGCACCCTGGACGAAGCGCTGGAAGTGCTCACGCTGATCCAGACCGGCAAAAGCCCTCTGGTGCCGGTGGTGCTGCTGGACGCACCGGGAGGGACTTTCTGGCAAGGCGCGCTGGACTTCATCCGCCAGCAACTGGAGGAAAACCGCTACATCCTGCCGACCGACATGAAGCTGATGCGCCTGGTCTACAACGTTGAAGAGGCGGTGGAGCAGATCAACCAGTTCTATGGCAACTTCCACTCCAGCCGCTGGCTCAAGCGCCAGTTTGTCATTCGCATGAATCACAAACTTAGCGATCAGGCCCTCGACCATATGCAGGAGGCTTTTGCCGATCTGTGCCTGAGCGATCAGTTCCATCAACACGCCTACGCTGGCGAAGAACACGACGAGGCTCAATTCAGTCACCTGACGCGCTTGGCATTCGCGTTCAATGCCCGAAACCACGGGCGTCTGCGGGAGCTGGTGGACTACATCAATCTGCCGGAAAACTGGGCCCAGTCAAAACCCCAGACCGCGCAACGCACCCGCGAACCGTCGAAGGTAACGTGAAGGCAAAAAAAACGGCCCGCTATCGAAATAGCGGGCCGTTTTTTTTGATTGAAGCTGAAGCGATTTAATCGTCCATCCCTCTACCGCTGAACAAGCGGTTGATCATCTCCATCGAGAATCCCCGGTACGCCAGGAATCGACCTTGTCTGGCGCGTTCCTTGGCATCGCCGGGAAGTTGTCCGGAGAACTTCCGTTGCCACGTGTCCGTTAGCTGCTCCTGCCAGTTTATGCCGCTCTCGCGCAAGGCGAGTTCGATATCGGCGCGTTGCAAACCGCGCAGGCTCAGTTCTTCGCGAATCCGCAGAGGGCCATAACCGGAGCGGGCGCGATAGGAAACAAAGCTTTCAAGATATCGGGCTTCGGAAAGCAGCCCTTCTTCCGTCAATCGGTCGAGGGCCGTTTCGATCATCTCGGGGGGAGCGCCACGCTGACGCAGTTTGCGCGTCAGCTCGACTCGACCGTGCTCGCGGCGTGCGAGCAGGTCCATGGCGGTTCGCCGCACCGCGACGAGGGTATCGAGTACGGCGGTTGTCATCGGTGCAATCAGATATCAGCGTCAGCCAGGTCGTCTTCGGTCTCTTTGACCGCAGAAGCCTTGGAATCAGCAATCACAGCTGGCGACAGCAGTTTGTCACGCAGTTGCTTCTCGAGCTTGGCCGCGACTTCCGGGTTGTCCGCCAGGAACTTGGCCGAGTTGGCCTTGCCCTGACCGATCTTGGTGCCTTCGTAGGCATACCAGGCGCCGGACTTCTCGACGAAACCGTGCAGTACGCCCAGGTCGATCATCTCGCCGTTCAGGTAGATACCCTTGCCGTAGAGAATCTGGAACTCGGCCTGACGGAACGGCGAAGCAACCTTGTTCTTCACAACCTTGACACGGGTTTCGCTGCCGACCACTTCGTCGCCTTCCTTCACCGCGCCGGTACGGCGGATGTCGAGACGAACCGAGGCGTAGAACTTCAGCGCGTTACCACCGGTGGTGGTTTCCGGGCTGCCGAACATCACGCCGATCTTCATGCGGATCTGGTTGATGAAGATCACCAGGCAGTTGGCGTTCTTGATGTTACCGGTGATTTTACGCAGCGCCTGGGACATCAGACGGGCTTGCAGGCCCACGTGCATGTCACCCATTTCGCCTTCGATTTCTGCCTTCGGTACCAGAGCGGCCACGGAGTCGACGATGATCACGTCAACGGCGTTGGAGCGCACCAGCATGTCGGTGATTTCCAGGGCCTGTTCGCCGGTGTCCGGCTGGGAAACCAGCAGGTCGTCGACGTTGACGCCCAGCTTGCCGGCGTACTCTGGGTCGAGGGCGTGTTCGGCGTCGACGAAGGCGCAGGTCGCACCGGCTTTTTGAGCCTGGGCGATCACGGACAGCGTCAGTGTGGTTTTACCGGAAGATTCAGGACCGTAGATTTCAACGATACGGCCTTTTGGCAGGCCGCCGATGCCGAGTGCGATGTCCAGACCCAGAGAGCCGGTGGAAATGGCCGGGATCGCCTGACGGTCCTGATCGCCCATACGCATTACGGCACCCTTGCCGAATTGACGTTCGATCTGACCCAGGGCCGCAGCCAAGGCTTTCTTCTTGTTGTCGTCCATTAAAGTCCTCACGTAATCAATAAGGCCTGACGGCCAACACCTGTATAAGTAGCCAGTATTATTCCACAGCGTTCACGGATCGCCTACCCCTGATTTTCGATTTCTCGTGCCGCTAGTCGCAGCAAGCCCTCTAGCGCGGCCTTCACCGTTTGTCGGCGGACGTCGTCGCGGTTGCCGGGGAAGTGCTGGACCTCGCTGGAAACCTGGTCGCCCACGCCCCACGCCAGCCAGACGGTGCCCACCGGTTTGTTCGGCGAACCACCGTCCGGCCCGGCCACGCCGCTGACCGCCACGGCAAACCGCGCCAGGCTTTTTTCCTGGGCGCCGCGCACCATGGCCTCGACCACTTCGCGACTGACCGCGCCCACGGTGCCGAACAGCTCGGTCGGTACATTCAGCTGCTGGGTTTTCTGGCGGTTGGAGTAGGTCACGTAACCCGCCTCGAACCATGCCGAACTTCCCGGAATGCGGGTGATGGCTTCGGCAATCCCGCCACCGGTACAGGACTCGGCCGTAGTGACGTGAGAATTGAGCAATTGCAGACGTCGGCCAAGTTCGGCCGCCAGTTGAGTGATTTCTTTCACGGCGCGCTCCGGATCGGATGGAATGGGTACCACCGTACACGAGCCGGTTGCGCTTTCAATACACAAGCTTATTCAAAATGTGCAGGCGCCAGCGCTCTGATATAGGCCTGACAGGCCTGCAAGGCGATCAGTCCGCGGTCGCCTTCGCCGGTGATGGCGACAATTCGTCGAGCATGCGCCGGGTCAAGTCGGGCGCGTACGGCTGCATGATCCACGCCGCCGGCGCCGGAGGCGGCTGGCACACCACAGCCTTGGGCAGCGTCGCCTGCGTCGATGAGGACTGACAGGCGCAGATCAGCAGTGGCAAGGCGATCGCGCAGGCGATCCTGATCACGTTGGGCATCGTTCAGTGCTCGGTAATGGGTTTGTTCGCCGGCCGCGAGCCTTTGCTCCAGGGCCAGACGCTTGTCCTGCTCGGCCTGTTGCGCGGCGGCAGCGGCCGAAGTCAGTTGATTGAGGGTCTCGGCCTGCAGCCGGGCCTGTTCGGCCAATTGACGACCGTAGCGCCAGTCCTGAAACTGCCAGGCCAGCGCCGCCGATCCTGCGGCCAACAGCACCAGGCCAATCAGCCGCCAGACGCTCAGACCGAAGGCTGGCATAGCACCGCCCTCGCCCGCCCCCAGAGTTCCAGGCGATCCTGCAAGCCGTTCAACCCGCCGTTGATCCGCCGGGTGATGCTGTTGAACTCATCACGGTCGGCCAGCGCGTTCAGGCCGTTCTGCGCCCAGAACCACGCCGCGGATTCGGCCGCCCATTGCGGTTGCTCCAGCAGCTCCGGTAGCGCCAGCAGTCGCTCATCGCCGAACAGCCCGAGGCTGCACTGGCGATAGTTGGTGCGGCCGGTAATCTGGATCAGCCCGCGCCCGCGATACTTCTGCCCGTCGCCATCGGCCTCGGGCGTGTTACCCAACCGCAGGGCCAGCGTACCGGTGTCGTATTTGCTCAGGTATTGGTTGTTGCCCAGTTCACGCACGTACTGCAATTGCCCCGACTCATGCCCGATCTGGGCAAGAAACGCGGCAATACGCTTGGGCGTGTCGATGCGATGGCGCGCCATGGCATCGTTGAGTGCAGAAACAAAAACGCCCGCTTGGCGGCGGGCGTTGGGCATGATGGTGAGTAGATTGTCTTCAGTGATTTGCATGATGCTCGATCCTCCCTGGATGTCCCGATTGAATCACGGTTGGCGGCCGAGACCGGTCAGCCATTTCTTTGCCAGGGTTTTCAGGGTTCCCTCCGGGGCACTTTCCTCCGGCGACGAAAACACCCAGCCAAGGGTGCCGAAGTTTGCCGACCAGTCGATTTGCGGCGCGGGCGTGATATCGGTGATGTCGACCCAGAGCAGATCCGGGTGAAACATCTCGACCATGTTTCCATCGGTCGAGAACAGCTCGACCACCGTGTTTTCAACAACGCGTGCGTAGGTTTTCATCAGGCGTACTCGTAAATGATCACGACGCCGGGGGCGCCAGAACCGCCGGGCCTGCCCGGTTGGTTGAGGGCGTTGGCAATGCCGCCGGCGCCTGCCCCGTAGCCGGTTCCTGGTGCTGCAAGACTCAGAGCCACGCTGCTACCAGAGCCACCGCCACCCAACGGAGAGTTCCCGCCATGCCCGGCCAGAATTGAGCCAGTGACGTTGATCCCCGGACTGCCGGCCGCACCCGAACTGCTAACAATATTGCCGCCGGTAGCGCTCGTGCTCGGAAAGCCACCGACGAACAAGCCAAAATCGGTGACATTGATGACTCCGAGAGAGGGAGATCCGCCACCGCCCGGTGCAGACACCAAAGAGCCGAAGGAGCTGGTCCCACCTGGACCGGCACTTGCTGCAACAGCTCCGGCTGCACCTTTTGCACCCACGGTAATGACTTGGTTCGCACCTATGACGGCTGAAGAAATCCATGCTTCGGCATAGCTTCCGGAAGCACCGCCACCGGCAAGTGAAACCTGGCTGCCGTTGGTCGCGGCTATTCCACCACTGCCACCGCCGCCACCCAGCACCTTGACCAGCACATTTTTCATCCCCGTCGTCGGTACATAAATTCCCGAAGAGGTGAACGTCTTGATCCCCAGCAATCGACCGCTGTTGGCGTTGCCGCCACTGGCGTAAACCAGCAGCCAACTGTCCAGCAAAGCGCTGTAAACCACAGAGCAAACACTGCCTGCGACAATCTCCGCTGGGCGCAATGCACTCTGCGCCAGACTCAAAAGCGGCTTGGGCAGCAAGCCATTCGGCGCAAAGGTACTCGCTCCGGTATTGGCATTGCCTGCGGTGAAACGCAGCGCCAGCCCGTCCTTCAACGTCGTGATGGCCGGCACGTAGTTGGCCATGTACAGATTGGCAGCGCCGATATCCGCGGCGTGTTTATCTTCACCGACCTGGCTTATCTTTTTGATTGCCAGGAGCAACTGCGTCGCATCGTTTTCGCTCGGCTCAAGGCCCGCAGACTTGACGACATTCAACAACTCATCGGTGACACCGTTGCCCCAGGTCGCGGGAATCAACGATCCCGGCAATCCACCGACGACGTCTTCATTGACGAACTTGCCGTTCACCAGCCCGATGCCGGGAACGCTTTTCGGGTAATCCATTTCCGTTTCCTTTATCTGCTAGAGCGCCGAAGCCAACCAGCGCGGCGCTACCGGACGATGCTCGCTGAACGGGAAAAACGACGCCTGGGGCCAGCCGCGCAACTCGCGCCGATAGGTTTGCAGTTCGGCATATTGCTCGGTGGTCAGCGTGGTGCCGCCGCCGTCCTCCAGCTCATCGCGATCACGCGCCACCAGGCCATCGGTCGCGGCCAGTTGCGCCGTGCGCCAATGGCGTTCGATATCGGCTGCTTCTTCGGGACTCGGTGGCGGCGGATCCACCAGAATCGGAAACCCGTTGTCATTGTTGACGCCAATCACCTTTGGCGAGACGGCCAATTGCTGCAACAGGGAGATCCAGTACGCCTGAGGAATTTCGATCACATCCTCGGGAATGTCCGAGGTGTTGATACCGGGTACATAAACGGCCCGGGTAGTTGCGCTGAAAAACACATTGAACGGGTTCATTCAGTAGCCCTTTGCAAAATAATAGATACCCCAGTTTGCCGAGACGGCCCCGTTATAACTGCGGACCTTCAAACGGCATCCGGTTCGGCTTTCCGATCCCGCGTACTGAACGACCATGGCTCCATCGCCGCCCGAATGGATGGCGACAATCGATGAAAAGGCGGTCGGGAATGCGATCGGAAAGGTCACATAGACATCGCCATTGGAATCGGTCGTCCCGACTCCCCATTGATCGATGTTGCCGCTGGGAAAGCGCTGGTAACCGACATTGCCGTAGACGCCGGAATGGGCCGTCGCATACCGGTCGCTGATCGATCCGCCGTACAGTCGCCACTGTCCGGTCAACTTGACCAGTTGCGCCGAATCACCGAGGCCAAGCTTGAGTGCGCCGATGGTGCCGTTGCAGGTTTCAATGGCTTCATTGCCGGTGGGACTGATCGTCAGAACGCCATTCCCGGCGTTGAGGATATGCAGGGTCCCGGCATGAGGAATATTGGCAACGGAAGGCAGGGTCGCCGTAATCGGCGTGGCGCTGGAAAAACTGGCCACGCCGCCCACGCTGGCCGCTGTCAAAGTCGTACTCGTCGGATAGGAGGCGAAACCGGAAAACTGCAGACCGCTGCGGCTCACGAAAGCGGTAGTGGCGACCGACTGACTGTTGTCGAACTGCGGCGCGGTCGCAAACAGTTTGTTGCTGCGCAATGCCGTCAGCACTTGGTCGGTTCGAGTCTCGGACGGGGTGAGGCCAGCGGTCTGGATGACGGTCAGCAGCTCCTGAGTGATGCCGTTGCCCCAGCTGGCCGGGATCAAGGATCCCGGCTTGCCGGTGACCGGGTCTTCATCGACAAACTTGCCGTTCACCAGACCTGCGCTGGGAACACTATTGGGGTAGTCCACGGTTTATCTCCTTATCTGAATTCATGGGTTGTGTGAGGGCTTCAGCCAATGTCCGTGGCCAGCCATTGGGGCGCTGACGGTCGTAAAACGGAGGACGGAAATGCGCCGGCACCTGGCCAGTCACGCAAGGCCTGGCGGTACTCGAGCAGCTCCAGATATTGCTGGGCCTTGAGCGTTGTTCCGCGTCCCAGTTCCTGCTCGTCGCGGTGGCGGGTGACTTGCCATTCGGTGGCTGCGAGTGCGGACTGGCGCCAGGCGCGCTCTGCTGCCAGAGGCTCGTTGTCGTCGACCATTGCGACCTGAGCGATGACAGGAATTTGCGGTTCGCACGAAGGTTCGATCGCGGGAGTCGCATCGGCCATCGGCGCGCCGATTTCGACGCTCACACCCTCGGGCACCTGCACCATCGCAGCGACAAAAGCAGGCGCGAAGAGTTGGTCGATCGCGTAGTCACCGGTGTCGATCACTTCGACCGCGACACCGTTTTCAATGCGTGCATACATGACCATTACGCGTACTCCCAGATTTCACAGAAAGCGTTGCCGCCGGCACCGCTCAGAAACGACACAGACGTGTTGTTGGAGCAGGTACCTCCACCTCCGGAACCACGAACCCCCGCATAGCCATTGCCGTTGATACCGGTGGACGACGCACCGCCATCAAACGGGCTGGCCCCTCCGGTACCGGAAAGCACGCCCCAATTGTTGTTGAACATCGCGAACCCACCGCTCATGCCGCGGGCGTTGGTCAGATTGCCGCCCGTGACCACCTGACCACCCGGACCGCCCTGGACGAAGCCGTTCGCCGTGGGTCCCACGGCGACAGCCAGAACCGATCCGCCAGCGCCACCGGCAGCACTCATCAAAGAACCGAACGAAGCGCCGCCCTCCGCCAAGCCAGCCACAGTGCGGGACGCGCCACCAGCGCCCAGCGTGACCGGCACGCCGGCGAGCATGTCCGTTGTCACGTCGTACAGACCTTCCGCATAGGCACCGGCGCCACCGCCTCCGCCAATTCGCAGAGTGCTCACCTCGACAGGTGCACATCCGCCTCCGGAACCTCCCGCGCCGACCAGCCGGACGCGAATCCTTTTCGCATTGGGGTTGGGGCGGTAAACCGTGATCCCGACCGCGTCGATCTGCCTGACCGCCAACAACCGCCCCACCGCATCGGTGATGCCGTAGCCCGCCAGCGTGGTCGGGGTGTTTTTCATTTTGGTGAAGTCGACCAGGGCGCCAATGGCCGTTGCCAACTGATTGGTCTTGCTCTCGTCCGGCGTCAGTCCGGCGGCCTTGATGGCGTTGAGAATTTCTTGCGTGACACTGTTGCCCCAGGCGGCGGGGATCAATGATCCGGGCGTGCCGGCAACCGGGTTTTCATCGACAAAACCGCCGTTGACCAGGCCGACGCCGGGGATGCTGTTTGGATAATCCATTGCACGGTTCCCTGTGCTGCGGTCAGTTGGTTACGCTTGCGCCGGGCACTGCCGGCCAAGTGATTTCAGTGGGGAAACCGGCCTGCTTTTCTATGCGATTCAGCTCCACGCTATAGAGCTTCCATTCGAGCAATTGCAGTTGCTCTTCGTGGCTGGCGTCGCCGATGTCTTCGGCGTATTGCAGGGGGGCGATGCGCAGGACGGCATCGCGCAGCAGCGTGTCGCGCTGTTCCAGCATCTGCTGGCTGATGCTGAGCAATCGGGCCTGTTCATCCACTTGCCAGGCGTCGCCGCGCCACACATGAAATTCCCCCGGCCAGGGCTGCGTTGTGAGGGTATCGGGCAACTCCCCCAACTCACTCCAGATCTGCTGCCCGCCGCCATCCTTGCGGAAAACCGGACCGCGCCGGTCAATCACCTCTCGCGGTACACCGTTGATCAGGGCCCAGGTACGACCGGCTTCTGGCGCGGGCAACTCGAAGGACAACTCCACCGCATTGCCGGGCAGTTGAATACCGATGCCCGGGGTCACAAAAAACTCGACAGGCCCGGACAAGGCGCCCGAGCCGTCAAACAGATAGTTGAACATAGGCACCTCAGATGAGCTTGATACGGCCGGGATAGGCGATGTTGCGAGGGCGGGACTTGAACGCCAGCAGCAGGGCGTTGGCGGCATCCCGCTGATAACTCGTACCGGCAGGGAAGACCGGGCCACCGTTGTACAGCCCGGACACGTATTGCGGTTCTTCACGAGTATCGGCACCGAAACTCGTCAGGCTGTCCGACCACCACGCGCCGACCGCTCCGGCACCATTGGCGCCCATGGCATACGAATGCGTCGAGCCCACCTGAAAAGAACCCATCGCACGTGCCGCATCCACGCCCCGCCCCTCGTCCAGCACTCGCAGAAACTCACCGCGCCCTTCAGGGCCTCGGAAGGTTGCGGCACCGTCACCCGACGTCCATTTACCTTCGTTGCCCGCACGCGCGGCTTCGGTACCCAACATTCCAGATAGCTGCGCGTGGTCCCACAACCAGGGCCACTCGGCACGCTTCATGACTGTACCGTTGAGCGCACCGTAGCCACCGGGACTGAGCAGGATGGTCGTTTCAAAAAACGGTCGGCCGAGTGGAGTGTTGTCGAACCGACCGACTGGCCACCAGCTACCCGCAGCATCGCTGCGCAACTGCCACCAATCCCCGCCGCCCATCAACACCAAAAACGGATAACCGCTGGGTGAAAGATGCGTGTGAAAACGGATGCGGTCGGAACCCGACGCCTGAACGATCAATCGGTTGCCGCTGTTATCCATGCGCCGAACAAACACATCGCGTACACCCAGCGCCGCGTTCGCCGGCGGCAACGTCACCGTCACGGCACTGGATCCGCCATCAATCAGCACCAGGCCCAGCTCCGGGTCAGTCAACGCCCTGGATGCAGTCAGCCGTGTTACCACCGAACGCATCGGACTGGCATTGCCGACAATCGATTGAATGGCTCTGAGCAACTGACCGGTATCGGCCTCGGCGGCTGCCAGCCCGGCGCCAGTAATCACGTTGAGAATCTCTTGTGTAACGCTGTTGCCCCACACCGCCGGAATCAAGGAGCCGGGCGTTCCGGCCACCGGATTTTCATCGACGAACCGGCCATCGACCAGGCCGACGCTGGGGACACTCTTCGGATAATCCATTGCGTTATTCCCTAGTCATAGTTGATATGCACCTTGGTATGCGCCGGTGCCGCCCGGTGGATCAGGCATTCCAGCGCCGAGCCCGGATTCACGCCGAAGCGCTCGCCCCAGTAGCTCGCGCCATAACGCCGGCCGAGCAGCAAGCGGCCGCCAGTATTGAGCGTCCACATGAACTGCGCTTCCCAGGTGCCCCAGTGCGCTGCGCCGAAACGCGAACGGCCCATACGCGGGGCTTCGAGTTCGGTGATGGTGGCGTTGGGGTAACCCTGGCTTTTGGCGATTTCCAGGTAGTAGCCGACGGCCTGGCTGCCGACCGCCAGCAAGCGGCGGCGCACGGCGAGGCGACGGTCGTCGAACAGCGGCGTGGCGCCGAGGCACGGGTCGGGCAGGTTCATCACCTGCTCCCAGTCCGGCACCAGTTCGCTGACGCCGGCCGGGTCCATCTCGTTGAGCAGGTCGGCGGCGCGAGCGTCGAGGCGCGCCAGTTCGACGGCGACGCCTTGCAGCACTTCCTCAAGCTCCGGCACGCGCTCCGGATCCCATGCCGGACCGCTCGGCAGCAAGGCGCGCAGTTGCGCCTGGTATTGCGCGGCGGTTCTTATGGCAGCCATACGCAACCCCCGAAGGTGAGCAGTTCGCTGTCACCCGCGGCCACGTTCGCCACCGGGGCTGACAGCACGTGATCGGTTTCACCTGCCGCGCTGCTGATCGCTTCGCGGATATGGCTGATCAACAGATCCTCGCCCAGGTCGGCTTCACGGTTATGCAGGTCGCGCAGCTGAGTTTCGACGGCGGCACGCACGGCAGTGGTGTCGGGGATCAGCTTCAGTTGATAAGTCACCGGCTTCTGCACCGGCGGGCGTACATGCACTTCGGCAGTCACCGGGCGCAACGGCTCGATATAAGCCTGCACTTCGGCCAGTTGATCGGCATTCGGCACCGGTTGCGGATCGTCGTCGCGCATGATGTACACGCCGACGGTGCCCGGCCCGAGGAAGCCGCCACGGCACCACGCGCGGGTCACACCCGGTACTTCCAGCGCCCAGGTTTCATAGTCGCTGGCCGAACCGCCGTGGGGGATCACGCGATAGGAGCGGATCACCCGCGAGCGCAATGACTCCAGGCTTTCCCGCGCCACGCCGCCATTGAGCCCCGGCGCCAGCACCACAAAACTGTTGCTGACCACACCGGCGATCGGCTGCACCGGCGTCAACGCCAGCCCGGCCTCGGCGTTACCCAGACTGCCGGCATCCAGCGCGGCGATGCTGGTGCTGTTGACGCCATTGACGGTGGTGCGCGCGACGGTGACTTTGAAGGTGCGACCGTCACTCGCCTGCAGCAACGTATCGGCGTCCAGCACCGCGCCCGCCGTGGCGCTGAAGCTGACCGTGCCGGTGGCAACCTGCGCCGGTTTGCGCGGTTGGTTCAGGCGCAGTGCGGCGATGCGTTCCAGGGTCGATTCATCGGCGGTGTCGGGCAGGATCTGCTCGGCAATCCAGTCAAGGTAGCCATACAAACCGTAAGCGGCACCACCGAGTGTACGGGCCAGGACTTGCGCATCGGACTGGCGCAGCGAATCGCCGGCCAGGTCGCTTTGGGTGCGCTTGATCAGCACCGGCAGCGAAGGGGTTTCAAACGGCATAGATCACCTGCCAACTGTTATCGGGGTTGATGTCCAGGCGTTCGCCGTCGGCCAGGGTCAGGACCGAGCGCAGGTTCAGGCGCTGGGCGTCGAGGCGTTCGCTGATGATGTCGATGGCGCTGCAGTGGCCGTCATCGATCAGCCACTGCAAGGCTTCGCGGGCATAGAACTCGGCGTCCATCTGCGTCTGGCGGGTCAGCTTGACCCGGCGCAACAGCCACAGTCGTGAGCCGATGCGATCGTCGGCCACGGTGGGAAAGGTGTCGCCCCACCAGCCGAAACGCTCCTCGTCGTCGAGGGCATCGTCGTCGGCGGCGCGGCGCCAGGTGAACAGGCTGATCAGCACCGCACGGGTCAGCGCGGCGTGGAGGTTCTGACTGAAAAGCATCACTGACCTCCCGCCGGCGCGCCGGTCTGGCCACTGCCCGCCTGCACGCCAACGTGCACGTGCTTGATCTGGCTGATGCCGCCGGCCACTTGATCGCCCTTGGAAACGATCTTGCCGGTCTGGTTGATCACCGGCGTCTCGAAGTTCACGGCGGTGCTGGCGCGGATATTGAGCGTGGCGGTTTCGATGTCGATGATCCGCCCGCGCTTGAAGTGAATCTTGTCGCCCTCGTCGGTGTAGATCGCCACCTCGCCGGCCGCCAGCGATTGCAGGCGGTAACGGCGGTCGGCGACCACCAGAGCGATGGCGTGAGAACGGTCACCGCCGAGAAACGTGACGACACCTTCGGCACCGGCCAGCGGATGGCTGGTGAAGCCGTAGGGTTCGAAGTGCTCCATGTCGTCGTTCACTTCACCGGCGGTGAGGCGCATTTGCAGCGATTGCAGCTTGGATGCCGAATTGGCGAGCACGACAGTGCCGCGCGCCAGCAGGCGTGTCAGTAGGCTCATGAATTGTCCTCAGGACTTTGCCAACACAAAACCTGTGGGAGCGGGCTTGCCCCGCGATGGCGGTGTGTCAGGCAAAGTAGTGTTTGCGGTAACCACCGCTATCGCGGGCAAGCCCGCTCCCACAGGGTCAGGTGATGCCAGTCAGGTTCGGCGTCAGGCTCAGGTTTTTTTCGGGGGCGTCGGATTGGCGTCGAAGGTATGCGGCGGCGCCACTTGCAGCGTGGTCACCGAGCCTTGCGCCGACAACGAATACGTAACCTTGGAGATCAGCATGTCGCCATCGAAGCCGAGTACCGGATCCTTGACCTTCACCAGCGTGTTGTGGCGCCACAGATCGCCGTTGGACTGGCGCCAGCCCTGCACCTGATACGTGGTGGTCAGCGCCCGGCCCATGCGCGTGGCGCTTTCCCACTGGGCCCGCTGCTGGGCCAGTTCGAACGTCAGTTGCGAGCCCTCGTTGATGATCGTGGTGCGCCGGCGTTTGAAGCTCAGGTCGGTCGCCGTCGATTCCACTTCGCTGGCTGCCGCCCCGCTCTTCTTGTCGTTGCCCTTTTGCTGGCCGATCACCTTGTATTCGGAGAACACCTGGCTGTGATCCATCGGCGCATTGGCCGAGAGAATGTTCTTGCCCAGCTCCAGCGCATCGCTCGCGCGGCCGCCGCTGCCCGGTTTGGCCAGCACCAGCCGCCCCTCGGCGTCATCGGTGGAAAACACCCGGTACAGCGAGAGCAGACGGTCGATCGACTGAAACACGGTTTCACCCGGAACGATGGTGTGTTTGCTCAGGCGTGCGGTCTCGGGAATTTCGTTGACCACAAACTGCGTGTATTCCCCGGCCAGGGCCTGGACGATGCTCAACAGCGATTGATCCTGCCATTGGCCGGGGATATTTCGCGCCGCACAATCGACCAGATCCTGGGTCTTGGAACTGCCTTCGATGCTCAGGCTGATCTGCCGCCCGTCATAGCTGATCGGGGCCTTGAACACATAACCGGTGAGCACCAGATCCTGGCCGATCCGCACTTCGCACGGGTCGCCGGCCTTGATCCGCTGATCCACGGTCTGCCCCGGCCATTGCCAGGTGATGTCGAGTTTGAAGGTGCGGAACTGACGCTCCAGGTCCGCGGTGATCTGCACGCTTTTCCAGCCGCCGTACTCCATGTTGTTGACGGTCAGCGTGACGCGGTTGTCAGTCTCGTTCATGGCTCACTCCCTGGAAACCTTGACTTCGTTGGGTGAGTACCCCGGATGAGACAGACCATTGCGCTGAATGACCTCGGTCACCCGGGTGGCGTCGCCAAACTGTTTGTAGGCCACGACCACTGCCGGAAAGGTTTCCTGGAACGTTTTGCTGACCAGTCGCACACCGGACGAAGCCACGGCCTTGAGGTGCGCGATCAGCGCCTCCTTCACATCGGCGATGGCTTGATAGTGCGCGGGGTCGGCCTTGTCCTGGGCCTTTTGCAGCGCTTCGTTCAACTCTTTTTGCAGGGCTTGCAGATCGTCGGTGACCGGAACTTCCTGACGGCTGACCGGCTGCTTCGATTGCTGGTCCAGCGAGGGTGTCGAGGTCAGTTTCACCGGTGTCGACGCCACCGGCATCGAGGCCACCCACTGCGCCACTTTGACGATCAGCGTGTCCTGCACCAGGTTGGCCATCGCTTGCGCGGCGGCGTTGGTGTCCTTGCCGGTGGTGATTTTCGGCGCGTCGGCCTTGCGGATGGCTTCGATCTGTTGGGACACGTCGGCAATCACGCCACGGTAGCCCTCCTTCGCGAATGCCTTCAGCTCCTTGATATCGCCGAGCAACCCCTTGAACTCCGCCGCCACTTCCTTGGGCAGCTCCTTCACGGCTCTGACCAGTTCGGTGATCTGCTTGTACTGCGCGATCAGCGGTTTGAGCTGTTCCTTGATCACGTCGTACACCCCGGTGAGGCTGTTGCGCAGATTGGCGATGCCGATCCGCGCCGCCTTGATCAGGGTCATCGCCTGTTCGAAACGCGCCACCGCCGAGCCGAGCAAACCGTCGGCCTTGATCAGCAGGACTTTTTGCGTGCTGACCGTCGCCGTCGGAAACGGCAGCGGCCGGTCGGGGTAGAACTTCAGGCTGAACGTCACCATCCCGCCGTCCTGGCGGGTATGGGTCATGTCGCACTCGCCGACCTTGACCTGCAAGCGCCCCAGCCACGGATGCACCAGTTCGCCGCTGCCCTGCTCCAGGGCCTGGAGCAGCTTGTCGCGCTGCTCCAGGCAATCGGCACCGATGATGAACGCCGTCAGATCGTGGGTCTTGGCCTGCTGGCCGAGGTCCTCGAAAAACGGCAGGTCGCGTTGCGGGTATTCGTGCAACTGCCCCTTGCGACCGACCGGGGTTTTCGCCTGGTCGATCCAGAAACCGACACCGCGAAAGGATGCCGGCAACAAACGGTCACGCCAGTTCATTGGAACCTCCCATGGAGAGCGAGCGATAGCCGATGCGCGAACTGAGCGCCAGCCCCGGTTGATTGGTTTGCGGTTGATCGGTGCGCAGCCCCGCCGGCGCGTTTTCGAAGCGTACTGTCAGGCCGCCTTCGAGTTGCGTGCGGTTGTTGGCGGCGCTTTGCTGGATCAGGGCGCCAGAGGATTGCGGCAACGAACCGCCCTGCAACGCACTGCCACCCTCGGGTTTCGGACTGGCACCGAAGAAGGCCGGCGCCAGTTCACCCTTGCCTTCGGCATTGGTCTGGCGTTGCGCTTCAGTCAGGGTTTCGACCTTGCCGGTGACCTTGGCGATCAGCCCGGCGAAACCTCCATCGAACAACTCCTTGATCGGCGCGATGACGGTTTGCAGCTTTTGCCACAACTCGCCGAACCACCCGACAATCGGCCCCCAGCTCTCGATGATCTGATCCAGGGGTTTCCATTCGAACAGGCCGTGCAAAAAGTCCACGACCGGCGCGGACAGCGCCAGCACAACACCCCACAGCGCCGAAAAAACCTCACCGATCGGCTGCCAGTACTGCGCAATCTGCTCCAGTGGCGACCACTCGAACAGACCGGTGAAAAAGCCTTTGACCTGTTGCACTGACGTTTGCAGTGCCGTCCAGATCGGTTCGAAGAATCCGACAACACCACCCCAGGCGCTGGTCATCATTTCCATCGGGAAAAAATCGAACAGTGCCCGCAACGTATCCCGGGTGCTTTGCACGGCCGATTGCAGCGTCGTCCACACCGGCTGGAAGTACGCAACAACACCGCCCCAGGCGCTGGTAATCATCTGCATGGGCGAGAAGTCGAATAACGACACCAGAAAATCTTTAGCCGGTTGCGCGACCTTTCGCAGGCCGCTGAGCATCGGTTCGAAGAACCCGACAACACCGCCCCACGCACTGTTGATCATCTGCATCGGCGAGAAGTCGAACAGGTCTCTGAGGAACGCCATCACCGGCACACTCAAGGCCTTGAGCAGTTCCCAGATCGCCGAAAACAGACCGGTCAACGGCCCCCAGTTTTCCAGGATCAGGCCTGCGGGCGACCACGAGAAAACCGACTTGAAGAAGTCGATCACCGGCGCGGTCACGACCTTGACCTTGTCCCAGATCCCCGAGAAGAAACCGGTGACCGGTTCCCACAGCGCCGCCAGTGCCTCCAGCGGCCGCCAGTCGAGTACCGAGCGCAATGTCGCCATTGCACTGGCCCCGGCATTTTTCACGCTCTCCCACAATCCGGTGAAGAACGCGGAAATCGGTGTCCAGTTGGCCACGATCAAACCGGCCGCCACGGCAATGCCCATGGCGATCAGCATGATCGGGTTGGTCTTGAGCACCATGCTCATGACGTCCATCACCTGAGTCATACCGGTGACGGCGGTCTGCATGGCGGAAAACGCAATCGCCCCCGCTGCCAGGCCTTCGACCAGTTTCGGGTTGTCGGCCAGCAGGCTGCCGACCTGGGTCAGCATCGGCTCCAGCCCGACCACCAATGCGCCCACCGCCGGCACCAGTGCGGCGTCCACCGCAGCGGATACCTTCTCCATGGATGCGCTGAACACATTCATGTTCTGCGCGGCGGCTTTCGGTGTTTCCGGCAGGTCGACGGTTTTCGCCGTCTCGCTGACCTCGGCAAGCTTGCCCTGAAACGCCGCAGCCGATTTGATGCCGTCCACGAACGGCGTAATCACGCTGCCGCCCTTGAACAGACCGCTGATGTCGAGTTTGCCGAGGCCGGTCTGTTCGAGGTTTTTCTTGAAGTCATCGACCTTCACTCGCAGGGCGCCGAGTTTGGGTGACAGTTCGTCGATGCCGGTAAGCAGCACCGACGCTTTAGCTTTGGTTTCTTCTGCCATCACTGCACCTGCTGCATCGCATTGATCCGTTGCGCGTGCTCCAGCGATTCGCGAAGCACATCCAGTGGCCTGGCCATCATCTGTTCGGGGTCAACCTTCCAGAACCAGGCCAGGTCATAGGCGACCGAAATCAGGTCGGTGATGGCTCCGACGCCGCACTCATGAAAAAACTCGCAACGGCCCAGCTCAGCGCGTTGAGGTCAGCCAGATCCAGCTGGTTGACCGACGACGGCGGAATGCCGGCGCACACGGCGATGTATTTGGCCGCCACGTCCATGTCGAGGCTGACCTCTTCGCTCTTGTCGATCTTGTACGGCAGCGCCTTGATCGCTCGCACCTCCTGCACCGTCGGACGGCGCAGGACGAGTTCGGTCAGGGGCTCGCCGTGAGCTTCGATCGCAACCTGAAGCTTCACGGCGCCGCTCATTGCCAGGTCCCCTTGATGCCTTCGAATTTCAGTTCGATGGTGGCGTCATCGCCTTTGGAGACGGGTTCTTCGACCAGGTAGGCACCGGCCAGTACATAGACTTTGCCGTTGCTGAATTCGCAGGTGACGGTGATGTCGGTGCCTTCGATCAGCTTCTTCAGCGGGAAGTCGGCGGTGTGCAGCGCGGTCACCTTGAACGACGGCGCGATGTCGGTTTCCTTGTAGAAACCCGGCACGACGGTTTCGCGTTTGACGGCCATCAGCGGGGCTTCGCAGCCGCCGTTGATAGTCAGTTGTGCACCGTCGACCTTGACGTAGCAGGTGCCTGCAATCAGTTGACCCATGGTGTTACTCCCTTCAAATAAAAAGCCCACGCAAGGTGGGCTGAAATCACAGTGTCAAACGGGCCGATCAGGCGACGTCGTCGTACTGCAGGCGGAACTGGTTGAGCAGTGCGAACACGCGCAGACCGTTGATGTAATCCGGCGGGAACAGCACGTTCACGCGGCTCGGGTCCTGCACGTCGCGCTCGACGATCAGGTGCTCGGCGAACAGCTCGGCGTTTTCCACGTGGCCTTCGAGTTCGAGCTTGGCGTACTGGGCGATCAGCTCGCCGCGAATGGTCGCCGGGGTGACGATCGGCTGGCCGGCGCCGAAACGGGTGCCGTCGGAAGCCAGTTTGTGGCGACCGTACTTGCTGGTGATCACGCTTTGCAGACGACGCACGATGAACGCCGACTGGTGCATGGTTTCGCTGTCCAGGTACGAGTTGTCAGCCTGGCCGTAGGCGTTTTTCTGGTAGGTGGTGATCGAGCGCTGGATGCGCACGTAGCCGCCTTCGTAGTACGCGGTGGCGATGCCGTAGTTGAGCAACGACTGACGCTCGGTCAGGGTGAAGCGCTCGCTCGCTGGGGCCGGATCGACGCCTGGCAGGCTGCCGCTCTGGGTCGGACGGCTGGCGTCGGCGGAGATGAACACCGCCGTGCGCGCAGCCAGTGCTGCGGCCTGTACCCACACCGGTTGCGGAACGCCCGGCTCCAGCGCCTGAATGGTCATGTGCTGGTCGTTGCGTGCCTGACCGGCTGCCACCAGCGTGCCGACGGTGCCGCGCTTGGCGCTGTAGACGTGACCGAACAGTTGCTTGGCCCACGACCAGCGACCGGTGCTGTCGTCCATCACCGCTTGCCAGGTGTTGAGGGTGGCCAGGTCGGACCATGGCAGTGCGATGAATTCGAACGGCTCATCGCCCAGTGCAGCAACCGCTTCAACCTGGTCCGGCACACCGACGCCGCCGGTCATGGCGGTGATCGCGGTGGTCAGGCCGGCCGGGGTTTCTTCGCCGTTGCTCTTGCCCAGGCGATTGAATTGCAGGCTGATGTCGTTGCCGCTCTCGCCGGTCCATTTGGCGTTCAGAGTGACGACGCCTTCAGCGGCCGCAGCGCTCACCGGCAGATCGGCGGTGGCGTTGATTTTCTGGGCCAGGGCGCTGGCCGCCTGGGCAGCGGTGGCACCGTTGACCACGGTAGCCTGGACGCGGACGCCGCCGACATACAGGTTGAGCACGCCAGCCTGGGTCGCGGTGCCGGTCAGGGTCAGCACGCCTTTGGCGATGGCGCCGGTGGCGTTGTGCAGCGGCAGGCACCAGATCTCACCGATCGGGTCGGCCTTGCGGAAGGTCTCGTACATCGACGCCAGCATCGAGCCCTGGCCACCAATGCTCTTGGCCAGCGCCACGCTGGAAACCAGCACCAGTTTGCCGACTTCGCCCGGGGCGATGTTGTCGTTGACCTGCGCCACGATCAGGCGGCGCATGGACGAGGACGCACTATTGGCGGCCGAATTGTCCATTTCGGCATAGAACAGCGGTACACGAATGTCCGCAGGAATGTTGCTGAATCCGATCGCCATTATTTGGCTCCCTTTTGTTTGGCTGTTGCGGTTTTGAGGGTGATATCGCCGTCGGCCAGACGCCGGCGCCACCAGGCGCTGTCCAGCACTTCACGGCCTTCCAGTGGCAGCAGGTCGCCGGCTTCCGGGTCCGGCACGGCACGGCCGGCGGCCGGCACTACGGTGATGCGGTTGCTCATGGGGTTACGTCTCCAGAGAAAGTCATTTCCACGCGCCCGTCAGGGCCCGGGCGTTTCAGGTTGGGGTCGGCCGGGTCGATCGCATCGACCCGCACGGTGGCCCCGGTAAAGGACGACAAACCGTCCAGTTCGCGTTCGTGCCAACTCTCCGCAGGCTGACTTGGCAGATTGCGGCCCTGCTGGAACTCAGCGAAAAAGCGCAGCCGGTAGAACGCGCGGCTGCTGTTGATCGAGACCGTTTCGCCGCCGTCGTAAACGATGGCGCTGTAGTTGGAATCGGGTTTGAAACCCACCAGCGCACGCCACAGTTCGGCGCGCAGGTCGTGCAACAGATCCAGCGCTTTTGTAGCGTCCGTGGCATCAAGCACCAGGACGATTTCGAAGCGGTCGCGGATCGGCTGGATGGCGGAGTTCTGTGCGGTGCTGGCGCTGGCCAGATCCTCCAGCGGTAAAACATGGGCCGAGGGCATCGGCAGATTCGGGTCGCCTTGCAGAAGCACCAGGTCGACACCTGTCGCGATATGGCCGGCAAGGCTTGGGCATTGCGCACGCAGCTGCGTGAGGATCGGGGAGATCTTCATGGGGAGCGTTCCAGGATGTGTGAGTGACCACAGTGAGGTGTGTGGCGGTGAGACCGGGGGATCAGTCCCTGGCTTTTGCCTCGGGATCCCGACCGGTCGCTTCGATCAGACAGCGATAGCTTTCTTCGCGCTTGCCACTGGCGGTGACCTTTTCAATCGACCAGCGCCCGCGCATGAAATCCGGCCAGGTACCGTCGAGCACCAGCAGACCTTCGGCCGCCAGCAACGGATCGCCCGGACAGGTGACCTTCAGCTTGTATTTCTCGCGCAGCATCTTGCGCACTTCGGCCTCGCCGATGGCTTTGGCTTCTTCTTCGCTGGCCAGTTTCTGGCGGATGACCTTATAGGGTTCGGAACCGGTGATCACTTCGCGCAGCTTGCCGAGCGCACTGTCCCAGAATGAGGTTTTGCAACCCTGATTCTGGGTGCGGGCGGTTTCTTCCAGCGTGGCGCTGATGAAGGCGTGATCGCCCGGTCGATTGTTGTGGGTGACCGCCAGCCTGACGTCCGGTATGACCTGGCCCGACAGGTTTTTGAGCTGTGCCGGTTTCGCCAGTACGTAGAGGTCGTTGAACGGTTTGGCCACCGCGTCGTACTTTTTCGCCAGGCGTGTGATGAAGCCCATGTCGGTTTCGTTCGACTGGTCGACATGAGCGATCCTGATCAGCGCCAGTTCGGGATCCACGCGCGGCGAGAATCCGTGTCTCGAGACCAGCTCGCGAAACAGTCCGCCAAGGGTTGTAGGGCCATGACTGGCCGTGCGCCGTTCCTTGAATCCGGTGTCGTCCTTGCCGCTGAAAGGCGCGGCGGTCGCGACCAGCGTCAGGCGCAGCGGGAACAGCGTGGGTGTCAGTCGAGTGACCTTGAACTGGCCTTTTTCGACCAGCCCGGTCTCCAGATACCCCACCCGCAACCCGATGGTTCCGCCCAGGGTCGGCAAGCCTTCAAGGCCTTCCAGGTCGATCACCAGCGTCAGTTGATCGGACTCCATCCCGGCGGCATCGATGTGTTCCCAACTGATCAGGCGCTGGTTGAGCAGGTCCTTGTGGGCGCCGTAGATTTCGATCGCCGGCGTAAATCCCTGTGCCATGCAGCCTCCTTAATCCCAGGCCAGAACCGGTTTGATTGCGGCGGGTTTCGAATCGAGTTCCGGCAGCGTCACCCAGACACCGGCCGGCAGGATCGGGCCCTGCTCGGCCAGGGTCGGGTTGAGTGTCCACAGGGCTTCTTCGGCGCTGTCATCGCTGCGACCGGTTTCGCGGTACAGCAAAAGATTCACCGAATCACCGGCCACGCTTCGTACCTTACGCATTGTTGAACTCCGACAATCCGATGACCCACTTGATCACCATCGCGGTGCCGTCATCGATGACCTCGCTCTGGTTTTCGTCGATGCTGTTGATCCGCCACAAACCCCAGTTGCGGCCGATGCCGTCAATCAACGGCAACGGTGCACGCAGTGCTTGCAGCGCACGAAGTTCATCGAGCCGTTCCATCCCCACGGCGTACATCGAGGTACCGGAGATGGTCAGGGTTTCAGGCTTTTGTCCTGTCTGATGGGATCTGGGTTTGCTGTTGAGGATCTGCAACTCGGTCCAGCCACCCTCGGATTTTCGCGACAGCGTGCTGTAGGCAAAATCCCGGGACAAACCGAAGATGAAACTGCCCAGTGCCATTTGTTGTTTCATGTACCGGCTCCGTCAGTCAGGGCTGCATCACGACGCGTCCCGAGTGGGTTTCCGCCCATCAGCAGCGGCATGAATTGGCCATGGAATTGACCGGAAATCTGTTGCTCGATAATCGACTGAATCTGTTGGGCAGTGTCGGGGGCAGGACAGTTGACCTGGATCGTCGGAGAGAAGGAAACCTGCTGGTTTTGCGTCTGTGCGCCAGCCAGGTCTTTGGCGACTTCGGCCGGCGGTGCGAGTTTGTCCGGCGCGCTGGACATGAGTTTCTCACCTAAAAAGCCTCCTCCCTCAGCGCCCAGCCATCCCCCGACCAGTCCACCAATCAAACCGCCAAGTGCAATGCCCGGCGCCAGCCCCACACTTCCTATGGAGGCGCCGATTGAGCTGCCGGCGACCGCACCGGCCCAGGCGCCACCAGCGGCACCGAGACCTTGCGCGATCTGCTGTTTGTCACCGCTGGCAATACCTGCGGCGACAGCCGAAGCACCAATCGCCGCCTTCGCCTGCCAAGGCATCCAGCGCGAGGCCGGCTGCACCGATGCGAGCACAGGCTCCAGCCCCGGGGCAGCAACCCTTGCAGTCTGTTCGAGTATTTTCAGACCGTTGCCAGCGCTGGCACTGCGACTGGCCAGAGCCAAGCCCTGAGTTTCAACCACGGCCGTCGCAGAGGTTGCTGCAGACAAGCCGAGCTTTGAACGACCGGGAAGGTAACTGGCAGCTTTATCAACGATCCATTTGCCTCCCCGATCTTTTAGCTCACCGACCACCGCATCGGTCACGGCGTCGAACACCGGTTTGATCCAGGCCGTCGCCGTCAGAACTGCACCCGTGGTTTTCGGGTAGGTCTCGGCCAGATCGCTCAGCCTGTCTATCGAATGGCTCTCACCGGGCGTTTCGATATCCGGCGCCAGTGCATTGCCTTTGGCGACCGCCAAACGTTCCTCACGGGCATTCCTGATGTTCCATTGCCCCTGCTGAGTATTGGCAAGTGCCTGTGCGGACTCCCTTACCGAGCTTTTATCACCCAGCTTCGATGTCGCGTATCGGCTTTTGTCGCTGACCAGGTAAAAGGCTTCGTTCACCTTGCCGAGGTCCTGAGACAGCGACAACGCGGCGTCTCCACTGTCCGCGAACAATGTCCGGGCCAATGTCGAGCGCTGCTCCACCGGTCTGGTATTCAAGGCCGCAAGCACCGACAGAACAGCGCCTTGGGCATTCTGTTTGTCAGGATCACGCATGGCTTCGGCCACTGCCTTGGGATCCAGGCCCAGTTGCTTCCAGGCACCTTTCTCGGCCATCGAGGCTTGATCGCCCTTGCCCAGTGCATCGGAAATGTTCTTCAACGCATTGCCGGCATCGTCTTTTTTCGCGCCGCTGTTCAGCAGCGCTGCCGTCAATGCCGCGGCCTGCTCAGGCTGCAAGCCTGCGCTGATTGCCGCCTCGCCTGATTGCTGCAGAACAGAACCAATATCAGCCGCCTGGACATCTCCGGGTATTTTGCCGAGATGATTGGCCGCATCCGCCAGATCAAGGGCTTGATCGCGCGAGAGCTTCATCGAAGTGCGCCAGACCTTCAACATTTCACCGGCTTCCAGCCCGGTAACTTTGAATGCCGATGCAGTAATGGCCGCATCGCTGGCAAAAGTGAGCAATTCGCGTTTCTTGCCCTCGGCGTTTACCGCTTCGCTGCCGACTCCCGCCTTGGCTGCCAGTGTTTCAATCCTGACCAGCTCAACCCCGGTAGTGCCTCCGGCGGCCACCAGAGTGGCACTGGCCATTTTCAGGCTAGTGAGGGCCATGTCTTTCCCGTCATCGCGGGAAAGCTGCGCCACACTCGCAAGAGTGGCCGCTGCCGAATCCATGGTCATCGCCGCCTTGCGCGTCTCGGGAGGCTCAGCGCCCCCGGAGGATTTTTCCGGTGTTTTCTGCCCGCCGGATGACTCACTCTTCGCTCCGGCACTCGCAGCCTGTGGCAACCCACGCAAGGCGGACAGGGTCACGCTCAATGCATCGATTGCCGAAGTCAGCAGCACGATTTTTCCGCTGGCCGTCAGCAGTGCCTGGCGCAGGTCGCTGGTCTGAACCAACGCGGTTTGCCCAGCACCTGCGAGCGCAGCCCTGCTCAGAGTGATACTGCCAAACCCTGCGCCGGCGCTGTCGCCGGCATTCATGAGCGAAATCTTGCTCTCTGCCATGCCGCTCTACTCCTGTTTCACGCCAAGGCGAGTGATCGCTATGTCGTAGCGGCGCAACGCCTTTTCGGCGTCCCACTCCAGAATTTCCGCCTCACTTACCGGGTAAATGAGCGGCACGATATCGAGGATTACTTCGATGTCGCGTTCTGAAAGAAGGCCGCCGGCTGGTTTAAAAAATCGTCGATGCGCACCTGCAATTGCGTCCAGTCCGGCACGCTCAACAGGGCCAGATCGGGGATCATCAGGCCGGTGCAATGGGCGGTGATGAACTCGGCGCGTTCCTTGGCCGTTTTCAGTTTCTTCATCACTTTGGTGGCCCGCAGCGCCGGCATTTCCAGACTCAGCGAAGTCACGGTGCGGCCGGTGACGGCGAGCGGCAACAGCAGTTGCACCTGATCGGGATCATCGGATTTTTCCGCGTCTTCGACCTGTTCGAGAAAGAACGACGCCGGACGGGTCGAGAATTCGTGAACGTACTGCGCGATGGTCACGTAGTCCGGACGCTTGAGCTGGTCGAGTTCCTTGACCGACAAGCCGGTGGCCAGCAGCGCCAGTTCGAAGAACTGGTCGTCTTCGTCGTCGCCGGCGCGTTCCAGTGCTTCTTTCTGGGCGGCGTAGAACAGCGGCTTGAGCTGGATCGATTCGATCTGCGAGCCGTCGTCGCCGGTAATCGGCGACAACAGGTCATGCTTGGGTGGCATCCACGACATGTATGAATTCCTTGGTGATTCTTGAGGGGTGTTGCATTCCCTTGTGGGAGCGGGGTTTGCCCATTCCCACAGGGTTTTGTGATTGCCTCTGGCCGAGACTTACGGCATCAGCACCGCACGACGGGCATCACCGAGGATGTCGACGCCGTTGAGCACGAACTTCTGGGTGCGCACGTCGATGTCGATCACCGGCACGCCGTTTTCCAGGCGGGTGTAAGTCCGGCAGGAGAGCTCCAGCGTGGTCTTGGGTTTCTCGCCCATTTTGATCGTGCCCTCATCGAGGATCTTCAGCTTGCCGCCCACGGTGTGGTAGGTGAACCAGGTGTTGCCGTCCTGATCCTGACCGGCTTCGCGCACGTTCAGCAGGATGTCTTCGCCCAGCTTCACACCCAGTGCAAGCATGATTTCCGGGCCGGTGCCCTGCAGGATCAGCTTGGCGCCGAGTGCCTTGGCGCTCTTGGCCATTTCCTCGACGATGAAGCGCCCGCCCGTCATGTTTTCCACATCGAATTCGATCTTCGGCGGGGTGAATTCCTCCACGGTCGCCGACAGCGGCAGGCCTTGCAGGGTGGCCGCGATGGCTTGTCTATTACGGTTGGTAAACATTAGAGAACGTCCTCCAGGAACTGCTCGATGATTTCATCGCGGGCGTTGAGTTGATAAACCATGTGTTCGTTCGGCGCGTAGCGGCCGTAGTCGATGACCACGTACCAGGTGCCGTTCTTGTACTTCTCGACGCTGTTGAGTTCCGGGTGCAGATACACGCTGCCGCCGGGAATGGTTTCGTCGGCGACCAGGGTCTGCAGCCAGTCGTTGATGCGTTTGACTTCCTGATCCATGAACGACTTGGTCAGGTTCTTCGCCATGGCTTTCTGGCCGGCCTTCACCAGCTTGCGGCTGATCGCGTCTTCCAGACCGACGTAGCTGATGAACTTGCCGGTGATCGAACGGTTGCCCAGCAGCGAGAAGCCGCCAAGGATGGTGCGGGCGTAGTAGCTGACGCCGTAGCGGTTGAGCAGATCGCCTTCGGTGGAGGTGTCGAGGATGTTGTATTCCACGACCCGCGACACGTCTTCGGCGTAGGTCACCTGGTTGCCCGGGCTTTCCCATTGCTTGACCTTGGCCAGCGCGGCAATCGCCAGACTGGATGGCGCGAGGAACACGTTTTTCTTCGCCGCTTTCGAGTACACGGCAGGCATGTTGTGCACCACCAGGCAACGGTCGAAACCGAGATCCGCACCGCCCAGTTCCTGGCTGTACAGCACCTGATCGGCGACCGAGACGTCCTTGCCGTCCAGCACCACACGGGCCTTGATGCGCTTGCCGAACGAGGCGAACTCGCTGGCCACAGCCTTGGTGCCGGTGAAGCCCGGCGCGCCGATGATGGTCAGGTCTTCCGGGACACTGCCCAGTGCGGCCAGACCGAGCTTGCGGCCGGTGGCCGGTTCAACACCGCCGATCACGGCGTTGACGGTATCGGCCGGGGTCGCGCCCGCTTCGACGATCACCACGTACACCGGCACCTTGACCACTTTGAGGATCTGGTAGACGGCGTGGTACAGGGTGCCCTCTTCGGAACCTGTCGGATCGAGCAGCGCATGGGTGGTGAAGCTGTTGATGCGAAACGGTGCGTTGCGCGGAATCAGCGGATCGGCTTTCGGCGCGGTGCCGACCAGACCGATGACGTTGTCGCCCAGGCCCCCCATGGCCTCGGGGGATTCGGTGGCATTGACGGTAATGCCGTTGTGCTCGAAGTTCAGAACCTCAGCCATAGTCAGTCAGCCTTCTTGGCAGCGGCCTTCACGGCCTTGGTGGTAGGTGTTTTCAGCTCCAGTCGACCGGCGCTGTGCAATGCGCTGGCTTCGACGTCGAGCAGATCGAGTTCCTGGCCGACGCTCGACCAGTGCCCACCGCCGGTGGGGAATGGAACGAGCACGGTGTAGGTTTGGCGGGTTGCCATTTTTCGTTTCTCCATAAACGGGAAAGCCCCTCGTTGGGAGGGGCTTGGCGGGTGTTGAATGAATTGGGCGTCAAAGAAAACGCCCCGGGGTGCGGGGCGTTTTATTGTGGCTCGGAGGTCGGTGAAGCTGGCATGGAATCGGGCCAGCCTTCCTTGAGCATTTCATCGGAGTACGTGCCGTCCTCGATTGCCTGGAGCAATTCCAGTTCGCGGTCGAAACAAGCCTGCACGTGCGCCCTGACAGCTTTGGCAATCGCGAGAATCTGCTGCGCGCCGATCTCGACGAAACCCTCGAGCGTTTTGAAGTTGCAGCGGTAATCAGGATCGAGGATCGCCGAGATGCCAGCGCCATAGATCATCCCCGCGCTGTCACGGGAGGTTGCAACAGTCAGACCTTCCACAGAAACGACCGCGTCCTCCCGCTCATAGCGCTCGTCGGCGACCCGTTGCGCATAATCAGGAGTTACTTGCGGGAAAGGCGCTTTGACAATTTCATCGCCTACTCGACGCCAGATACCATCGGCCTCCTGGGTCAACCTGATAAACAACTTGTCATCGACTTTGACTGCCGAAGCGGGGATCGGGTGAACCCCTTCAATCAGGCAGGTTTGCAAGTTCGAATTCTCGTCAAACAGTGCGTATTTCATGATCTCTCCTTAACTGCCCACCGCGACCCAATGAAAGACCGTGACCCCGGGAAAGGTATGTTTTCCATAAAACGAAGTGAGACTTGACACACCGACATCCACATACCCGTTCACTGCCGACCCTGGGGTGTAGTTCAATGTCGCGTTCAGGCTGTACATGGCATTGGGAAACGCGATCGGGAATGCGGTGGCGATGTCCGTACCACCATTTCCGGAGACCCTGCCCCACTGAATGATCAATCCACCGAGCCAGGACGGGAAAATGATGTACCCGTTGATTTCCTTGAGAATCTGAAATCCCCAGCGGAGTTTTTTGGGTGTCACGATTGTGGTGTCGTCAGCCCCGGCATCGGTCAGCGCCTGAGTGGCGAGTTTGGCTGTGCCGTGTTTGATTTCGGTCGCTTGCTGGGCCAGAGGAGCCAGCGCTGCGACATCAATGCTTCCCTGATTGACCGGTGCGTTCCAGGCTTTGATGCACCACATGACGGCGAGGTTGCGCGGACGGGTGCCAACCAGGTGCCCATCAGTAAACAGCGCCGCCTGATTCAGCGATACAGGGGAGGTGATTTCGCCAGAAGAGAAAAATGCGGAAGGATAGTCGGCCGCAGAGGCAACGTCGCCTCCAAGTACCGGGTGAGACTTCCCACTATTGTCTGGATTGAGTTTCCAAGATGAGGCGGCAGCTTGGATAGCCTGCGCTGTCGAGGTCACCGCATCGTGCGCAACCAACGTCGCTTTTTGCCAGCTACCGATTGTCCGACCAGCGTCAACACCGCGACCATGATCCCAACCACGCAGAAACTCACCGCGAGATTCCGGCAACCGGAAGTTGCCCGCACCTTCGTCCCCCTTGTTGAACTTTGTGCCGAGATAACCCGCCAGATCCGGATAGGTCGCAATGCTTTGCACACTGCCGTCCAGCTCCAGATAACCGGCAGGAACGACGCCCGTTGGAAACGACAGGACAGCACCGACCGGAACGGAAGATTTGAGCTGTGCGACTTCATTGGCCAGTGCGGCGACGTCGATGTTTCCCTGATTGATCGGCGCGTTCCAGGCCTTGATGCACCACATGACTGCAATGCTGCGCGGACGGGTTTCCGAACCGCCAGTGGCAGTCGTCTGTGGTGTTCCGTTGCTGTCGGAGCGGTTGCCACGAGCGACCTTGTCCTGGCCAAATCCGCTCGGATTGGCAGGCGCATCAACCTGGTGAACGTGAGACTTAAGCTCATCAGGCGCCCAACTGCCAATCGCCCGACCTGGGTCTACACCTCGCCCATGATCCCAGCCTCGCAGGAACTCACCACGTGATTCCGGCAACCGGAAGTTGCCTGCACCCTCATCACCTTTGTTGTAAGTGGTGCCGAGATATGCCGCCAAATCCGGATAAGTCGAAGTGCTCTGCACACTGCCATTCAACTCAAGAAAGCCGGGCGGTACGATCCCCGTCGGGAATGCCATGACGGCACCCACCGGAACGGCAGATCCAAGCCGGGAAACTTCCTTGACCAGTGCCGCTACGTCGATGTTTCCCTGATTGACCGGCGCGCTCCAGGCTTTGATGCACCACATGACGGCGATGTTGCGGGGACGGGTTTCAGAGCCACCGACAAACCCGGTCACATTACCGCCATCGGTCACTGCATATTGCCCTGACCCCGCTACAGTCCCGACCGCAATATTCGAAATGCCCTTTGAGTTGTCGGGAATATGGGTATGGCTGTGGGAGCCGAAGAGGTCACTCTGTAAGGCGCCTATCGCCCGTCCCGGGTCAACTCCGCGCCCATGATCCCAACCCCGCAAGAACTCCCCACGCGCTTCCGGCAACCGGAAATTCCCGACACCCTCATCCCCTTTGTTGAACTTGCCACCCAGATAGGCGCTCAGGTCCGGGTAGGTCGCGCTGCTCTTGACGCTGTTGTCCAACTCCAGAAAGCCCGGAGGTGGCGAGTCAACCGGGAACGCGACAATCGACCCCACCGGCAACGCCGATGCCTTGGCAATCAGCGCCTCGACTTCAGCCTTGGTGTACGAATCCTTGATACCAAAACCGGCCAGCGTGTCGGGATTGGAGCCGGCCGTCGCGCGGCCATATTCGTCGACGCTCAGACTCTTGTAAGTCCCGGCAGCAATCCCGGTACGCCCCGCGAGCATCTTGAATGTCAGCGCGGTAGTGCCGAGGGTGATCGGCGCATTGGTGGTCAGGTGCCACAGCGAGTCGCCATTGAGCGTGCCCTCTTCCACCATCACCGTCAGGCCCGGGGTGACCTTGGCGCTGACGTTGGCATCGTTGGCCCGAATCCAGTCGCCGTTCGCCACAATCCACAGGCCGTTGTCCTTGGCCAGGGTCTGGTTCGGCAGCAGCACGCGGTCACCGGCGATCACCGCTACGCCGTCGATCTGCTGCGCGCCGTTCAACACCACGTTGGCGGTGGCGGCGACGCGCACCGACTGTTTGCCGTCGAGTTTGCCGAGTTCTTCGGCGAGGTAGCTCATGACCCAGGCGCGAGTGGCCTTGACCACGGTGTCGTCGATCAACAGCGTCACCAGCGAGGCATTGCTGGTCTCGAAAATCGAGCGGATGTAGAACTCTTTGCCCGAGCCGGACGTGGCCAGCACCGGTTTGAACGACTCCGGGTATTTGACGATGGCGTAGAGAATCCCGGTGTCGGTCCACAGTCCGGCTTCACGCACATACCAGCCGCCAACGTCTGGCGGAATGGTCACTTCCGCGAGCAGCCAGCTCGGATTCTTCTCGTCCTGGAACAGCGCATTGAGCGGACCGCGCCAGACTTCGCGTTTCAGCGCGGTAGCCGTCGCGGCCGGGTTGTAGACCGCGCCGCCGCCATCGCCGACGGAAATCTGCGTCAGCTTGATCGGCAGGCCCGCGGCCTTGCACGCCGTTTCGTAGGCAATCCCTGCGTTGGTGAGCAGGGTGTAATAGTCAGCCATTCAGGCCCCCTGAGGATAAATAGTGGATGTTTCGACGGTGTACAGCGCAGCCGCCATGAAGGCCTCGCCGGATGTCTCGAGCCCTTCGATGAACACCGGATAGACCGTGGTCAACTCACCGCAGAAGGTCGCGGCGCCGATGACGTGATTGCCGAAGGCGCTAAGCCCTACCGAAACCGACAGCATGTCCCGCTCGCTCTTGGCATCAGCCAGGCGCCGGTCGAGACGGGCGTCGATTTCTTCGCTGTAGGGTTGTTCGCTGAAGGCCCGCACGGAAAAGCTGTAAGGCTCGCCGGGCGGTGTCTGTTCGTACCAAGCGCGGATTTCCGGCCTGAGTTGCAAACCTTTGGCGGCGTTCTCCAGCGCCTTGCGAGTGCCGGCCTGGCGCGCGGTGGGCCAGGCCAGTTCGACGGTCAGGCGTTTTTCTGCTTCCGGTGCGTCGGTGCTCCATTCGGCAACACCACGATCCGCCGCCAGATACGGCAGGAACGCGACAGGTGTCGAAGCCGGGTTCATCAGTTCGGGAAACGGCGGCGCGACGCGATCAAGCAATGCGCCGAAGCCGATGTCGAGGGCCCGTTCCAGCGCCGAGCTGTTGGCTGGCAGCAGGGTCGGACGCGGTGTCTGATCGGTCATAGCGTCTGCACCTCGACTTCGACCGCCGTGCAGTACGGCGCTTGAAATGCGCTGCACACGATGGGCGTCAGCGGTTCAAGAATCTGCAATTGCACGGCGCCGGCGCTGTGCAGCGTGTAGTCGATCCAGCTCGGATCGACCCGGCCTTCCAGGCGATGGCAACTGTCGGCGTAGGCCTGCAAATGCTGCTGCGCGGCGACCTTGGTCAGACCCGAATCCGGGCCCGAATTGATCTTTGCCACGACGCGGATTGTGTAGCGCTGAATCTCTGCGCCTTTGACTGTGACCTTGTCCGTCTCCGGACAAACATCGGGCCGGGCAAAGTGTTGGCGTACACCTTCGAGCAGCGTCGGGGACGGTGTACCGTCGCCCTCGCGGGCAAGCACGGTAACTTGCACTTCGCCGGGCGCGGTGCGGCGACCATTGCCATCCTTGACCTGCGCGGCGAGGCCGTCCGGGTCGAAGGTGTAAGTGACATTCACAACACCCGCATCGGTGGATTCGACTTTCACTGTCGGCCGTTCACCGAGGGTGAACACCTCGCGGCGATACTGCATCCGCGAGCCCGCCGCCGGCGCATGGGGCGCCAGGTAATAGCGCAGCCGGGCGTCATCATCACTCTCGTAAATCGCAGGCACCGGCGGGAATGCCGCCGGGTCGCCCGGATCGAGCAACTGTCGCTCCAGGCCCATGTCCGCCAACCGCGCATCAAGATTGCTGCCGGTGGCCCACCACGCCAGCATCTGCTTGATCCGGGCGTTGTATTTGCGTTCGTGGGTTTGCAGGCGAACGCAGAAAGCCTCCAGTGCCAATGTCAGCAGTTCGCTTTCGTTTTCCAGGCTGGTCTTGAGCTTTTCCGCGCTCTGCGGCGAGCGTGCGCCGACGTACTCGACGACGAAGGTCTTGAACTCGGCGAGCAGATCCTCGAAGGCATCGACCTTGATCAAGGAGGGTTCGGCCAACTGGTTCTGGCCAGGGATCAACATGCTCATGTCACGACCTCGAAAGTCTGTTGGCGGTTTTTCCAGGTGCCGGCAAATCGCAACAGCAATCCCGCGCCCTGTCGGGTGGCGACGATCACGCCGGGCTGGAAATCGCCGATGCCGTTTTGCGGGTTGTAGAACGCCTGGGCCGCGTGGCTCTGGGCGAGCAACAGGATGTCGTCGCCCAGGTTCTGCCCCAGCAGCGTGGGGATCAGCGAACCGTACAAGGGCCGTTTTTGCCGGGTGCCCAGCGGCGTGGTCAGGGCCCGGGTCGCGCGCTGCACGAATTGCAGCCAGTCGTCGACCGTGGCCCCGCTGTCTCTATCGATTCCGATCATGGGAAGCTCTTGATTCAGGGGCTGATGACACGGCCTTGGTGATCCACCAACGGGCCGCTGAAATGCACGCCCGAGGCGTCGATGGTCAGGCCGACCGCGCCCAGTTGCAGGTTGATCGCTTGCGGGGTCATCGCCAGCCGTGCCGGACCGATGCTCATCACAAGCGCTTCGCGAGAACCGTTGAAGGCGGCCGGACCGTTTTGCCAGTGCAGCGTGTGCGTGGCGTCGTCGTAGCCGCTTTCGCTGCCGTCCTGATGGACGCGACGAGTCAACGTCGGGATCGTCGAGGTCGGCGGAAAACGGTCACTGTTCAGGCCGAACAGCGCCACGCTTTGTGCACCGCTTTCGCCGCTGCCGTAGTTCAGCAGCAGACACTGTTCGCCCACCGTCGGGATCCGCGACTCGCTCTGCGCGCCGGCACTCGGGTTGAAGAACTTGATGGCCGGGGTGAGCAATCCACCGTGGCTGACCCGGCAGGTGTTACTGGCGGCATCGACTTCCTGACAGATGCCGATACGGCAATAACTCTCGGCGCGCCGGTGCAGGTCTTCGATCTCCGCTTCCATCTCGGCCAGGCGCTCGATGATCGGGCCCAGCTGCATTCGCAGTAACGCGTCGAACATCGATCAGGCCTCCAGCGAGGTGTATTGGTCGGGATCGTCGATGTCGCTGACTTCCCAGGTGCGGGCGAATTTCGGTGTGCCGAGCGGGTCGTCGAGCAAGGTCGGGCCAAGATAGAGGGTCTGGTTGAATGTCAGGGTCCACGCCTTGTTTGGCTGATCGGCGCGAATCGCCAGTGAAGGTAATCCATCGATGTTCATCGGCAGATCGCATTGATCGCCGGGCAAGCCCCAACGGTTGTCGGTGACCAGATTCTTCAGGGCGGCGATCAGGTCACAGGCGGCAAACGCCGTGGCAGACAGCGCCGGAATGACTTGCAGCGACAGCGTCAGCACATGGGCAATGCGCCCGGTGGCGGCGCGCTCTCCCGATGCATTTCGCTCGATGTCGATCAGCACCCAGGCCTTGTCGCCGGGGGTCGTGAAGTCATCGTGATTACCGACCTGCACGTTCAGCTCGGAGCTGTTGCGCAAGGCTGTCGCCATCGCCGTGAACAGCTGCGAAGGCTGCTGGATCGGTGTGGGCATGCTTGACCTCCTTTTTCTGATGTCCACGCGAAGTCCCGCCGCACGGCGTGCAGCGAGACAGGAAAGTGAATGGGTTATTGCGGGTCGCGCGGCGGAACTTCGCAGACGCCGATGCGCTTGGCAGCCCAGCGTTCGTAAAGGCCGATGGCGACGTCGGCACCGGCCATTGCAGTGAGGCAACCAAATGCCCCGGCGGCCCAGATCGACAGCCCGGCGGCATACAGCAGCATGATCGCCGAGACACCGCAGATCATGCAGGCGCCGGAGCGCAGGGCCAGGCGTCGCAGTAGTGGCCAGCCACGGGCGCCTTCCTTGTCGGCGCGCCACATTTCGCCGGACACCCCGCCCACGACGGCAAGGAGGATGACCAGCCAGATCGGCATGTCAGCCAATGCTTGTTGCTCGGTTGTCATGTCACGCCTCCTGAAAGCGTTGATGAATGAAGAGAAGTGAAGAGGCGACACCGGACGGGTGTCGCCTCTGAAGCGGGGAAGAACAGCTACAGGTTCCGCGCATTCAGCAGTTACAGGCGCTCGACAATGACGTTGTCGATGAAGGCGTAGTTGGCGTACGGGTTCTGCTCGTTGGAAAACGCCAGAGTTGTCTGCGCGGTAATCGCGGTGAACTCGTAAGTGACGGTGCTCCACTCGACCGCGACGCCTTTGGCTGTCGGTGTGTTGAACGTAGCGGTTTGCCCGGCCACTTTCACCTGAATGACACCGTCGCCGGAGCGGCTGGCGAATCGGGAGTTGCCGGCACTGAAAGTCAGACGGTACTTGGCGCCCGGAGTGGTCGCGAAATTCTGCTGAATCCCGCCACCGTTGCCATAAACGTAGTTGGCCAGGTCGACGATCATCACGCCATCTGCTGCCACAGAACCGCCGATGGCATTGGGCATGTTGAAGTATTCGGCACCGGACAGGAACGTCGTCCAGCCTGTGATGGCATTGGTTTTTGCCGGGGTGTCCAGAATGCAGCCACCACCGCATGTCGATTGTTCAAAGCTGCCGTTCACCAGGAGGTTGGCGGCGATTGCGCTGCCGCCATTGCCCAGCAGTGCAATAGCGAGAAACGGAGCTACGTATTTCTTGAGAATATTCATGTCTTTACCTATGAGGAGATTGATCAGGTTGTGCTGGCGATGCAGCACGCATGTCGCTCACAGGCGATCGCTCGAGACTCGTGGCCTTCACATGATTCAATGTTCCGCAGCGGGAACATTTGATCTGGAGTTCTGTGTACCTACCCACCCGGGCGAGCAGTCGTTTGCAGCTGCCACAGCGGCACTCTTTCAACATCGGCAAATCCTTTTGATTCCCTGCCAGGCCATGTTCATGCCGCGAAACTTTGTTGAAGCGCCTGCATCAGGCGGATATTCCAGAAAGCCCGGCACAGGGACCGGCACAGGGACCGGGCTTTTCAGTAGTGCGCTCTTGCGCCTTTACGGCAACTCAGGCCAAACGATGGTCACCGGAAAACCCGGCTGCTTATTGACCTGAGTGAAGGCCACGCAGTACTCCTTGAACGCGGCCAGGTACACCTGCTCCGCTGTAGTGGCAATGCCCAGATCAACTTTGTATTGCAGACCGGCGGCGGCGACACGAGTGACTACGTTGTCGAACCGACGCGTCTTCTCATTGCGCAGTTGTTCGCCCAACACCGATTGGCCCCAAGGGAACTCGGGTGCAAAAGACCAGACGCCGTCGGTGTTGACTGCGTTATGGCCGTAATCGACCTGGCCAGCCAAGGTGGCGGTAACGTCGACCCACACTTGATCGCCGGGAAATTCTTCGGTGATCGGATTGGCAGTTTCGAAAATGTTGTCGACTTTGCCATTCACTACACGTGCATATTTTTTCAAGCTCATTGCTCACATCCTTATTGGATCGCCGATATCTCGGCATACGTTGATCTGACTGCATCGGGCAGGCATTCCAAAAAGCCCGGCAATTCGCCGGGCTTTTCAGTAATGCGCTTTCACTGGAAGTAAGTCAGAAAGGAGCCACCGGCCAGTCGAGCACCGGGAACACGGATTGTTTTTTCACTTCGCTTACGGCAACGACGTACTGCTTGTAGGCAACCAGCGCCGCCTCATCTGCCGGACTGGCGATGCCAAGATCCAGCCTGTATTGCAGCGGGTTGAACCTCAGCCAGCGTTCGGCTGCGTCGAACCGTTGCTGCATGCGGGCATTGTTGATCCACTCGTGCTCGGAGACGGGGATCGCACTGAACGTCACCCCGTATGGACCGTAATCCATTCTCATTCCCGGTTGCGCGGTGGTATCACCGGTGACATCTCGCCATGCGGCATCCGGTTCACCAAGAGGTATGGCCGGCAGCGGTCCATCAGTATCCAGCACCTGAAGAACGATGATGTAATTCGCATATATTGTGAGTACGTAACGGTTCATCCTGATTTCCTTGGTTGTTGTTCAGCCGATTGCTTTATTGCAGAGGGGGGTGCAGCGATGAGCTCAGTAGGCATTCCAAAAAGCCCGGCAACCCGCCGGGCTTTTCAGTAATGCACTCCTTTGCCTTCCTTCAATCCTGTGTACGTGAAGGAAGCTGACTTTTCGGCGCTACTGGCGCGGTACGAGTCCATTCAAATTGTTTTTCCGACCGCGGTCCCTGCCCGCCGGATAACTGCTTCTGGTGCTTTACGCTGCACACCCGGGTCAGTTGCCAACCCTCTGAACCGTTGAGGCCGGTCCATCGCTGCCTGTTCTTGTGGAACTAAAGAGCTGTTGTTGCCAGCCGCTTTGTCGAGCGGCTTGGTGGCAAGAATATGCATGGATGCATATACAGTCAATGCGTAAATGCATTTATTTATGCACGAGAAATGCGCGGATGCATGGAAGCCCCGCCAATCAAGGGTTGCCCGGTTTTCTACAGGCGAAAAAAAACCCGCCGAGGCGGGTTTTATCCGAAAGGGATCGGGTTACCGGGCGTACATGCCCCACCAGAAGACGTGACCGAGGATGACGATCTGCTCTTCCTGCATGTCCTGGAAGCTGTAGTCCTCGTCCGGATGCTCATCGCGATTGAAGCTGCGCAGACGGATACCGGTAGGCAGGCGATAAAGCTGCTTCACCCGCAGTTGACCGTTGTGGTTGATCGCATAAAGGTCGCCATCGATGATGTCGCCGATCCCGCATTTTCCCGCGTTGACCCCAACCGTGGCACCGTCGCGCAGCACCGGCAACATGCTGTTGCCCCGTACCGTCACGCATTTGGCCTGATCGAACTGCACACCGTTATGGCGCAGGCTGCGTTTGCCGAAGCGCAGGCTGGAGCGTTCGCTCTCTTCGATGACGAATCTTCCTGATCCAGCAGCCAATTCAACCTCGCGAAGAAAGGGCACCGACACCTCGTCGTCATCGACGGGGGTGTCGTCGTCCCACAGGCTTATGTCCTTGAGTTCGGAATGCAACTCGTCGCGTCCGGCGTTGGCGGCGGGCGCAACATCCGCGCGCCCGCGCAACTGGTCGGTGCTCACGGCAAAGTACTCGGCGATCTTCGAGATGTGCTTATCTGAAGGATCGACGATCTTCCCGCTGAGAATTCGCGAGAGCGTGGATTGAGGCACGCCGGTGCGACGGTGGAGCTCCGTGGGGGAGATCCCGTGCTGATCGAGCAGTGCTCTTAAGACGGAGGATACGTTGCGTTTTTGCATAACGCGCATAGTGCTTGAAGTTTTTCGCGAAGACAAATGCTGATTTGCATAAATCGTGCATAGTCGACGTTTTTGCACCAGATAGATGTCACCCGGCCGCGATGCCTGCGTCCGACAGACCGCCCATGGTAACCTTGCGCCCATCGCGGAAAAGCCCGGCGACTGCCGCGCTTTTGCCCCACACATTCCAACGAGTTACCTGACAATCCGATGAATAAAGCCGTCTCCGACCTGTCCTCCCACACTCCGATGATGCAGCAGTACTGGCGCCTAAAGAATCAGCACCCGGACCAGCTGATGTTCTACCGCATGGGCGACTTCTACGAGATCTTCTACGAAGACGCGAAGAAGGCGGCCAAGTTGCTGGACATCACCCTGACCGCGCGCGGGCAGTCGGCGGGTCAGGCGATTCCGATGTGCGGGATTCCGTATCACGCGGCGGAAGGTTATCTGGCGAAGCTGGTCAAGCTCGGCGAGTCGGTCGTGATCTGCGAGCAGGTTGGCGACCCGGCCACCAGCAAGGGCCCGGTGGAGCGTCAGGTGGTGCGGATCATCACCCCGGGTACGGTCAGCGATGAGGCGCTGCTCGATGAGCGCCGCGACAACCTGATCGCGGCGGTGCTGGGCGATGAGCGTTTGTTCGGCCTGGCCGTGCTGGACATCACCAGCGGCAACTTCACCGTGCTGGAGATCAAGGGCTGGGAAAACCTGCTGGCGGAACTGGAGCGAGTCAACCCGGTCGAGCTGCTGATCCCCGATGACTGGCCGAAGGATCTGCCGGCGGAAAAACGCCGTGGCGTTCGCCGCCGTGCACCGTGGGATTTCGAGCGCGACTCGGCGCTGAAAAGTCTCTGCCAGCAATTCTCCACCCAGGACCTGAAAGGTTTTGGCTGCGAAACCCTGACCCTGGCCATCGGCGCCGCCGGTTGCCTGCTGGCGTATGCCAAGGAAACTCAGCGCACCGCCCTGCCCCATCTGCGCAGCCTGCGTCATGAACGGCTGGACGACACCGTGGTGCTGGACGGCGCCAGCCGCCGTAACCTCGAACTCGATACCAACCTGGCCGGCGGCCGCGACAACACCCTGCAATCGGTTGTCGATCGTTGCCAGACCGCCATGGGCAGCCGTTTGCTGACCCGTTGGCTCAACCGTCCGTTGCGCGATCTGACCGTGCTGCTCGCTCGCCAGAGTTCGATCACTTGCCTGCTCGACCGCTATCGCTTTGAAAATCTGCAACCGCAGCTCAAGGAAATCGGCGATATCGAGCGGATTCTGGCGCGGATCGGCCTGCGCAATGCCCGCCCTCGCGACCTCGCCCGCTTGCGCGATGCACTCGGCGCGTTGCCTGAACTGCAAGTGGCAATGGCTGACCTGGAAGCGCCGCACCTGCAACGCCTGGCGGCCACCACCAGCACTTATCCGGAACTGGCGGCGCTGCTGGAAAAAGCCATCATCGACAATCCGCCGGCGGTGATCCGCGACGGCGGCGTGCTGAAAACCGGTTACGACAGCGAACTCGACGAGCTGCAATCGCTGAGCGAGAACGCCGGCCAGTTCCTGATCGATCTGGAAGCCCGGGAGAAGGCCCGTACCGGCCTCGCCAACCTGAAAGTCGGCTACAACCGCATCCACGGTTACTTCATCGAGTTGCCTAGCAAACAGGCTGAATCGGCGCCGGCAGATTACATCCGCCGCCAGACCCTCAAAGGTGCCGAGCGCTTTATCACCCCGGAGCTGAAAGAGTTTGAAGACAAGGCACTGTCTGCCAAGAGCCGTGCCCTGGCCCGCGAGAAGATGCTTTATGAAGCATTGCTGGAAGATCTGATCAGCCAGTTGCCGCCATTGCAGGACACCGCCTCGGCTCTCGCCGAACTGGACGTGCTGAGCAACCTCGCCGAACGTGCGCTGAACCTCGACCTGAATTGCCCGACGTTCGTCAGCGAACCGTGCATGCGCATCTCCCAGGGCCGCCACCCGGTGGTCGAGCAAGTGCTGACCACGCCGTTCGTGGCCAACGACCTGAGCCTGGACGACAACACCCGCATGCTGGTGATCACCGGCCCGAACATGGGCGGTAAATCCACCTATATGCGCCAGACTGCACTGATTGTGCTGCTGGCGCACATCGGCAGCTTCGTGCCGGCAGCCAGTTGCGAACTGTCGCTGGTGGACCGGATCTTCACCCGGATCGGTTCCAGCGACGACCTCGCCGGCGGGCGCTCGACCTTCATGGTGGAAATGAGCGAAACCGCGAACATTCTGCACAACGCTACCGAGCGCAGCCTGGTGCTGATGGACGAAGTCGGGCGCGGCACCAGCACCTTTGATGGTCTGTCCCTGGCGTGGGCGGCGGCGGAGCGTTTGGCGCAGTTGCGGGCCTATACTCTGTTTGCGACGCACTATTTCGAACTGACCGTGTTGCCGGAAGCCGAACCGCTGGTGGCCAACGTGCACCTCAATGCCACCGAACACAATGAACGCATCGTCTTCCTGCACCATGTGTTGCCGGGGCCGGCGAGCCAGAGTTATGGCCTTGCGGTTGCACAACTGGCCGGAGTGCCGAGCGAAGTTATCGTGCGTGCGCGTGAACACTTGAGCCGCCTGGAAGATACCGCGCTGCCACATGAGGCGCCGAAACCGGCCGCCAAGGGCAAACCGGCAGCGCCGCAACAGAGCGACATGTTTGCCAGCCTCCCGCATCCGGTGCTGGATGAGTTGGCCAAACTGGATCTGGATGACGTTACACCGCGTCGTGCGCTCGAAATGTTATATGCACTTAAGAACCGGATCTAAGCACCGACGAACCGGATATAACGCAAACGGCTTCAAGCTGTTAGAATCTCGCGCGGTTCGGGATGCTGCTGGCTAATAGCCTGGCCGGCAGACATCGCTCCCGAACCTGGCGACCCCAACCGTGAAGGGGCAACGCTGCCGCCGCCTGAGGAGAAAATTAGAAATGACCTTCGTCGTCACCGACAACTGCATCAAGTGCAAGTACACCGACTGCGTAGAAGTCTGTCCGGTGGACTGCTTTTACGAAGGCCCGAATTTCCTGGTGATTCACCCGGATGAGTGCATCGACTGCGCCCTGTGCGAACCGGAATGCCCGGCCGTGGCCATTTTCTCCGAGGACGAAGTTCCGGAAGAGATGCAGGAGTTCATTCAATTGAACGTCGAGTTGGCCGAAATCTGGCCGAATATCACCGAGAAGAAAGAATCGCTGCCGGATGCCGAAGAGTGGGATGGCGTCAAAGGCAAGATCAAAGACCTCGAACGCTGATCTGTCGCGCGTTTGAAGAAAAGGCCCCTCGCGGGCCTTTTTGCTTTTCCGGTTTTTGCTTTATTTCAGGCAAAAAAAGGGGCGGTTTGACCCGCCCACATTTTTTCCCTATTCCCTGTGTTCCTTTTCATCGTCCTGATGAATCGCTTCCTGCGATGTCCATTCCCCTCTTCCTCGAAGGGCGTGTCTATCCGTCGACACAACCCAGATACTAACGAGTTCCCCGCAGGGGGCAACCGGCCCTCAGTGCATGATCCTGTTGTCATAAATCCTTAACATTAAAATATAACCTTATAAATCAATATGTTATTGATCAGCGATGAGCACAATCGCCTTCGGCAGCAGTGTAAAAATCACGAACACTTACGATACAGTCAGCAAAGGCTTACAGCGCAAACCTACAAGGTGGGAATACCTGCCGCTTTCAGCACACAAACAAAAAGCCCCGAACCAGTCGGGGCTTTCTGCATGGCGGTCAGGCGGGCGGCTTATTGAAACAGCGACTCGCTCGACAGGCCGTTTTTCTCGAGAATTTCCCGAAGGCGCTTAAGGCCTTCCACCTGGATCTGTCTCACCCGTTCCCGGGTCAGGCCGATCTCCAGGCCTACATCTTCCAGCGTGCTGCTCTCGTGGCCGCGCAGGCCGAAGCGGCGTACCACCACCTCGCGTTGCTTGTCGGTCAGTTCCGAGAGCCATTGATCGATGCTCTGCGACAGATCGTCATCCTGCAGCAGTTCACATGGATCGGTCGGACGGTCATCCGTCAGGGTGTCCAGCAGGGTTTTATCCGAATCCGGACCCAGCGAGACGTCGACCGAAGAAACCCGCTCGTTCAGGCCCAGCATGCGCTTGACCTCGCCCACCGGTTTTTCCAGCAGGTTGGCGATTTCTTCGGGTGAAGGTTCGTGGTCGAGCTTTTGCGTCAGCTCCCGTGCAGCCCGCAGGTACACGTTGAGCTCCTTGACCACATGAATCGGCAGCCGAATGGTCCGGGTCTGATTCATGATTGCGCGTTCGATGGTCTGACGGATCCACCAGGTTGCGTAGGTCGAGAAGCGGAAGCCGCGCTCGGGATCGAACTTTTCCACCGCTCGGATCAGTCCGAGGTTGCCCTCTTCGATCAGATCCAGCAGCGACAGCCCCCGATTGACGTAACGCCGGGCGATCTTGACGACCAGCCGCAGGTTACTTTCGATCATGCGCTTGCGCCCGGCCGGGTCGCCACTTTGCGACAAGCGCGCAAAATGAACTTCTTCTTCCGGGGAGAGCAGAGGGGAAAAGCCGATTTCGTTGAGGTACAACTGCGTGGCATCGAGTGCCCGAGTGTAGTCGATGTACTTGTGTTGTTTAAGCGAAGCGGAGTGTTTGGATTTGGCACGAACGGAAGGTGGAGCAGCCCCTTCATCATTCGACATCGAATCCGAATCGATGCCGGTCTCCATCAGGAGAACCTCATCGTCGATGTCAAACTCCGGCACTTCTTTACTGAGAGCCATTGTTATAGTCCTTTGGTGAGTTCGACCCCAAGCTCAAGCGACGCCTTTATCCTTGGCAACGCTGGAGCCTGTCCCCTCTACGTGACGGAACAGGCTGGTCTGCAAATCAACGTCTTGGCAGGAACTGCAGCGGATCTACAGGTTTACCTTGTCGGCGAATCTCAAAATGCAGTTTCACCCGGTCTGTACCCGTTGACCCCATTTCGGCAATTGTCTGTCCGACCTTGACCTGCTGCCCCTCCCGTACCAACAGCCGACGGTTGTGTCCGTAAGCACTGACGTAGGTTTCGCTGTGTTTGATGATGACCAATTCGCCGTAGCCCCTTAAGCCACTCCCGGCGTATACCACCGTCCCATCAGACGCAGCTAAAACAGGCTGTCCCAAATCTCCGGCGATATCAATTCCTTTATTCAAACTACCGTTTGAAGAGAATTTTCCAATGAGAATGCCATTAGATGGCCATCCCCAGCCGGTCGGGGCCGGGCCCGGTGGTGGCAGTGGAGCGGGTGCTGGCTTGTTGGCGACGGACGGTACAACCGTCGTCGAAGCCGCGCCGGAACCCGTGGTTGTGGTGGTCGTCGTGCCATTTGCCTGGCGCCGGATAACCGTGGTTTTGCTGGACGAAGACGCTGAAGAACCGGAGTTGGTGACGACTGCCGTCGACGTTGAACCGGTACGGCCATCGAAGCGAATCGTCTGACCCGGATGGATCGTATATGGCGTAGGAATATTGTTCCGGGCAGCGAGGGCTTTGTAGTCCCAGCCGTAGCGAAAAGCGATGGAAAACAAAGTATCGCCCGGACGGACTACATACTGCCCGGTCGTCACGACCGGACGCTGGGCCACCGCATTGTTGCGATCAACGACCCGCACGTTGCTCGATTTTGTGCTGGAGCAACCGACCAGCAAGGTGCTCAAGACAAGGCCAGTCACCAGGCGCTGAAAGCTCGTGTTACCCATACGCTGCGCAATGACTGTGAGACTCACCCGCCGCTCCCTTTGTGGTGGCTGAAAAATGTGGAATGCCGATTCCGGCATGAAACTTCGCAAGTATAACGGGCGCAACCGGCTTTACCTTTATAGAAGCGCTATCGCCCGGCGCACACGTTTGCTTGTAGACGATCCATCCTGTTTAAACATTTGCTGCCGCTGTAAGACAAACGCGCTCGACGGGAATTCAGCGGCCTCGAACAAATGCTCAGGCGAGCGGCCCGTTGAGCAACGGCACGAAACGCACCGCTCCCAGAACGTGTCTGGAGAAGCCGTTTTCTTCGCGCACGATCAGCATCAATTGCTGCACTTCGCCTGAGCCGACCGGGATCACCATCCGCCCGCCCGGTGCCAGTTGATCAAGCAAAGCCTGAGGTACATCGGTGGCAACCGCCGTGACGATAATGCCGTTGTACGGCGCCAGCGCCGGCCAGCCCTCCCAGCCATCGCCCCAGCGAAACACCACGTTGCGCAGATTGAGTTCGACCAGACGCTCCTTGGCCCGATCCTGCAGCACCTTGATGCGCTCCACCGAGAACACCCGCTCGACCAGTTGCGACAGCACCGCCGTCTGGTAACCGGAACCGGTGCCGATCTCCAGCACCTTGTCCAGCGGTCCGGCTTCCAGCAGCAGCTCGCTCATGCGCGCCACCATATAAGGCTGGGAAATGGTCTGGTTGTTGCCGATCGGCAGCGCGGTGTCTTCATAGGCGCGATGCGCCAGTGCTTCATCGACGAACAGGTGCCGCGGGGTGCGACGGATCACTTCCAGCACGCTGGCGTTGGAAACACCCTCTTCATACAGACGCTGGATCAGGCGTTCACGGGTTCGCTGGGAGGTCATCCCGATGCCGCTGCGCAGCCTGTCGTCTTGTTCACGAGCCATCAGTTGAGACCCTCCAGCCAGCCGTCGAGACTTCTGAAGGCATCATTGAAGGTGCGATCGAGCTGCAACGGAGTGATGGATACGTAACCTTGCATCACTGCATGGAAATCAGTGCCCGGTCCGCCGTCTTCCGCGTTCCCTGCCGCAGCGATCCAGTAACCGGCCTTGCCGCGCGGGTCCACGACTTTCATCGGTGCCGCCGCACGGGCGCGATGGCCGAGACGGGTCAGTTGAATGCCGCGAATGTGATCGATCGGCAGATTCGGAATGTTCACGTTCAACACCGTGCGCGGTGGCAGATCGAGCCCGGCATGGGCCTCGACCAGTTTGCGCGCAAAGTAGGCGGCCGTGGGCAGGTTGTCGACCTGCCGCGACACCAGCGAGAAGGCAAACGACGGGCGCTCGAGAAAGCGGCCCTCGAGGGCGGCTGCCACCGTCCCGGAATACAGCACGTCATCCCCCAGGTTGGCGCCAAGGTTGATCCCCGACACCACCATGTCCGGCTCGCGTTCAAGCAAACCGTTGAGCCCCAGATGGACGCAGTCGGTCGGTGTGCCATTGAGGCTGATAAAGCCGTTGGCCAGGTATTGCGGGTGCAGCGGACGGTCGAGTGTCAGCGAACTGCTGGCACCGCTCTTGTCCTGTTCCGGGGCGATAACCACGCACTCGGTGTAATCCGCCAGCGCAGCATAAAGCGCGGCAAGACCGGGCGCAGTCACCCCATCGTCGTTAGAAATCAGAATACGCATGGGCTGTCCGTCTGCCCCACCGGCACCAGATCAACGAGTTCGCGCACCAATACGGTGGCGAAGCATCCGGCCGGGAGGACGAATTCCAGTTGCAGAATGTCAGGCTCGGGATAATGCCACGTCAACCCGCCAATGGGCAGCCGCAGGATGCGACGTTCGTGGCTCATACCGGCATTAATCAACCAATCGCGCAGATCCGCCTCGCGTGCGGCAATCCCCTGCTCCAGATCATGGACAACCCCGGCCGCCGGCGAGTCACCTTCGCCCCACTGCGGGCCGGTCGGGTGCAGGTCGAGAATCGCCAGGCGCGGGTCGCTGCACTCGGCCTCACCGGCCGGGAAAAAGCTGCGGCTGTCGGTGAAGGCCAGCAGATCGCCGACCTGGGCGCGCTGCCACGTGCCATCGGCGACCCGTGCTGCGAGCACCTGATTGAACAGAAAACTGCGCGCGGTCGACAGCAGGCGCGAGCGCACATTGCGCTGCTCCGGCAGTGCCTTGCGCGCGGCCCAGGAGCGGGCATCGACAACGTTGCCACCGTCATGGCCGAAACGCTGGGCGCCGAAGTAATTCGGGATTCCGTGTTTGGCGATCAGTTGCAGACGCTCGTCGATGGCGGCCTTGTCGCCATTGAACTGGGTCAGGCGCAACGTGAAACCGTTGGCCGAATGCGCACCGCGTTGCAACTTGCGCTTGTGGCGAGTGGTCTTGAGGATTTTCAGCGTGTCGTTTTCCGCCGCCGACAGATCCGGATCGGCCTTGCCCGGCAATTGCACGCTGAACCACTGACGGGTCAGCGCCTGACGATCCTTCAGACCGGCATAGCTCACCGTACGCAGCGGCACACCTGCCGCCTTGGCGATACGGCGTGCAGCCTCTTCTGTATTCAAGCCACGCTTTTCCACCCAGATCCACAGGTGCTCGCCGTCACCGCTGAACGGAATGTCGAGCACTTCATCGACCTGAAAATCTTCGGCGATGGCTTTCAGTACCGCAGTGCCGAGGGCGTCGCCATAGGCCCGTGGGCCGAGCAATTGCAGTTCGTTCATGCGCGCAGCAACAAGGCAACGGAATGCACGGCGATGCCTTCTTCGCGACCGACGAAGCCAAGCTTCTCGGTGGTGGTGGCTTTCACGTTCACTTGGTCCAGTTCAACTTGCAGATCCGCGGCAATCAGGGCGCGCATCGATTCGATATGGGGGGCCATTTTCGGAGCCTGGGCAACGATGGTGTTGTCGACGTTGCCGACCTTCCAGCCTTTGGCGTGGATCAGACTGACCACATGGCGCAGCAGGACACGGCTGTCGGCACCCTTGAATTGCGGGTCGGTGTCCGGGAAGTGCTTGCCGATATCACCCAGCGCGGCCGCGCCGAGCAAGGCATCGCTCAAGGCGTGCAGCAGGACGTCACCGTCGGAGTGAGCGAGCAGCCCGAAGCCGTGTGCGATTCGCACGCCGCCCAGAGTAATGAAATCGCCTTCAGCGAAACGGTGCACATCATAGCCGTGGCCAATACGCATAAAAAAACGCCCCGAATTTTGTCAGGGCGTGATTCTACCTGCATTAACTCTTTAGAGCGCGCGCGTGATGCTGCAAGTGGTCGTCAATGAAGCTGGCGATGAAGAAATAGCTGTGATCGTAGCCCGGTTGCAGGCGCAACGTCAGCGGATGCCCCGCCTGTTTTGCCGCTTGTTGCAGGGCCTCGGGTTTGAGCTGGGTGGCGAGGAAGTCGTCGCGATCCCCCTGATCGACCAGCAATGGCAGCTTTTCGTCCGTCTCGGCGATCAGCGCACAGGCATCCCACTCGCGCCATTTCGAACGGTCTTCGCCCAGATAGCGGGAGAACGCTTTCTGGCCCCACGGGCAATCCATCGGATTATTGATCGGAGAGAATGCTGATACTGACTGATAACGCCCTGGATTGCGCAAGGCACAGACCAATGCACCGTGACCGCCCATCGAGTGGCCGCTGATGCTGCGTTTGTCCGAGGCCGGGAAATGCGCTTCAACCAGTGAGGGCAATTCCTGCACGACGTAGTCATGCATCCGATAGTGCCGCGACCAGGGTTCCTGCGTGGCATTCAGATAGAACCCGGCACCGAGGCCGAAATCCCAAGCCCCGTCGGGATCGCCCGGTACATCTGGGCCGCGAGGACTGGTGTCCGGGGCCACGATAATCAGCCCCAATTCAGCCGCCATGCGCATGGCACCGGCCTTCTGCATGAAGTTCTCGTCCGTGCACGTCAGGCCCGACAGCCAGTACAGCACCGGCAACTTGCCGCCCTGCTCTGCCTGCGGCGGCAGGTACACGGCGAACACCATTTCGCAACCCAGCACTTCGGAACGATGGCGATAGCGCTTGTGCCAACCGCCGAAACTTTTCTGACAGGAGATGTTTTCCAGACTCATGTAGGACTCCTACGCAGCCACGGCTGCACATCGGCAGTCGTGGCATCGTGATTGATCAGAAATGAATGACGGTACGGATGCTCTTGCCTTCGTGCATCAGGTCGAAGGCCTTGTTGATGTCTTCCAGGCCCATGGTGTGAGTGATGAAAGTATCCAGCGGGATTTCGCCGCTTTGCGCCATGTCGACGTAGCTTGGCAATTCGGTACGACCACGCACGCCACCGAACGCCGAACCGCGCCAGACGCGACCGGTCACCAGCTGGAACGGACGGGTGGCAATTTCCTGGCCGGCACCGGCCACACCGATGATGACCGACTCGCCCCAGCCTTTATGGCAGCACTCGAGCGCTGCGCGCATCAGTTGCACATTGCCGATGCATTCGAAGGAGAAATCAACGCCGCCGTCGGTCATGTCGACGATCACTTCCTGGATCGGACGATCGAAGTCTTTCGGGTTTACGCAATCGGTGGCACCCAATTGCTTGGCGATTTCGAACTTGGCCGGGTTGATGTCGATGGCGATGATCCGTGAGGCCTTGGCCTTCACCGCGCCGATCACGGCCGACAGACCGATGCCGCCGAGGCCGAAAATCGCCACGGTGTCACCCGGTTTCACCTTGGCGGTGTTGATCACCGCACCGATACCGGTGGTCACGCCGCAACCGAGCAGGCAGACCTTTTCCAGCGGTGCATCCTTGGAGATCCTGGCCACGGAGATTTCCGGCAGCACGGTGTACTCGGAAAACGTCGAGGTACCCATGTAGTGGAAAATCGTTTGGCCCTTGTAGGAAAAGCGCGAAGTGCCGTCCGGCATCAGGCCCTTGCCCTGGGTGGCGCGAATCGCCTGACACAGGTTGGTCTTGCCCGACTTGCAGAATTTGCACTGACCGCATTCCGGGGTGTACAGCGGAATCACGTGGTCGCCGACGGCCACGGATGTCACGCCTTCGCCGATCGCTTCGACGATTGCGCCGCCTTCGTGGCCGAGGATCGACGGGAAGATACCTTCCGGGTCAGCGCCGGACAGCGTGTACGCATCGGTATGGCAAACGCCGGAAGCCACCACGCGCAGCAATACTTCACCGGCCTTGGGCATGGCGACATCGACTTCTACGATTTCCAGCGGCTTCTTGGCCTCGAAGGCAACGGCGGCGCGCGACTTGATCATGCTGACTCTCCAGTGAATCCATTGAATAAAAAACCAGACAGTCAGTGTAGTCCAGCGCTGCTTGATGAATAATCCGGACAAAAGCAAAACATTATTGCCATACAGGGATAATCCCCATGTCCGAAAACCGCTGGGAAGGCATCGACGAGTTCGTCGCCGTTGCCGAATGCAGCCAGTTCACCGCGGCTGCCGAACGCCTGGGCGTTTCTTCCTCACACATCAGTCGACAAATCGTACGGCTGGAAGAGCGTCTGCAGACGCGTTTGCTGTATCGCAGTACCCGGCGCGTGACCCTGACCGAGGCCGGCCAGACCTTTCTGCAACATTGTCAGCGTCTGCAGGACGGTCGCGAAGAAGCACTGCGCGCGGTCGGCGATCTGACCAGCGAGCCCAAAGGCATGCTGCGCATGACCTGCGCCGTGGCCTATGGCGAACGCTTCATCGTGCCGCTGGTGACCCGGTTCATGGGGCACTACCCGCAACTGCGCATCGATATTGAACTGACTAACCGGCAACTCGATCTGGTACATGAAGGCCTGGACCTGGCGATCCGTCTTGGCCGACTTCAGGATTCCCGGCTGGTGGCGACTCGCCTTGCACCGCGACGCATGTATCTGTGTGCATCGCCTTCGTACCTTGAACGGTACGGACGCCCACACAGTTTGTCGGAACTGGGACGGCACAATTGCCTGATCGGCAGCTCGGACATCTGGCAGCTTGAACAAAACGGGCGGGAATTTTCCCAGCGGGTACAGGGAAACTGGCGCTGCAACAGTGGGCAAGCGGTGCTGGATGCGGCGCTACAAGGCGTCGGACTGTGCCAGTTGCCGGACTATTACGTGCTGGAACATCTGCACAGCGGTACGTTGGTTTCTTTGTTGGAGACGCATCAACCGCCGAATACGGCGGTGTGGGCGCTGTACCCGCAGCAGCGGCACTTGTCGCCCAAGGTGCGCAAACTGGTGGATTTTCTCAAGGAAGGTTTGGCCGAACGGCCGGAATATCGGACTTAACGACGATTGGCCCAGCGCTGACGCAACCATTCGAGGTCTTCCGGGCGGGTCACTTTCAGGTTATCCGCACGGCCTTCGATCAGGCGCGGTGCCAACCCGGCCCACTCCATCGCCGAAGCTTCATCAGTGATCACGGCATCCGCCACCAGACTGTCCGCCAGTGCGCGGTGCAAGGCACCGAGGCGGAACATCTGCGGCGTGTACGCTTGCCAAATCACGCTGCGATCGACGGTTTCCACCACACGACCGTGCTTGTCGACCCGCTTGAGAGTGTCCTTCGCCGGCACAGCCAGCAAACCACCGACCGGATCGTTCGTCAGCTCAGCGAGCAATTTGTCGAGATCGTCACGGCTCAGGTTCGGCCGCGCCGCATCGTGCACCAGCACCCAGTCTTCATCGTCGGCACCTTGCGCATGCAGATGCAGCAAGGCGTTGAGCACCGATCCGGAGCGTTCGGCGCCACCGTCGACCCGCTGAATTCGCGAATCACTGGCGCTGGCCAGGTTCGGCCAATAAGGATCATCGACGGCAAGACTGACCACCAGGCCCTTGAGGCTCGGGTGATCGAGGAAACAGCCGAGGCTGTGTTCGAGAATTGTGCGCCCGCCCAGTTGCAGGTATTGCTTGGGACGGTCCGCGGCCATTCGGGCACCGACGCCCGCGGCAGGAATCACGGCCCAGAAGGCCGGCAGGGAATCGATCATTGGGCCAACTGGTAAAGGGTTTCGCCGTCCTTGACCATGCCCAATTCGTGACGAGCCCGCTCTTCAACGGTCTCCATGCCTTTCTTCAACTCGCTGACTTCAGCGTCCATCACTCGGTTGCGCTCCAGCAAGGCTTCGTTCTCGGCGTGTTGATCAGCAATTTGCTGATTCAGTTCGGCGACTTGCGCCAGACTGCCATTGCCCACCCACAGGCGGTACTGCAGACCGGCCAGCAGCAAGAGCAAGACGAGAAACAACCAGTAAGGACTGCGCATCGAATATCAGGTATCCAGTGAAAAAAGACAGCCACACAAAAACTTTGAAGCATCTGATAGCACGAAGCCTGGAATATCCAGGCTTGTGCATATAAGGCATCAGATTAGTGGCAAATCCATCGCTGTCACGACTTTTCCGACACAATCCGGTGTCTTTCTATCATTTACTGCTCAGCCGCGAAACTCGCTGCGACCGTTGTACTTGGCCTTGCCATTCAACTGCTCTTCGATACGCAGCAGTTGGTTGTACTTGGAAACGCGGTCGGAACGGCACAGCGAACCGGTCTTGATCTGGCCAGCCGAAGTACCCACGGCCAGGTCGGCAATGGTCGAATCTTCGGTTTCGCCCGAACGGTGCGAGATCACGGCGGTGTAACCGGCAGCCTTGGCCATCTGGATGGCTTCCAGGGTTTCGGTCAGGGTACCGATCTGGTTGAACTTGATCAGGATCGAGTTGGCGATCTTTTTATCGATGCCTTCTTTCAGGATCTTGGTGTTGGTCACGAACAGGTCGTCGCCGACCAGTTGGGTCTTCTCGCCGATCTTGTCGGTGAGGATCTTCCAGCCAGCCCAGTCGGACTCGTCCAGACCGTCTTCGATCGAGATGATCGGGTAACGCTCGGTCAGACCTTTGAGGTAGTCGGCGAAACCTTCAGCGGTGAACACCTGGCCTTCGCCGGACAGGTTGTACTTGCCGTCTTCGAAGAATTCGCTGGCCGCGCAGTCCAGAGCCAGGGTCACGTCGGTGCCCAGCTTGTAACCAGCGTTGGCGACTGCTTCGGAGATCACTTTCAGTGCGTCTTCGTTGGACGCCAGGTTCGGCGCGAAACCGCCTTCGTCACCGACGGCAGTGCTCAGGCCACGGGCCTTCAGCACGGCTTTGAGGTGATGGAAAATCTCGGTACCCATGCGCAGACCTTCCGAGAAGGACTTGGCGCCAACCGGCTGAACCATGAATTCCTGGATGTCGACGTTGTTGTCGGCGTGTTCGCCACCGTTGATGATGTTCATCATCGGAACCGGCATCGAGTACACACCCGGGGTGCCGTTCAGATTGGCGATGTGAGCGTACAGCGGCAGGTCCTGATCCTGTGCAGCCGCCTTGGCCGCAGCCAGGGACACGGCGAGGATGGCGTTGGCGCCCAGGGTCGCTTTGTTTTCGGTACCGTCGAGCTTGATCATCGCGTGATCCAGCGCTTTCTGGTCGCTTGGGTCGGTGCCCAGCAGCAGATCGCGGATCGGACCGTTGATGTTGGCTACCGCCTTGAGCACGCCCTTGCCCAGGTAACGGCTCTTGTCGCCATCACGCAGCTCGAGCGCTTCACGCGAGCCAGTGGATGCACCGGACGGCGCACAGGCGCTGCCGATGATGCCGTTGTCGAGAAGCACGTCCGCTTCCACGGTGGGATTGCCACGGGAGTCGAGAACTTCACGACCTTTGATGTCGACGATTTTTGCCATTGTTGTAAACACTCCAAAGTTGACGAAAACGACGCAGCTAGAGGAAATCTTTTTACCGTCGGCAAGTGGTGTGCAGCGGGCAGCTTGCAGACGACAACGCTCATACCCGAGGGCATGAGCGACAAATCGTGCGGTACTTTACCGGAGAATTGAGGTTTACGCGGTTTCTACCGTCGGAAAACTCTTCACCAGTTCGTCCAGGGCTTTGAGCTGGGCCAGGAATGGCTCCAGTTTGTCCAGACGCAAGGCGCAAGGGCCGTCGCATTTGGCGTTGTCCGGATCCGGGTGCGCTTCGAGGAACAGCCCCGCCAGCGACTGGCTCATGCCAGCCTTGGCCAGGTCGGTGACCTGGGCGCGGCGACCGCCGGCGGAGTCGGAACGACCGCCAGGCATTTGCAGCGAATGGGTCACGTCGAAGAATACCGGGTACTCGAACTGCTTCATGATGCCGAAGCCGAGCATGTCAACCACGAGGTTGTTGTAGCCGAAGCTCGAACCACGTTCGCAGAGGATCAACTGATCGTTACCCGCTTCCACGCACTTGTTCAGGATGTGTTTCATTTCCTGAGGCGCGAGGAACTGGGCTTTCTTGATGTTGATCACTGCGTTGGTCTTGGCCATCGCGACGACCAGATCGGTCTGGCGCGACAGGAAGGCCGGCAGCTGGATGATGTCGCAGACCTCGGCGACGACCGCAGCCTGGTCAGGCTCGTGGACGTCGGTGATGATCGGCACGCCGAAGGCTTGTTTGATGTCCTGGAAGATGCGCATGCCCTCTTCCAGGCCAGGACCGCGATAGGAGGTCACAGAAGAACGGTTGGCCTTGTCGAAGCTGGCCTTGAACACGTAAGGGATACCGAGTTTTTCGGTGACCTTCACGTACTCTTCGCAAACCTGCATGGCCATGTCACGGCTTTCCAGCACGTTCATGCCGCCGAACAGCACCATGGGTTTATCGTTGGCAATCTCGATGTCGCCGACGCGGATGATCTTCTGTGCCATCGGGGTTACGCCTTCTTCTGGTGTTGAGCCAATGCCGCTTTGACGAAGCCGCTGAACAGCGGATGGCCATCGCGTGGCGTCGAGGTGAACTCAGGGTGGAACTGGCAAGCGACGAACCATGGATGATCCGGTGCTTCGACCACTTCAACCAGCGCTGCATCGGAAGAACGACCGGAAATCTTCAGGCCGGCCTCGATGATTTGCGGCAGCAGGTTGTTGTTCACTTCGTAACGGTGACGGTGACGCTCGACAATCACATCCTTGCCGTAGCAGTCGTGCACCTTGGAGCCGGCTTCGAGCAGGCATTCCTGAGCGCCGAGGCGCATGGTGCCGCCCAGGTCGGACGCTTCGGTACGCACTTCAACGGCACCGGTGGCGTCTTCCCACTCGGTGATCAGACCGACAACCGGGTGGCCGCTGGCACGATCGAACTCGGTGGAGTTGGCGTCTTTCCAGCCCAGCACGTTACGGGCGAACTCGATGACCGCCACTTGCATGCCCAGGCAGATACCCAGGTACGGAACCTTGTTTTCACGAGCGTACTGAACGGCGGTGATCTTGCCTTCCACGCCTCGCAGACCGAAGCCGCCCGGTACGAGGATCGCGTCGACGCCTTCCAGCAGCGCGGTGCCCTGGTTTTCGATGTCTTCGGAATCGATGTAGCGCAGGTTGACCTTGGTGCGGTTGGTGATGCCGGCGTGACTCATCGCCTCGATCAGCGACTTGTAGGCGTCCAGCAGCTCCATGTACTTGCCGACCATCGCGATGGTGACTTCGTGCTCCGGGTTCAGCTTGGCATCGACAACCTTTTCCCACTCGGACAGGTCGGCGCCATTGCATTGCAGGCCGAAACGCTCGACGACGAAATCGTCCAGACCCTGAGCGTGCAGCACGGCCGGGATCTTGTAGATGGTGTCGACGTCTTCCAGGGAGATCACCGCACGCTCTTCAACGTTGGTGAACAGCGCGATCTTGCGACGCGACGACACATCCACCGGATGGTCGGAGCGGCAGATCAGCACGTCTGGCTGCAGACCGATCGAACGCAGCTCTTTTACGGAGTGCTGGGTCGGCTTGGTCTTGGTCTCGCCCGCAGTGGCGATGTACGGAACCAGGGTCAGGTGCATCAGCATCGCGCGCTTGGAACCGACTTCCACACGCAACTGGCGGATGGCTTCGAGGAACGGTTGCGATTCGATGTCGCCAACGGTACCGCCGATTTCCACCAGGGCCACGTCGGCATCGCCGGCGCCCTTGATGATGCGACGCTTGATTTCGTCGGTGATGTGCGGAATCACCTGGATGGTTGCACCCAGGTAGTCACCACGGCGCTCTTTGCGCAGCACGTGCTCGTAGACACGGCCGGTGGTGAAGTTGTTGTTCTGGGTCATGGTCGTGCGGATGAACCGCTCGTAGTGGCCCAGGTCCAGGTCGGTCTCGGCGCCGTCGTGGGTGACGAACACTTCACCGTGCTGGAACGGGCTCATGGTGCCCGGGTCGACGTTGATGTACGGATCCAGCTTCAGCATGGTGACCTTAAGCCCCCGCGCCTCCAGGATGGCCGCCAATGAAGCCGATGCAATGCCTTTCCCCAAAGAAGAAACAACACCGCCCGTGACGAATATGTAGCGCGTCATGAAAAACCCTAGAAGTCTGCGTTAAAGCGGTCCGAGCCGCCGGGGAAAGCGAAGGAAGGCCGAAGCCCCCGATCACCTGCATTAATCACAGTGCACCTTTCAAAAAAACCGCCGCGTTGGGACAGACCGGAAGTGAAAACACCGGTACGTTGCTCGCTACACATTTTTTGGAATCGCCCAGCAAAGACTGCTTGGTAATCGGCAACTCCTGCAATTCAGGCGAATCCACAGAAGTTGTATCAAGAAGGGAGCGTAGTCTACCGGAATGCCCCCTTCATCTCAAACCTTGATCTTCGTCAGAAGGCTGCCAATGCAATCGCCAGCCCTCCAGCGCATTGCCGTCGAGCCCCGGCAGGTTCGCCACGGCGAGCAATTCCTTACCGCGAAACAGCAGCGGCAATCTGCCACGCACGAAGCCCGGCACCGCGCGCTCATTGAGCAGGCGCTTGAGATCACGATGACCGCGATCCTCCAGATGCATCACCTCGCCGCCCTGCCGATAGCGGATTTGCAGCGGCCCGACGGGAGTCTGACCGCTGAACATGACACGTCCGTTATCGGGCAAGCGTAGCGCCAGCGATGGCTCGTGCCAGTCGCCGCTGACTACCGGCGCGCGCAACCATTGCCCGCTGAGCCACCACAGGCGACCGGCGCTTCGGTGCAGCTCGCCATCCGCCAGACGCCAGATCGGCGAGGCATCGCTACCGGCGTCCCGCAGATCCGTCCAACCCGACCAATGGTCGGTATCCGGCAGTCGGGTCAACGGCTCAAGCCAGTGGCTGAGTGCATTTCGCTGACGGGCATCGGACAACCCTGCGATGGCCGAAAACTCCAGTGACGGCAATCCCGACCACTCGAACTCAGCGGGCAATTTCGCAGTAGCCAGATCGATTTGCGCCAGCTCATCGAGCAAACCTTGCGCCTCACGCAGATGCGCCGCGCTGCGGGCCATGCTGGCGTGCGCCTGAGGCCAGCGACCGCTCAGCAACGGCAGAACCTGATGCCGTAGATAGTTGCGCGAAAACTGTCGATCCTGATTCGAAGGGTCCTCGACCCAGCGCAGGCCGTGGTCCTGCGCATAGGCTGCCAGCTCGGCACGCGTGACGTCGAGCAACGGCCGAACCAGACTGCCCTGCCCCAGCGCTCGCTGGACTGGCATGCCTGAGAGACCTCTGACCCCGGCGCCACGCAACAGCCGGAACAACAGTGTTTCAGCCTGATCGTCGCGATGCTGCCCGGTCAGCAGCACATCCTCGGCCTGGGTCGCCGCAATGAACGCTGCGTAGCGCGCATCCCGCGCCGCCCGCTCCAGACTCGCCCCCGGCGGCACCTGCACACGCACCACTTGCAACGGCACCGCCAGCTCATCGCAGACAGCCTGACAATGCGCCGGCCACGCGTCGGCCACAGCCTGAAGGCCGTGATGGACATGGATGGCGCTTAGCGCCGGAATGGATTGGGTTTTGGCGAGTTTGGCCAGGAGGTGCAGCAGAACGGTGGAATCGAGGCCACCGGAGAAGGCGATGCGCCAATGGGAAGCACCGAGCCAGGGCTTGAGATTGCGCAGAAGCCTGGAAGGCAAATCAATCGAGGGCTGACCCATTTTTCTACCTTTTCACAAACCAAATGTGGGAGCGGGCTTGCTCGCGAAAGCGCTGAAACAGCCAACACAGTCGTTGAATGTTACATCGCATTCGCGGGCAAGCCCGCTCCCACAGTGTTTTGCATTGTCAGCCAGAACGGCGTTCGATCAGAGACCGTAGCTCATCAGACGATCGTAACGACGCTTGAGCAGCGCTTCGTTGTCGAACTTCTTCAGCATCGCCAGTTGCGAGCTCAGCTCGGCGCGGATCGAGGCCGCAGCGGCGGCCGGATCACGGTGGGCGCCGCCCAGAGGCTCGCTGATCACCTTGTCGACGATGCCCAGGCCTTTCAGACGCTCGGCGGTGATGCCCATCGCCTCGGCAGCATCCGGCGCCTTCTCTGCGGTTTTCCACAGAATCGAAGCGCAACCTTCCGGCGAGATCACCGCGTAGGTCGAGTACTGCAGCATGTTCAACTGGTCGCACACACCGATTGCCAGTGCACCACCGGAACCACCTTCACCAATCACGGTGGCGATGATCGGGGTTTTCAGGCGAGCCATGACACGCAGGTTCCAGGCAATCGCTTCGCTCTGGTTGCGCTCTTCGGCGTCGATCCCGGGGTAGGCGCCCGGGGTATCGATGAAGGTCAGGATCGGCATCTTGAATCGCTCGGCCATTTCCATCAGGCGGCAAGCCTTGCGGTAGCCTTCCGGACGCGGCATGCCGAAGTTGCGGCGTACCTTTTCACGTACTTCACGGCCCTTCTGGTGACCGATCACCATCACTGGCTGGTCTTCCAGACGTGCCACGCCGCCCACAATGGCCGCGTCGTCGGAGAAGTGACGGTCACCGTGCAGTTCGTCGAACTCGGTGAAGATGTGGTCGATATAGTCCAGGGTGTAAGGACGTTTCGGGTGACGCGCCAGACGTGCGATCTGCCAGCTGGTCAGCTTGCCGAAGATGTCTTCGGTGAGCGTCTTGCTCTTGTCCTGCAGGCGGGAGATCTCATCGCCGATATTCAGCGAATTGTCATTACCGACCAAGCGCAACTCTTCGATCTTGGCTTGCAGGTCGGCGATCGGCTGTTCGAAATCTAGAAAATTCGGGTTCATAGGCGTCCGTCTTGGGTCGTGTCCCAAATGAGCTTGGGCCGGCCGGTTGTCTATTCGCGCCCTACCTTAAGGGAGAGGCGCGCTGAGGTCGAGATTAAAAATTCAGGTTGTGGGCAGGCGCTTTGATGGCACCTCCCGGTCAACGGTATTGGAGGAAGACGTTGTCTCGCCCGAACTGGTCACGCAGGGCTTGAATCAAGGCATCCGCCGGGTCGATCCGCCAGGTCTCGCCAAACTGCAGCAAGGTCTTGGCGTCGGGGCTGGTGTATTCCATGGTGATCGGGCACGCCCCGCGATGACGCTTGAGCAAATCACCCAACCAGCGTAGCTGATCGCCTTTCAGGTCCTGGGTCTGCAACTTCAGGCGCAGGCTCTCGGCCAGGTTGGTGCGCGCATCTTCCATGCTCATCACCCGCTTGACCCGCAGCCGCAGGCCGCCGGAGAAGTCGTCGTTGCTGACCTCGCCTTCGACCACCACCATCGCATCGGTCTGAAGCAGCGACTGTGCGGAGTGGAACGCATCGGCGAACAGCGAAGCCTCGATACGCCCGGAGCGGTCGTCGAGGGTGATGAAGCCCATCTTGTCGCCCTTTTTGTTCTTCATCACCCGCAGGGCGATGATCATCCCCGCCACGGTCTGGGTATCCCGGGCCGGTTTCAGGTCGATGATGCGCTGACGGGCGAAACGGCGGATTTCGCCTTCGTACTCGTCGATCGGGTGACCGGTCAGGTACAGGCCCAAGGTGTCTTTTTCACCTTTGAGCCGCTCTTTGAGGGTCAGCTCTTTCGCCTTGCGATGAACCGCGTAAACGTCCGCGTCTTCCTCGACGAACAGCCCGCCAAACAGGTCGGCGTGGCCACTGTCGCGGGTGCGCGCGGTCTGCTCGGCCGACTTGATCGCCTCTTCCATCGCCGCCAGCAGCACGGCGCGGTTGCGGTCGATGTTGGCCTGATAAGCCTTTTGTTCGTCGTGGAAATACGGGCCGAGGCGATCCAGCGCACCGCTGCGGATCAGTCCGTCCAGCGTGCGCTTGTTGATACGTTTGAGGTCGACCCGGGCGCAGAAGTCGAACAGGTCCTTGAACGGACCGGCCTGACGGGCCTCGGTGATTGCTTCCACCGGGCCCTCACCGACGCCTTTGATCGCGCCCAGGCCGTATACGATGCGGCCCTCGTCGTTCACCGTGAACTTGAACTCCGAAGTGTTCACGTCCGGCGCGTCGAGGCGCAGCTTCATCGTGCGCACTTCCTCGATCAAGGTCACGACCTTGTCGGTGTTGTGCATGTCCGCCGACAGTACCGCAGCCATGAACGGCGCCGGGTAGTGAGCCTTCAGCCAGGCAGTCTGATACGAGACCAGGCCGTAGGCGGCGGAGTGGGATTTGTTGAAGCCGTAACCGGCGAACTTTTCCACCAGGTCGAAAATGTTACCGGCCAGATCCGCGTCGATATTGTTCGACGCACAACCCTCAATGAAACCGCCGCGCTGCTTGGCCATTTCCTCGGGCTTCTTCTTACCCATCGCCCGACGCAGCATGTCCGCGCCACCGAGGGTATAACCGGCCATGACCTGGGCGATCTGCATCACCTGTTCCTGATACAGGATGATGCCGTAGGTCGGTGCCAGTACCGGCTGCAGGCCTTCGTACTGGTAATCCGGGTGCGGATACGCCAGTTCCGCGCGACCGTGCTTACGGTTGATGAAGTCATCCACCATGCCCGATTGCAGCGGCCCCGGACGGAACAGGGCCACCAGTGCGATCAAGTCTTCGAGGCAGTCGGGCTTGAGCTTTTTGATCAGCTCTTTCATCCCGCGGGATTCAAGCTGGAACACTGCGGTGGTTTCAGCTTTTTGCAGCAGCTGATAGGTCGGCTTGTCATCCAGCGGGATGAAAGCGATGTCCAGCGGCGGCTCGTTGACCTTGGCGCGGTCGCGGTTGATGGTCTTCAGCGCCCAGTCGATGATCGTCAGGGTCCGCAGACCGAGGAAGTCGAACTTCACCAGACCGGCCGCCTCGACGTCGTCCTTGTCGAACTGGGTCACCAGACCGTCGCCGGCCTCGTCGCAATAGATCGGCGAGAAGTCGGTCAGCTTGGTCGGCGCGATCACCACACCACCGGCGTGTTTACCGACGTTACGCACCACGCCTTCGAGCTTGCGCGCCATCTCCCAGATTTCCGCCGCTTCCTCATCGACCTTGATGAAATCGCGCAGGATTTCTTCCTGCTCGTAGGCTTTTTCCAGGGTCATGCCGACTTCGAACGGAATCATCTTCGACAGGCGATCCGCCAGGCCGAACGATTTGCCCTGGGCCCGCGCCACGTCGCGGACCACAGCCTTCGCCGCCATGGAACCGAAGGTGATGATCTGGCTCACCGCGTTGCGGCCGTACTTTTCGGCCACGTAATCGATCACCCGGTCGCGACCGTCCATGCAGAAGTCGACGTCGAAGTCGGGCATCGATACCCGTTCCGGGTTGAGGAAACGTTCGAACAGCAGGTCATATTCCAGCGGGTCGAGGTCGGTGATCTTCTGTACATAGGCCACCAGCGATCCGGCACCCGACCCCCGGCCTGGGCCCACCGGAACACCGTTGTTCTTGGCCCACTGGATAAAGTCCATCACGATCAGGAAGTAACCGGGGAACCCCATCTGGATGATGATATCCAGCTCGAAATTCAGCCGGTCGACGTAGACCTGACGCTTGGCCTCGTAATCCTCGGTGGTGTCCTTGGGCAGCAGCACGCTGAGGCGCTCTTCCAGACCATCGAACGAGACCTTGCGGAAATACTCGTCAATGGTCATGCCATCGGGAATCGGGTAATCCGGCAGGAAGTGCTTGCCCAGTTTCACGTCGATGTTGCATCGCTTGGCGATCTCGACGGTGTTCTCGATCGCATCGGGCAGGTCGCTGAACAGCTCGGCCATTTCCTCGGCGCTTTTCAGGTACTGCTGGTCGCTGTAGTTCTTGGATCGCCGTGGATCGTCGAGGGCCCGGCCCTCACCGATGCAGACACGGGTTTCGTGGGCGGCGAAGTCTTCCTGCTTGATGAAGCGTACGTCGTTCGTAGCTACCAACGGCGCGCCGAGCTTTTCGGCCAGGGCGACGGCACCGTGCAACTGCTCTTCGTCGTTCGGACGGTTGGTACGCTGAATTTCCAGATAGAAACGATCCGGGAACACCGCCATCCATTCGCGGGCCAGCGCCTCGGCTTCGGCGGGGTTGCCGCCGATCATGGCCATGCCGATCTCGCCTTCTTTGGCGGCGGACAGCATGATCAGGCCTTCGTTGGCCTCGGCGACCCACTCGCGCTCGATGATGACCATGCCGTTACGCTGACCGTCGATGAAGCCACGGGAAATCAGCTCGGTCAGGTTGCGATAGCCCTGGGCATTCATGACCAGCAGGCTGATCCGGCTCAGCGGCCCGTCCGGGTCCTTGTTCGACAGCCACAGGTCGGCGCCGCAGATCGGCTTGATCCCGGCACCCATGGCGTTTTTATAGAATTTGACCAGCGAACACATGTTGTTCTGGTCGGTCACCGCTACGGCCGGCATGCCCATGCCGGTCAGGGCCTTGACCAGCGGCTTGATCCGCACCAGCCCGTCGACCAGGGAGTATTCAGTGTGCAGGCGTAGATGAACGAATGAAGCCGGCATAGTGATCCTGTCCAGTTACATAGAGACAACAAGGCCCGGATTGTACCGGGCCCTGAACAAAACATCAGCCTTGCCGCTAAACCTGCGTCAGGCCTTCGAGCGCTTCATAAGCCTGCCGCACCGGGGCAAACGAACGCCGGTGAATCGGCGTCGGCCCGAGGCGTGACAGCGCTTCCAGATGAACGGGGGTCGGATAGCCTTTATGGCCGCCGATGCCGTAACCCGGGTAGATCAATTCGAACGCCGCCATCTCGCGGTCGCGGCTGACCTTGGCCAGAATCGATGCTGCTGCAATCGCCGGCACCTTGCCGTCGCCCTGCACCACGGCTTCGGAACGCATTGGCAGTTTCGGACAGCGGTTGCCGTCGATCATCGCCAGTTTCGGCTGGATGTGCAGGCCAGCGACCGCGCGCTGCATCGCCAGCATGGTGGCGTGAAGGATGTTCAGCTCGTCGATTTCTTCGACTTCGGCGCGGGCGATGCACCAACTGAGCGCCTTCTCGCAGATTTCGTCGTAGAGTTTCTCGCGCTTGGCTTCGGTGAGTTTCTTCGAGTCGTTGAGACCGAGGATCGGGCGATTCGGATCGAGGATAACCGCTGCCGTGACGACCGCGCCGCACAGCGGGCCACGACCGACTTCATCGACGCCGGCCACCAGTTCTTCGACTTCGGCGACCAGGGTGAAATCCAGGCCCATCTGCATGCTTGTCTTGCTCATCGTGTGTGCCCGATCAGGTTCAGAACGGCGTCAGCCGCCTGATTGGAAGCGTCCAGGCGCAGGGTGCGATGGATCTCGTCGAAGCCACGGGTCTGCTCTTCGCCACCATCGATCAATGGCGACAGGGTCTGGGCAAGTGCTTCAACCGTCGCATCATCCTGCAACAATTCCGGCACCAGCAATCGCTGGGCCAGCAAGTTCGGCAGGGACACGTACGGGCTCTTGACCATGCGTTTGAGAATCCAGAACGTCAGCGGCGCAAGACGATAGGCCACGACCATCGGGCGCTTGTACAGCAGCGCTTCCAGGGTCGCCGTGCCTGACGCGATCAGGACCGCATTGCACGCCGCCAGGGCCAGGTGAGATTGGCCATTGAGCAAGGTCACCGGCAGATCACGACCGGCCAGCAGCTCTTCGAGTTGGGCGCGACGCTCGGGGTTGGCGCAGGGTATGACGAAACGCACGCCCGGGCGCATGGCACGCAGGCGTTCGGCGGTATCGAGGAACAGCGCCCCCAGACGGCTGACTTCGCCGCCCCGGCTGCCGGGCATCAAAGCCACCAGCGGACCGTCCGGCAGACCGAGTTCGGCCCGCGCAGCAGAGCGATCGGCTTCCAGCGGAATGGTGTCGGCCAGCGTATGGCCGACGAACCGTACCGGTACGCCTTTCTCTTCGTAGAATCTGGCTTCGAACGGCAGCAGCGTGAGCATCAGGTCGCAGCCTTCGCGGATCTTCAGCACCCGCTTCTGCCGCCACGCCCACACCGACGGGCTGACGTAGTGCACGGTCTTGATTCCGGCCTGACGCAGCTTGAGTTCGATATTGAGGTTGAAATCCGGTGCGTCGATGCCGATGAACACATCCGGTTTTTCAGCGATGAGCGTGGCGATCAGATCCTTGCGGCGCTTGAGCAGTTCACGCAAGCGTCCCAGGACTTCCACCAGCCCCATGACCGACAGACGCTCCATCGGAAAATAGGAAGTCAGGCCTTCGGCCTGCATCAGCGGGCCGCCGACACCGATGAACTCCACCGCAGGGTGCTGTGCCTTGAGGGCACGCATCAGGCCTGCGCCCAGAATGTCACCGGAAGCCTCCCCCGCCACCAGCGCAATAAGCAGATTGGCCATGGTCAGCGGGTGATGCCGCGGGTCGACGACTGGATGGAGTCACGGAACACCGCGACCTCCGGGAACTGGGCGGACAGTTCGGCCAGCTCGGCCAATGCCTGCTCAACGGTCAGTCCCTGGCGATACACCGTTTTGTACGCACGGCGCAGGGCGTGGATGGCGTCTTCGCTGAAACCGCGACGGCGCATGCCCTCGAAGTTCATGCTACGCGCTTCGGCCGGGTTGCCAAATACGGTGACGAACGCCGGAACATCCTTGCCGATGGCCGTGCCCATGCCGGAAAAGCTGTGGGCACCAATGTGGCAATACTGATGCACCAGGGTGAAACCGGACAGGATCGCCCAGTCATCAACGTGCACATGGCCGGCCAGCGCAGTGTTGTTGACCAGAATGCAGTGGTTGCCGATGACGCTGTCATGTCCGATGTGGGCATAGGCCATGATCAGGTTGTGATCACCCAGGGTCGTTTCGGAACGATCCTGAACGGTGCCACGGTGAATCGTCACGCCTTCGCGGATGACGTTGTGGTCACCGATCACCAGGCGGGTTTCTTCGCCCTTGTATTTCAGGTCCGGCGTGTCTTCGCCTACCGAGGAAAACTGGTAGATGCGGTTGTGCTTGCCGATACGGGTCGGACCTTTGAGGATCACGTGTGGCCCGATGACCGTACCCTCGCCGATTTCCACACCTGCACCGATGATCGACCACGGGCCGACCTCGACGCCATCAGCCAGGACGGCCGATGGATCGATGATTGCGCGAGGGTCAATCAAACTCATAGCTTGCGTTCCGCACAGATGATTTCAGCCGAGCAGACCGGTTTGCCATCGACCGAAGCCTGGCATTCGAACTTCCAGATCTGACGCTTGCAACTGATGAACTTGGCTTCCAGGATCAACTGATCGCCCGGCAGCACTGGCTGGCGGAAACGCAGTTTGTCGGAGCCAACGAAGTAATAAAGGGTGCCGTCGGCCGGTTTCACGTCAAGCATCTTGAAACCGAGGATCCCGGCAGCCTGAGCCATGGCTTCGATGATCAGCACACCCGGCATGATCGGGTGCGCCGGGAAGTGACCGTTGAAGAACGGCTCGTTGATGCTGACATTCTTGTAGGCGCGAATGCGCTTGCCTTCCGTATCCAGCTCCACTACCCGATCCACCAGCAGGAACGGGTAACGGTGAGGCAGGTATTCGCGAATCTCGTTGATGTCCATCATTTCGGGGGGAAGCCTATGTAAAGATTGGGAGCGCGACTGACGCGCACTCCTCTAGCAAATCAAGGAGGCAGTCCAGAGGCTGTGCACACTTGATATGGAAATGGTATCAGCCTTCAGATGAAGCATTACCGTCGGGGGTCACTTCCCCGAACCGCTTTTCCAGCTGTTTCAAACGTCGCGCGATGTCATCGAGCTGACGAATACGGGCCGCGCTTTTGCGCCATTCGGCCGCAGGTTGCATGGCTGTGCCGGAAGAATAGGCACCCGGCTCGGTAATCGAGTGGGTCACCATGGTCATTCCGGTCAGGAATACGTTGTCGCAAATATCGATGTGCCCTACCAGGCCAACACCCCCGGCGAGCATGCAGTGCTTGCCGATTTTGGTGCTGCCGGAAATCCCCACGCATGCCGCCATGGCGGTGTGGTCACCGACCTGCACGTTGTGGGCGATCTGAATCTGGTTGTCGAGTTTCACGCCATTGCCGATCACGGTATCGGCCAACGCACCGCGGTCGATGGCGGTGTTCACGCCGATCTCCACATCGTCACCGATGGTCACGCCGCCGATCTGGGCGATCTTCTGCCAAACACCCTTCTCATTGGCAAAACCGAAGCCTTCACCGCCGAGCACGGCGCCGGACTGGATCACCACCCGCTTGCCGATCCGCACATCGTGATACAGCGTGACTCGCGGGGCCAGCCAGCCGCCCTCGCCGATTTCGCTGCGGGCTCCGACAACGCAATGCGCGCCGAGCGTCACGTCTGCACCGATTCGCGCACCGGCTTCGATCACCACGAAGGGACCGATACTGGCGCTCGGGTCGACCACGGCATCCTCGGCAATCACGGCCGTCGGATGGACGCCGGCAGCGGCCTTGGGTTTCGGATCAAACAGATGGGAAATGCGTGCGTAAGCCAGGTAAGGATCAGGCACCACCAGCGCATTACCGGCATAACCTTCCGCGTCGGCAGCCTTGAGCAACAGGGCTGCGGCTTGCGAGCCAGCCAGGTATTTACGGTATTGGGGGTTTGCCAGAAAGCTCAACTGAGCTGGGCCAGCCTCCTGCAAGGTGGCTAGCCCAGTGATTTGCTTCTCGGGGTCGCCACTCAGGGTGGCGCCGAGGAACTCGGCCAACTGGCCGAGCTTGATAGTCACGGTCATGGGTTACTTCAGCTGATTCATGCGCTCGATAACCTGGCGCGTGATGTCGTACTGAGGCTTGACATCGATCACTGCGCCACGCTCGAACACCAGGTCAAAACCACCTTTCTTGATGACTTCTTCCACTGCGCTATCCAGTTTCGGCTTCAGTTGCTTGAGCATTTCGCGGTCGGCAACGGCTTTTGCTTCATTCAGTTCCTTGGACTGGAACTGGAAGTCACGCGCCTTTTGCTTGAACTCAAGCTCCAGACGCTCGCGTTCGCCCTGCTGCATCTTGTCACCACCGGCCATCAGACGATCCTGAATACCCTTGGCGCTGCTTTCCAGTGTCTTGAGCTTGGTCAGTTGCGGGCCGAACTTTTTCTCCGCATCTACGGCGTACTTCTTGGCTGCGTCGGATTCCAGCAGTGCCATCTGATAGTTCAGAACGGCGATTTTCATGTCGGCAAATGCCGGGCCTGCCACCAGTACGGAGGCCAGGAGAACCAATTGAGTCAACTTACGCACGATGCACTCCTACAAAATCCATTGTCGTTGTCTTGGGTCAGACGCTTAGAACGTCTGGCCCAGGGAGAATTGGAACACTTGAGTTTCAGCTTCATCCGGTTTCTTGATCGGCATCGCCAGGGCAAAGCTCAGCGGGCCCAGCGCGGTGACCCAGGTCACACCGACACCGACGGAGCTGGCCATGTTGCTCAGACTGATGTCGTTGCACTTGGTGTTCGACGACGAGCCATTGGCGTTGGTAGTGTCCTTGCACTGCGAATCGAACACGTTACCCACATCCCAGAATACCGACGTACGCAGAGAGCGTTGATCCTTGACGAACGGTAGCGGGAACAGAACTTCCACGCCGCCCTGAATCAGGACATTGCCACCGAACGGCAGCGGGTCCTGGTCCGGGTCTACCGATGTACCCGGGTTGGTGCCACGGCTCGGGGTACTGCGCGGACCGAGCGTGCTGTCTTTAAAGCCACGTACCGAGTTGAAACCACCAGCATAGTAGTTTTCATAGAACGGCAAGCCGTCGGTCGAACCGTAGCCGTCACCATAGCCCAGCTCGGTGTGCAGACGCAGGGTGTAGTTTTCGCTGATCGGCTGGAACAACTGACCACGGTAGTCGAGCTTGTAGAACGACAGGTCGCTGCCTGGAATCGTGGTTTCCAGCGTCAAGCTCTGGGAACGGCCACGGGTTGGCAATACACCCTTGTTCAAGGTCGACTCGGACCAGCCGGCCGATGCCTTGAAGTTCAGGTAGTTATCACCTTCCTTGTTAACGAAGTCGAAAATCTCGTCAACGGTGTACTTACCGGTCTTGATCTTGTCCTGTTGAGCGGACAGACCAAAGGTCAATCGTGAAGTCTCGCTGATCGGGTAGCCCACGTTCACGCCGGCACCCAGGCTGTCGACCGCATAACTCGCTACGTCGACGTCGAGGTCTTTGTAGTCGGTGGTGCGGTAGAACGCGTTGTAACCCAGGCTCACGCCATCGGCGGTCCAGTAGGGGTCAACGTAGCCGAAGTTGTAGCGGCTCTGGTATTCGCTGCGGGTCAGACCGACGCTGACGCGGTTACCGGTACCGAGGAAGTTGTTCTGGGTGATCGAACCACCGAGGATCAGACCGGCGCTCTGGGCGAAACCGACGCTGGCAGTGATCGAACCGGAGGCCTGCTCTTCAACGCTGTAGTTCACGTCAACCTGGTCGTCGACACCTGGCACGGCCGGGGTTTCGACGTTGACCTCTTTAAAGAAGCCCAGACGCTCCAGACGGGTCTTGGACTGATCGATCAGGTAGGTTGAAGCCCAGCCACCTTCCATCTGACGCATTTCACGGCGCAGCACTTCGTCCTCGGACTTGGTGTTGCCACGGAAGTTAATGCGGTTGACGTAGGCACGCTTGCCCGGATCGACGGCAAACAGGATATCGACGGTGTGATCTTCGTCGTGCGGTTGTGGCACGCCGTTGACGTTGGCGAAGGTGTAACCCTCGTTGCCCAGACGACGGGTGATCAGTTCGGACGTGGTGGTCATCAGCTTGCGCGAGAACACCTGGCCTTTCTGCACCAGCAACAGGGATTTGACCTGGTCCTCAGGGACTTTCAGGTCACCGCTGAGCTTGACGTCACGAACAGTGTACTTCTCGCCTTCGTTGACGTTGACGGTGATGTAGACGTGCTTCTTGTCCGGGGTGATGGACACCTGGGTCGAAGCGATATCCATGTTGATATAGCCGCGATCCAGGTAGTAGGAACGCAGACGCTCCAGGTCACCGGACAGCTTTTCACGAGCGTACTTGTCGTCGTTCTTGAAGAACGACAGCCAGTTGGTGGTTTTCAGTTCGAACAGGTCGGTCAGGTCTTCCTCGGGGAAAACCGTGTTGCCCACCACGTTGATGTGCTGAATGGCGGCGACGGTGCCTTCGTTGATCTTCACTTTCAGGCCGACGCGGTTGCGCGGCTGCGACACCACTTCGGTATCGACGGTAGCCGAGTAACGACCTTGTGCAACGTATTGACGCTGCAGCTCGTTACGCACACCTTCAAGGGTCGCGCGCTGGAAGATCTCGCCTTCGGCCAGACCGGATTGCTTGAGGCCTTTCATCAGGTCTTCGGTGGAGATCGCCTTGTTGCCTTCGATCTCGATGCTGGCGACCGAGGGACGCTCGACGACAGTGATCACCAGGACGTTGCCTTCGCGGCCCAGCTGGATATCTTGAAAGAAACCGGTTTTGAACAACGCACGAGTGGATTCCACCAGGCGACGATCATCCGCCTGCTCGCCGACGTTCAACGGCAAGGCACCAAAGACGCTACCCGCGGAGACCCGCTGGAGGCCATTGACGCGAATATCAGAGATAGTGAAGGACTCGGCGTGAACTTCGGCGATCATCAATACGGTGAGAACCGCAGTTAGCAGCAGACGTTTCATGAAGTCCTTTCTTATTCCAACTGGCAATAAACAAACTGCCGCAAAATGCGGCAGATTCGCAATTCAGCGAAGCGTTACAGACGACCCAGATCGTTGACCAGAGCAAGCAACATCACTCCGACCACCAAGCTGATACCAATCTGTATCCCCCAACCTTGCACCCGATCCGACAAGGGACGACCACGCGCCCACTCGATCAGATAAAACAACAAATGCCCCCCATCCAGCACAGGAATGGGCAGCAAATTCAGAACCCCCAGGCTAATACTCAGATAAGCAAGGAAATTCAGGAAATCAGCGACGCCCGACTGGGCAGAAGCGCCCGCCACTTTAGCAATGGTTATCGGTCCACTCAAGTTTTTTACCGAGAGCTCGCCGAAGAGCATTTTCTTCAGTGAATCCAGCGTCAGGACGCTCATGGTCCAGGTACGACGGGCACCCTCACCAATCGCTGCCAAAGGACCGTAGCTGACCTCGCGAATCATTTCCGGTGGCCAGTCGACAGCCTTCACGCCCGCCCCCAGGTAACCGCTTGGCGACTTCTTCTCACCACGTGCAGCCAATGTCACAGGGACGTCGATTTGAACACCGTCGCGCTGGACGCGCAGCACGATTTTGGTATCAGGACGCGTACGAACGGTGTCGACCACCTGCTGCCAGTCATCCAGCGCCTTGCCATCGAGCGTCAGCAGACGGTCGCCGGTTTTCAGCCCGGCTGCCTGGGCCGGACCTTTCGGGTCGAGTTCGGCAAGAACTGGCGGCAACGCCGGACGCCAAGGGCGAATGCCGAGGGAGCGAATCGGATCCGGCTCGTCAGCCCCCTTGAGCCATTTATCGAGTGCCAGCTCACGCGGCGTATCAGCCGTGGAACCCTGCTCGCGCACCAGTAACTGCAGTGAACCGCTTTCGCCCAGACGCCGCACCAGTTGCAGATTGACCGCAGCCCAGCCCGAGGTCGGCTCACCGTCGATCGCGACGATTTCCTGACCGGCGCTCAGTCCAGCTGTCGCGGCGATGCTGCCGGGCTCGACAGAACCGATGACCGGGCGAATCTGCTCGCTGCCGAGCATGGCCAGCACCCAGAAAAACACCAGCGCCAGCAGAAAGTTGGCCACAGGGCCGGCCGCGACGATGGCAATGCGCTGACGTACGGACTTGCGATTGAATGACTGATGAAGCTGATCGGCCGGTACTTCGCCTTCGCGCTCATCAAGCATCTTGACGTAGCCACCCAGCGGAATGGCCGCGACCACGAACTCGGTGCCCTGTTTGTCATGCCAGCGCAGCAGCGGCATGCCGAAGCCCACGGAGAAACGCAGAACCTTGACGCCACAGCGACGCGCGACCCAGAAATGGCCGAATTCGTGAAAGGTGACCAGCACACCCAGAGCGATCAGGGTGCCGGCAATCATATAGAGCGCGCTCATCTACTTTCTCCGCAATCCTGTCCAGTGCCGCGTGAAGCCATCTGTTGCAAAACCTACCGGCCGTAACGAGTCAGCCACTGCCCGGCCAATGTACGGGCGGTTGCATCGGCGGTGAACACCGCATCGAGATCATCCAGCGCCACCACAGGCTCCAGATTCAAGACCTCCTCGATGATACTCGCGATTTCCAGGTAGCGAACCCGTCCGTCGAGAAACGCCGCAACCGCCACTTCATTCGCCGCATTGAGCATGGCCGGGGCGCTGTTTCCCGCCTCGGCCGCCTGCCGCGCAAGCCGCAGGCACGGGAAGCGCTCTTCGTCGGGCGCTTCGAAATCCAGGCGTGCTACAGCGAACAGATCCAGAGGCGCCACGCCCGAATCGATACGCTCCGGCCATGCCAATGCATTGGCAATCGGCGTGCGCATGTCGGGATTGCCCAGCTGCGCCAGCACCGAACCGTCCACATAGTCGACCAGTGAATGAATCACACTCTGCGGATGAATCACCACTTCAACTTGCGAAGGTCTGGCATCGAACAACCAGCAGGCTTCGATCAATTCGAGCCCTTTGTTCATCATGCTGGCCGAATCCACGGAAATCTTGCGCCCCATCGACCAGTTCGGGTGGGCACAGGCCTGGTCCGGTGAAACATGCGCCAATTCGGCCATTGGCGTCTGCCGGAAAGGACCACCGGAAGCTGTCAGCAAAATCCGACGAACCCCGACGTTACCCAGCCCGCGAGCAAAGTCCTGCGGCATGCACTGGAAAATTGCGTTGTGTTCGCTGTCGATCGGCAACAGGACCGAGCCGCTCTTGCGCACCGCCTGCATGAACAAGGCGCCGGACATGACCAGCGCTTCCTTGTTGGCCAGAAGAATCTTCTTGCCCGCCTCGACAGCCGCCAGAGTCGGGCGCAAACCCGCCGCGCCGACAATGGCCGCCATGACGGCATCCACCTCAGGCGCAGCAGCGACCTGACACAAGCCTTCCTCGCCAACCAGCACCTGCGTCGACAGGCCAGCGGCTCGTAAATCGTCCTGCAGGTTGCGGGCAGCACCGGCCTCCGGCACTACCGCATATTTGGGGAGATGGCGAACACACAGGGCAAACAGTTCGCTCAGACGGGTAAAACCGCTCAGGGCGAAAGCCTGATAACGATCCGGATGCCGAGCGATAACGTCCAGCGTACTCAGACCGATCGATCCGGTCGCGCCCAGGACGGTAATCTGCTGTGGGCGACTCACGATGCCGCCATCCACAACAGCACTGCAAAGACCGGGATCGCCGCCGTCAGGCTGTCGATGCGATCCAGCACGCCACCATGCCCCGGCAGCAGATTACTGCTGTCCTTGATGCCGGACTGGCGCTTGAACATGCTTTCGGTCAGATCACCCACCACAGAGATGAAGACAATCACCGCTGCACCGATCAACCCCTTGAACAGTTGCGCCACCGTCCAGTCACGGAACAGTGCGACCAGGGTGGTGATGACCAGGCTCAGCGCCAGACCGCCATACACGCCTTCCCAACTTTTGCCGGGACTGACTTGCGGCGCCAGCTTGCGCTTGCCGAATGCACGACCGGAGAAGTACGCCCCGATATCAGCCCCCCAGACCAGCACCATCACTGCCATGATCAACCAGTTACCGAGCGGGTACTGCTTGATCAGCACCAGCCCCTGCCAGGCAGGCAACAGAATCAGCAAGCCGATCACCAGTTTGCTGGCGGCACTGGACCAGCGCTCGCTGGAACGCGGATACGTCAGCACCAGCCAGGTCGCCAGTGCCCACCAGATTACCGAAGCACCCAGCACCCAAGGCGCCAGCCCCGGAAGGATGTACATGACAAACAGCATCAGCGCGACGACCGCCGCGTAGCCGACACGAAATGCCTGCGCGGTGAAACCGGCCAGACGCGCCCACTCCCAGGCACCCAGACTCACGACCAGCCCGATGAACAGAGCAAAGCCGGAACCTTCGAGCAGGAAAAAACCGCCCAGGGCGATCGGCAACAGAATCAGTGCAGTGATGATGCGTTGTTTAAGCATTAAACCCGGGCTCCAGCTTCGACCTGCTCACTCGTTTTACCGAAGCGACGCTGGCGCAAAGCGAAATCGGCCAGCGCATTGCGCATGGCTTCGTGTTTGAAGTCCGGCCAGAACAGGTCGGAGAAGTACAACTCGGCGTAAGCCAACTGCCACAAGAGGAAGTTGCTGATGCGATGCTCGCCGCCGGTGCGGATGCACAGGTCGGGCAACGGCAGATCACCAGTGACCAGACAGGTCTGCAGCAGATCCGGCGTGATGTCTTCCGGTCGCAGATGACCCGCCTGAACTTCACGCGCCAGACGCTGCGCCGCTTGCGCAATGTCCCACTGACCGCCGTAATTGGCGGCGATCTGCAGAATGAAGCGGTTGGCACCAGCGGTCATCGCTTCAGCCTCACGCATGGCTGCCTGAAGCTCGGGATGAAACCGCGTACGGTCGCCGATGATGCGCAGACTGATGTTGTTGTCGTTCAGGCGTTTGGCTTCACGACGCAGCGCCTTGAAGAACAGGTCCATCAAGGCGCTGACCTCGTCAGCCGGACGCTGCCAGTTTTCACTGGAAAAGGCGAACAGGGTGAGCACTTCGACCTTGGCCTCGGCACACACCTCGATCACCGCCCGCACAGCATCCACGCCAGCCTTATGCCCGGCGACACCCGGCATAAAGCGTTTTTTCGCCCAGCGATTATTGCCATCCATGATGATCGCGACATGGCGCGGCACCGTGGACGGCGCAGTCTGCTTGGTCTTGTCCATTTAAAACTCGACCCTTATACGGCCATCAGGTCTTTTTCTTTCTCGGCCAGCTTGGCGTCGATTTCAGCCACGAACTTCTTGGTCAGGTCGTCGATCTCGCCTGCGGCGCGACGCTCTTCGTCTTCGCTGATTTCCTTTTCCTTGACCAGATCCTTCAGGGAGCTGTTCGCATCGCGACGGATGTTGCGCACGGCAACACGGGCGTCTTCTGCCACGTCACGCGCCTGCTTGGTGAAACCGCGACGGGTTTCTTCGGTCAGGGCCGGCATGCTGATCAGCAGCAGCTCACCCAGATTGGTCGGGTTCAGGTTCAGACCCGCGCTACCGATAGCCTTGTCGACGGCGCCCAGCATGTTGCGCTCGAACGCAACGACTTGCAGCGTACGGGCATCCTTGACGGTGATGTTGGCCACTTGCTTGATCGGGGTATCAGCGCCGTAGTAAGGCACCATCACACCTTCCAGGATGCTTGGGTGTGCCTGACCGGTACGGATACGGCCGAAGTTGTGAGCCAGGGACTCAACGGATTTCGTCATGCGCTCTTTGGCGTCTTTCTTGATTTCGTTGATCATTGTTGGACTTCCTCGATCAGAGTGCCTTCAGCGCCACCATGCACGATGTTCAGCAGGGCGCCCGGCTTGTTCATGTTAAATACGCGCAGCGGCATCTTGTGATCGCGGCACAGGCAGATAGCCGTCAGATCCATTACACCCAGCTTGCGATCCAGCACTTCATCGTATGTCAGATGATCGAACTTCTCGGCATGCGGGTCTTTGAACGGGTCAGCGGTGTAGACGCCATCGACCTTGGTCGCCTTGAGCACGACGTCCGCGTCGATTTCAATGGCGCGCAGACAGGCTGCCGAATCCGTGGTAAAGAACGGATTGCCGGTACCGGCCGCGAAAATCACCACATCCTTGGAGTTCAGGTGGCGCATGGCCTTGCGACGGTCATAGTGGTCGGTCACGCCAACCATGGAAATGGCCGACATCACGATGGCCGAGATATTGGCACGTTCCAGCGCGTCGCGCATGGCCAGGGCGTTCATCACAGTGGCCAGCATGCCCATGTGGTCGCCCGTGACCCGATCCATGCCGGCCTTGCTCAGCGCTTCACCGCGGAACAGGTTGCCACCACCAATCACCAGACCGACCTGAACGCCGATACCGACCAGCTGGCCGACTTCCAGCGCCATGCGATCCAGCACTTTCGGATCGATCCCGAACTCTTCCGAGCCCATCAGGGCCTCGCCGCTAAGCTTGAGTAGAATGCGTTTATAGCGAGCCTGATAACCACTGCCCTGCTGAGCCATTGCGAATCTCTCCTGCGGCGTATTTTAAAAATTCTTTGCGAGCTGTTTACAGCTGGCGTTCACTCTAGCTTGGCGCTGCTTCAGCGCCATCGGAACATGGCTTTGTAAGTCAGTTCCAAGGGGAAACCAATTAAAAATTGATAACCCTATCTGAAAAGAGGCTGCGCGCGTGAGCGGGCAGCCTCTTTCGGGCGACAGTTGAAAAACTGTCTTATTGCTTGGCGGCAGCCAGCTGGGCAGCAACTTCTTCAGCGAAGTTGTCGACCGGCTTCTCGATGCCTTCGCCTACTTTGAAGTAGGTGAAGGAAACGATTTCAGCGCCGCCTTTCTTGGCCAGCTCGCCAACCTTGATTTCAGGGTTCTTGACGAACGCCTGCTCAACCAGGCTCGCTTCTGCCAGGAACTTGCTGATACGGCCCTTGACCATGTTCTCAACAATGTTTTCTGGCTTGCCTTTGATTTTTTCTTCGTTCAGCTGCAGGAACACAGCTTTTTCACGCTCAATCGCTTCGTCGGAGACTTGCGAAGGCAGCAGGAACTCAGGGTTGCTTGCAGCAACGTGCATCGCGATGTCTTTGGCCAGCTCGACGTCGCCGCCTTTCAGGACAACAGCAACACCGATCTTGTTGCCGTGCAGGTAGGTGCCGACGACGTCGCCTTCTACGCGCACCAGGCGACGAATGTTGACGTTCTCGCCTACTTTGGCAACCAGTGCTTCGCGAGCAGCTTCTTGAGCAGCGATCAGCGGAGCAGCGTCGGTCAGCTTGTCAGCGAATGCTTTGTCGACGCTGGCAGCAACGAAGTTTTTGAAGTCGTCCTGCAGAGCCAGGAAGTCGGTCTGCGAGTTGACTTCGATCAGAACGGCAGCCTTGCCGTCGTCCTTGATGGCGATAGCGCCTTCAGCGGCAACGTTGCCAGCTTTCTTGGCAGCCTTGATGGCGCCCGAAGCACGCATGTCATCAATGGCTTTTTCGATGTCGCCGCCAGCCTTTTCCAGGGCTTTCTTGCAATCCATCATGCCTTCGCCGGTACGCTCGCGCAGTTCTTTGACCAACGCTGCAGTAATTGCTGCCATTTTCAAATTCCTCTTGGATAGGTTTTCAACCATTCCACCCGATCGAACGGGCGTTCAATTCTTCCCGAACCTGTTTGTAGCCGCTGCACGTTACAGATGCTGTAGCTGCGCTGCCGACAGATGGTTTTCGAGGTGGCAAAAAGGGGGCCAAGCCCCCTTTTTGCTTACTGAGTCAACGCCAGGGCGTCAATTACTCAGCTGCAGCCTGAGTTTCTTCAGCTGCGAATTCTACAGTACCGCCAGCAACGTTGTTGCGACCGCGGATGACTGCGTCAGCCATCGAACCCATGTACAGCTGGATAGCGCGGATTGCGTCATCGTTGCCTGGGATGATGTAGTCAACGCCTTCCGGGCTGCTGTTGGTATCGACAACGCCGATGACCGGGATGCCCAGCTTGTTGGCTTCGGTGATCGCGATGCGCTCGTGGTCAACGTCGATCACGAACAGTGCGTCTGGCAGACCGCCCATGTCCTTGATGCCGCCCAGGGAGCGATCCAGCTTCTCAAGATCGCGAGTGCGCATCAGCGCTTCTTTCTTGGTCAGCTTGGCGAAAGTACCGTCTTCGGCTTGTACTTCAAGGTCACGCAGACGCTTGATGGAAGCACGGATGGTCTTGAAGTTGGTCAGCATGCCGCCCAACCAGCGGTGATCGACGTACGGCGAACCGCAACGTGCTGCTTCTTCAGCAACGATCTTGCCAGCGGAACGCTTGGTGCCGACGAACAGAATCTTGTTTTTGCCCTGGGCCAGACGCTCTACGAAAGTCAGAGCTTCGTTGAACATTGGCAGAGTTTTTTCAAGGTTGATGATGTGAATCTTGTTACGCGCGCCGAAAATGTATTTACCCATTTTCGGATTCCAGTAACGGGTTTGGTGACCGAAGTGCACACCGGCCTTCAGCATATCGCGCATGTTGACTTGGGACATGATAGTTCCTTGATAAGTCGGGTTGGGCCTCCACGTATCCCAATGACCAACCATTGATCCGAGGATCAAAGGCACCCAGGCCATCGTGTCGACACGTGTGTGGGTTAATGCTCCCGGGGCTATCCCCGGAAAGCGGCGCATTTTATACCACAGGGACGACGCAAACGGAACCCGGAATCTGCAATCGCGTCAGGGACATGCGCGCCAGCCCCTTGGAATCGGGACAATGCACCGCATTGTATAGAGAGAAGCGATGCACGCAGGCGCGGATTTGCGCCTTTGGTCTGTTAGAATCGCGTTTTTCGGGGCCGCCAAATCAACAGTTGCGCCCCTGTTCGTATCAGCAAGCGCCGCCGAGCGCAGAGAGAGCCTGTATGACCGTCACCCTCAAAACCCCCGAGGACATCGCTGGCATGCGTGTCGCCGGCAAACTGGCCGCCGATGTGCTGGAAATGATTGCCGAGCACGTCAAGCCGGGCGTGACCACCGATGAGCTGAACCAGATCTGCCACGACTATATCGTCAACGTGCAGCAGGCCATCCCCGCCCCGCTCAACTACAAGGGCTACCCGAAGTCGATCTGCACCTCGATCAACCACGTGGTCTGCCACGGTATCCCGAACGACAAGCCGTTGAAAAACGGCGACACCCTGAACATCGATGTCACCGTGATCAAGGACGGCTACCACGGCGACACCAGCCGCATGTTCCACGTCGGCACCGTGCCGGTCTGGGCCGAGCGCCTGTCGCAGGTCACCCAGGAATGCATGTACAAGGCGATCGAAATCGTCAAACCCGGCTGCCGCCTCGGTGACATCGGCGAAATCATTCAGAAGCACGCGGAAAAGAACGGCTTCTCGGTGGTGCGTGAATTCTGCGGCCACGGCATCGGCAAGGTGTTCCACGAAGAACCGCAGATCCTGCACTACGGCCGCGCCGGCACCGGCATGGAACTGAAGGCCGGCATGACCTTCACCATCGAGCCGATGATCAACCAGGGCAAGGCCGACACCAAAGTACTGGGCGACGGCTGGACCGCGATCACCAAGGATCGCAAGCTGTCGGCACAGTGGGAACACACTTTGCTTGTCACCGACACTGGCTACGAGATCTTCACCCTGCGCAGCGACGACACGATCCCGCGCATCTCGGCCTGACCCAGACACCGCTCCCAGCCTATAGAAGGAAAGCCAATCGATGCCGCAGGTGGATCCCGAACTTTTCGACCGCGGCCAGTTCCAGGCTGAACTGGCCCTGAAAGCGAGTCCCATCGCGGCATTCAAGAAGGCGATCCGCCAGGCCCGCGAAGTGCTCGATGCACGCTTTCGCGCCGGGCGCGACATTCGGCGGCTGATCGAGGACCGGGCATGGTTCGTCGACAACATCCTGCAAAAGGCCTGGGATCAGTTCGACTGGAGCGAAGACGCCGACATCGCGCTGGTCGCGGTCGGCGGCTACGGTCGCGGCGAGCTTCACCCCTACTCCGACATCGATCTGCTGATCCTTCTGGACAGCGCCGACCACGAAATCTTCCGCGATTCCATCGAGCGCTTTCTGACGCTGCTGTGGGACATCGGCCTGGAAGTCGGTCAGAGCGTTCGTTCGGTCGACGAATGCGCCGAAGAGGCCCGCGCCGACCTGACGGTGGTCACCAACCTGATGGAAAGCCGTACCATCTGCGGCCCCGAGCGCCTGCGCCAGCGTATGCTCGACGTCACCAGCACCGCGCACATGTGGCCGAGCAAGGATTTCTTCCTGGCCAAGCGCGCCGAGCAGAAGGCTCGCCACCACAAGTACAACGATACCGAATACAACCTGGAACCCAACGTCAAAGGCTCGCCCGGCGGACTACGGGATATTCAGACGATTCTGTGGGTAGCCCGTCGTCAGTACGGCACCCTGAACCTGCGCGCCCTGGCCGGTGAAGGGTTCCTGGTCGAGAGCGAGAACGCCTTGCTGGCCTCCTCCCAGGAATTCCTCTGGAAGGTGCGTTACGCCCTGCACATGCTGGCCGGTCGCTCCGAAGACCGCCTGCTGTTCGATCACCAGCGCACCATTGCCGGTCTGCTGGGTTTTGAAGGCGACGACGCCAAACAGGCCGTCGAAAACTTCATGCAGCAGTATTTCCGGGTGGTGATGAGCATCGCCCAGCTCAGCGACCTGATCATCCAGCACTTCGAGGAAGTCATCCTCGCCCCGGAAGACGAAGCGCCGCCGCAGCCGATCAACTCGCGCTTCCAGCTGCACGACGGTTACATCGAAGCACGCAACGACAACGTGTTCCGCCGCACGCCGTTCGCCATGCTCGAGATCTTCGTGCTGATGGCCCAGCAGCCGGAAATCAAGGGCGTACGCGCCGACACCATTCGTCTGCTGCGGGAAAACCGTCACCTGATCGACGACAACTTCCGCAACGACATCCGCAACACCAGCCTGTTCATCGAGCTGTTCAAGTGCAAGATCGGCATCCACCGCAACCTGCGGCGGATGAACCGCTACGGCATTCTCGGGCGCTACCTGCCGGAATTCGGCTTCATCGTCGGGCAGATGCAGCACGACCTGTTCCACATCTATACGGTCGATGCGCACACGCTGAACCTGATCAAACACCTGCGCAAGTTGCAGTACACCCAGGTGTCGGAGAAATTCCCGCTGGCCGCCAAGCTCATGGCCAAACTGCCGAAGCCTGAACTCATTTATATGGCTGGCCTGTATCACGACATCGGCAAGGGCCGGCATGGCGATCACTCGGAAATTGGCGCAGTGGATGCCGAGGCGTTCTGCCAGCGCCACCAACTGCCGGTCTGGGACAGCCGCCTGATCGTCTGGCTGGTGCAGAACCACCTGGTGATGTCGACCACCGCCCAGCGCAAGGATTTGTCCGACCCGCAGGTGATCCATGACTTCGCCCTGGCGGTCGGTGACGAAACCCGTCTCGACTACCTGTACGTCCTGACCGTAGCCGACATCAACGCGACCAACCCGACCCTCTGGAACTCGTGGCGTGCCAGCCTGTTGCGCCAGCTCTACACCGAAACCAAGCGCGCCCTGCGCCGTGGCCTGGAGAACCCGGTGGATCGCGAAGAGCAGATCCGCCAGACCCAGAGCGCAGCGCTGGACATACTGGTACGCGGCGGCACCGATCCGGATGACGTCGAGCAATTGTGGGCGCAACTGGGTGATGACTACTTCCTGCGTCACACCGCCGGCGATGTGGCCTGGCACACCGACGCCATCCTCCAGCAACCGGCTGACGGCGGTCCGCTGGTGCTGATCAAGGAAACCACCCAGCGCGAATTCGAGGGTGGCACGCAGATCTTCATCTATGCGCCGGACCAACACGACTTCTTCGCCGTGACCGTGGCCGCGATGGACCAGCTCAACCTGAACATTCACGACGCCCGGGTCATCACGTCCAGCAGCCAGTTCACCCTCGACACCTACATCGTGCTCGACACCGATGGCGATTCGATCGGCGACAATCCGGTCCGGGTCAAGCAGATTCGCGACGGCCTGACCGAAGCTCTGCGCAATCCGGCCGACTACCCGACGATCATCCAGCGTCGAGTACCGCGCCAGCTCAAGCATTTCGCGTTCGCCCCGCAGGTGACGATCCACAACGATGCCCAGCGCCCGGTGACGGTGCTGGAACTCACGGCACCCGATCGCCCGGGCCTGCTGGCACGGGTCGGCGGGATTTTCCTCGAGTTCGACCTGTCGCTGCAGAACGCCAAGATCGCCACCCTGGGCGAGCGGGTGGAGGACGTGTTCTTCATCACCGACGCCCACAATCAACCGCTGTCCGACCCGCTGCTGTGCAGCCGTTTGCAGGATGCCATCGTCGAACAGTTGAGCGTCAATCAGGACCCCGATATCAAACTGTCGCGCATCAGCATTTGATTGCGCGCCCGGATTCAATCGCTTTGCACGAGATCCCGCACCGATGAACAACGCTCTGTCCCAGCTCCAGCCCTACCCGTTCGAAAAGCTCCGCGCCCTGCTCGGCAGCGTCACGCCAAACCCGGACAAGCGCCCGATCGCGCTGTCCATTGGCGAACCGAAGCATCGCTCGCCAAGCTTTGTCGCCGAGGCGCTGGCGAACAATCTGGAGCAGATGGCGGTGTACCCGACCACCCTCGGCATTCCGGCCCTGCGCGAAGCCATCGCGGCTTGGTGCGAACGTCGTTTCAACGTGCCGAGCGGCTGGATCGACCCGGCGCGCAACGTGCTGCCGGTCAACGGCACCCGTGAAGCGCTGTTCGCTTTCACCCAGACAGTGGTCAATCGTGGCGACGACGCGCTGGTGGTCAGCCCGAATCCGTTCTATCAGATCTACGAAGGCGCAGCGTTCCTCGCCGGCGCCAAGCCGCACTACCTGCCATGCCTGGACGAGAACGGCTTCAACCCGGACTTCGACGCGGTATCGCCTGACATCTGGAAGCGCTGCCAGATCCTGTTCCTGTGCTCGCCGGGCAACCCGACCGGCGCGCTGATTCCGGTCGACGTGCTGAAAAAGCTCATTGCCCTGGCCGACGAATACGACTTCGTGATCGCCGCCGACGAGTGCTACAGCGAGCTGTACTTCGACGAACAGACCCCGCCGCCGGGCCTGCTCAGCGCCTGCGCCGAACTGGGTCGCAAGGACTTCAAGCGTTGCGTGGTGTTCCACAGCCTGTCCAAGCGCTCGAACCTGCCGGGCCTGCGCTCCGGTTTTGTCGCCGGCGATGCCGACATCCTCAAGGGCTTCCTGCTGTACCGCACCTACCACGGCTGCGCGATGCCGGTTCAAACCCAACTGGCCAGCGTCGCCGCGTGGAATGACGAAGTGCATGTACGCGCCAACCGCGCGCTGTATCGCGAGAAGTTCGACGCTGTGCTGGCGATCCTCAGCCCGCTGATGGATGTGCAGCGCCCCGATGGCAGCTTCTACCTGTGGCCGAATGTACAAGGTGACGACGCTGCGTTCTGTCGGGATCTGTTTGCCGAAGAGCACGTGACCGTAGTGCCGGGCTCCTATCTGTCGCGGGACGTCGATGGCGTCAATCCGGGCGCCGGACGCGTGCGCATGGCGCTGGTAGCCCCCTTGGCGGAGTGCGTGGAAGCGGCCGAGCGCATTCGCGATTTCGTCTTGCGCCATAAGTAATCGCTCACGCCCGTGCCGGGCAATCCGGCACGGGCGATCAAACATGACGTAACACTTCCCCCGCTTTTTCTACCCCACCTTTACGCTGGCCAGACGTTAGTCTTGAGTCGCGTCATTGTGCGCACCACCCAAAATCAACCTGCAACTTCATGGACGAAGTCAATAATGAAAGAACTTCTGGATTGCCAACTGATTCAATGGCCGGACGACCAGGCCGCTTACATCGCCGCCATCAACGAGAACCCGGCGAATGCCGGCACCCAAAGCACAGCAGGCTCTCGCCGCAAACGCTCCGTGGTCAATTATTCGAAACTCTGGGCAAATGGCCGAACATTGAAAATTGCTTTTATTGACGCACCCGACGCCGATCATAAGACAGGGATTATCAATGCGGCTCGTAAATGGCTGGCCTATATCAACCTGACCTTCGAATTCGTCGACGATCTGAAAGGCGATATCCGCATCGCAACCCGAAACAATGACAACAGTTCAATGCTGGGTACCGATGCCCTGTTGATACATCCCGACCATCCAACGATGAATCTGGGCGTCAAACCAGAGCATCCCGATTTCGAGACCATCGTGATCCACGAGTTCGGCCATGCACTGGGCGCCCTGCATGAACATCAGCATCCTCAAGCCAATATTCCGTGGGACAAACCCAAGGTTTACGAGTTTTACCGGAATCGGGAAATGAATCCGCTGACTCGCGAACAGGTCGACCGCAACCTGTTCGCGACTTTCGATACGCTGGATGCGATTTATACGAACTACGACAGGCGATCGATCATGCATCATCCTGTATCGAACGATTTGACCATCGGCAACTGGGAAGTACCGATAAACCGCAAGATCAGTAAAAAAGACAAACAATTGATGAAGCTGCTTTATCCAAAATAATTCGGACATTTCAAACTAAAAAGTTTGCCAGGTGCAACGCCTGGCAAACTTGAATTGAAAACACACAACCTTACATCAAACAACTTTCACAAACTAACATCTACCACTAACTTCAACACCACCCGAACCCATCGGATCCCGGGAAATTCAACTATCAATTTTACAAGCAAGGACACTTGAACATGATTCCGACTATCACCGCCCCCGGTCGTAAAAAACGTGCGATTGGCAAACCGGCTCACTTCTGGACACCAGGTCAAACATTGCGCGTTGCCTTCTTAAACGGCGACCAGCCGTTCAAGGATGCGGTCAAGGCTGCTGCCAGCGAATGGCTGCCGTACATCAATTTGAACTTTGATTTCGTCGAGGGTGAATCGGGAGATATCCGAATCAGCAGCGAGCCCGGGATTTACTGGTCGATGATTGGCACCCACGCACTGCTGATCGAGGACGGCCCGACCATGAGGCTGTCGCCGGATCTGCAGGCACCGGCGTTTTTCGCCGCCAACGTCATGCACGAGTTCGGGCATGCGCTGGGGGCCGAGCATGAGCACCTGCATCCGGAATCGAACATCCCCTGGAACAAGGCAGCGGTCTATGCCGCGCACTGGGTCAAAGAAAACGCCGACGAAGACGATTACGCCCGCCGATCTGTCGATGAACGCTACTTCAACCTGCTCGACGCCAGCGATTTCGACCATTTGCCCTACGATCCGAAATCGATCATGCACTACGCCGTGCGTCAGGACTGGACCCACGGCGACTTCAAGATTGATCTGAATCTGGAGCTCAGTGAAAAGGACAAGACGTTCATGTCGAAGGCCTACCCCTACCCTGCCGAACAAGCGCAATAACCCATGCGAACCAAAGTGACGCCATTATTTGACCGAGCCCAGATTCGCCTCACTCAAGTCCAGTTCGCCCAACACTTCACGCAGAACGTCATCGCCAATCTGGTGCTGACGACTGAGGCTGTATAACTCAAGGCGTTGCGCGCGCAGTGCCTTGAGGCGCAAGCGGCGTTCGAGCAGATCCATCTGGAACGCCAGCGCCTGGGCTTCCGCCGAATCGTTGAAGACCTCCAGTTGATGGCGATACTCGGACATGATCCGCGCCTTGAGCTCCGCTGCCAGGGCGGCTTGCGCGGCGTCCTGCGGGTTGACCTCCTCGGTCTCCAGCGCATGGATCGCTGCTTCCGCCGTCTTGCGCCAGGCGTCGCGCACTTCCTGACGACGCTTGTCGTCCGGACTTTTTTCGATACCGCGCAACAGCAACGGCAGCGCAATACAGGCCGCCACCAGCGATAACAGAATCACCCCGGCGGCGATGAAGATCAGCAGATCGCGCTCGGGGAACGCCTCGCTGCCCATCAGCATCGGCACCGACATCACGCCCGCCAGGGTCACCGCACCGCGCACGCCGCCGACGGTCAGCAGCCAGCAGGAACGGGCGGTCGGCACCTGCGTCAGATCACCCTTGCCGCGCAAGCGACGCAGCAGCACCGACAGCCGCCAGATGCTCTGCACCCAGATGAAGCGCAACAACACCAGCGCCAGGAAAATCGCCACCACATCGAGACAGCGATAGAACAGGGTCGGCCATAACGATGTCTCGTGGCTGACCACCGCTTTAACGATGTCCGGAAGTTGCAGGCCGAGCAGCAGGAAGATCAAACCGTTGAAGGCAAACTCCAGCAACGACCAGACGCTGCGGTTGAGCAACCGGGTGCTGGTCTGGCGCGGCAGCAGATCGAGCCAGCTCTGCATCATCCCCGCCGCCACTGCCGAAAGAATGCCCGACGCGCCAAGCCGCTCGGCCAGCACGTAAGCGGCGAATGGCAGCAGCAACATGAACACCACGTGGGTCGCCGGATCGTCCCAGCCCCGGGCAATCATCCAGGCGCGCAACCTTCCGACCAGCCAGCTCAGCGCCACGCCGACCGCAAGCCCGCCGACGGCCACCAGCACGAAGGTCAGGCTGGCATTGGCCAGGGAGAATGCACCGGTCACCGCCGCGACCAGCGCGAACTTGAACGTCACCAGGCCTGAGGCATCGTTCATCAACGCCTCGCCTTGCAGCATGTGCATCAGCGGCGTGGGCAAGCGGTTCTGCGAAATCGCCGAAACTGCAACCGCATCGGTCGGCGACAGCACCGCTGCCAGTGCAAAGGCCACCGGCAACGGAATCGTCGGCAGCAGCCAATGAATGAAGTAGCCGGCACCGACCACGGTAAACAGCACCAGCCCGACCGCGAGCGTCAGCACCGGCCCGCGCAGGCGCCACAATTCACGCTTGGGCATGCGCCAGCCATCGGAAAACAGCAGCGGTGGCAGGAACAGAAACAGGAACAGTTCGGGATCGAGGGCCACGTGCAGGCCGAGGGTCGGCCAGGCCAGCAAGGCGCCGGCGGCGATCTGTACCAGTGGCAGCGGCAGCGGAATCACCCGTCCCACCAGGCGCGAGACACTGACCAGCATCAGCAGGATCAGGACGGTATAAGCAGTTTGCATAAAGCGGAAATCCCGGACAATCGACAGCGTTGAACTGCCATATTAGCCGCTTAGGCTGTGCGTGACCGTTGCACCTATGTCGCAGCCCGCTCAGCAAAAGCAACCTCGGCGCCGCGAAACCGTCTGGTCATGGCATAATCCGACACCATTTTTTTCCAGCACCTGTAAAGGGGGCAATTCCTTGACCGTTTCAAGCAAAACGTTGCACCTTTTCGGCATCAAAGCCTGCGACACCATGAAAAAGGCGCGCACCTGGCTCGATGAACACGCTGTCAGTTATGACTTCCACGATTACAAGACCGCCGGCATTGACCGCGAGCACCTGACCCAATGGTGCGACGAACATGGCTGGCAAACGGTGTTGAACCGCGCGGGCACGACCTTTCGCAAACTCGACGACGAACGCAAAGCCGATCTCGACCAGTCGAAAGCCATCGAACTGATGCTCGCTCAACCCTCGATGATCAAGCGCCCGGTGCTCGATCTCGGTGACCGAACCCTGATTGGCTTCAAGCCAGATATCTACGCGGCCGCCCTCAAGTAAGCAGCCCGTCACATTTTGTAGAGGTATTCACATGTCCAACTCCCTGTTCAGTATCGCCTTCGGCGTCGGCACCCAGAACCGTCAAGGCGCGTGGCTGGAAGTGTTCTACGCTCAGCCGCTGCTCAATCCATCGGCCGAACTGGTCGCTGCTGTTGCACCGATCCTCGGCTACACCGAAGGCAACCAGGCCATCACCTTCACCACCGCGCAGGCTGCGCAGCTGGCTGAAGCCGTGAAAGGCATCGACGCCGTACAAGGCAAGCTGCTGACCCGTCTTGCTGAAAGCCACAAGCCACTGGTCGCCACCCTGCTGGCCGAAGACGCTCAGCTGACTTCCACCCCTGAGGCTTACCTCAAGCTGCACCTGCTGTCCCATCGTCTGGTCAAGCCGCACGGCGTGAGCCTGGCCGGGATTTTCCCGCTGCTGCCAAACGTGGCCTGGACCAGCCAGGGCGCGATCGACCTGAGTGAACTGGCCGAGCTGCAACTCGAAGCCCGTCTGCGTGGCGAACTGCTGGAAGTGTTCTCGGTGGACAAATTCCCGAAAATGACCGACTACGTAGTACCGGCCGGCGTGCGTATCGCTGACGCCGCGCGTCTGCGTCTGGGCGCCTACGTGGGCGAAGGCACCACCGTGATGCACGAAGGTTTCATCAACTTCAACGCCGGCACCGAAGGCCCGGGCATGATCGAAGGCCGCGTCTCCGCTGGCGTATTCGTCGGCAAGGGCTCGGACCTGGGCGGCGGCTGCTCGACCATGGGCACCCTGTCGGGCGGCGGAAACATCGTGATCAAGGTCGGCGAAGGCTGCCTGATCGGCGCCAACGCCGGTATCGGTATCCCGTTGGGCGACCGCAACACCGTCGAGTCGGGCCTGTACGTGACCGCCGGCACCAAGGTGGCGCTGCTGGACGAGCACAACAACCTGGTCAAAGTGGTCAAGGCCCGTGAACTGGCCGGTCAGACCGACCTGCTGTTCCGTCGCAATTCGGAAACCGGCGCTGTGGAATGCAAGACCCACAAATCGGCGATCGAACTGAACGAAGCACTGCACGCTCACAACTAAGCGCCAGAAGCTCACCTGAGGGAGCCGGCCTGTTTGCCATGGCGTTCGAAAGATCGCCATCGCGGGCAAGCCCGCTCCCACAGGGTTCGGCGTTAACCCGCCCATCTTCACCAGGGCTTGAAACCGTGATGATTCCCTCCCCCTGGCGCGCCGATTTCCCGGCCATCGCCGCCCTGCAACGGCAAGACCAGACCTATCTGGACAACGCCGCCACCACGCAAAAACCCCAGGCCCTGCTTGACGCGCTGACGCATTACTACGCCAATGGCGCGGCCAACGTGCATCGTGCCCAGCATCTGCCCGGCGCCCACGCCACGCAGGCGTTCGAGGACAGCCGCCTGAAGGTTGCCCAGTGGCTGAATGCCGGTGACAGCGGGCAGATCATCTTCACCCACGGCGCCACCAGTGCGCTGAATCTCCTGGCTTATGGCCTGGAACATCTTTTCCATCCGGGCGATGAAATTGTCATCAGCGCCCTGGAGCATCACGCCAACCTGCTGCCGTGGCAGCAACTGGCACAACGTCGCGATCTGAAGTTGGTAATTCTGCCGCTGGACGAGGACGGCGTGATCGACCTCGCCGCCGCCGTTCACCTGATCGGCCCGCGTACTCGCTTGCTGGCGGTCAGTCAGTTATCCAACGTGCTCGGTGCCTGGCAACCGTTGCCGGCGCTGCTGGCGATGGCCAAGGCGCACAACGCACTGACGGTGGTCGATGGCGCTCAGGGCGTGGTCCATGGCCGGCATGACGTGCAAGCGCTGGGTTGCGACTTTTACGTGTTTTCCAGCCACAAGTTGTACGGCCCCGATGGCCTCGGCGTGCTGTTCGGGTGCAACGCAGCGCTTGAGCAACTGCGCCCGTGGCAATTTGGCGGCGAGATGGTGCTGGAAGCCAATTATCACGACGCGCGTTTCCGCCCGGCGCCACTGGGTTTCGAGGCCGGAACGCCGCCGATTGCCAGCGTTATCGGCCTCGGTGCGACCCTCGACTATCTGGCCGGTCTGGATCAGGACGCCGTGTCCGCCCACGAAGCGGCGTTGCACGATTATTTGTTGCGTGGTCTTGCGGCACGTAATGGCATTCGTCTGCTGGGCAAACCGCAACTGGCGCTGGCCAGTTTTGTCGTTGAAGGCGTACACAACGCTGATCTGGCGCATTTGCTGACCGAACAGGGCATCGCCGTGCGCGCCGGGCACCACTGCGCAATGCCGTTGCTCAAGCGCTTCGAACTGGCCGGGGCGATTCGCGTGTCGCTGGCGTTGTACAACGATTCAGAGGATCTGGAGAGGTTCTTTGAAGCGCTGGATCAGGCGCTGGAGTTGTTGCGATGAGCCTGCCGGTCGAGGCTGCCGAAGCGCTGCAAACGTTTCAAAACGCCGCTGGCTGGGAACAGCGGGCGCGGCTGTTGATGCAGTTTGGTGATTGCCTGCCGCCTTTGAGCGATGCAGACAAGTGCGAGGCCAATCGGGTACACGGCTGTGAAAGTCAGGTGTGGCTGGTTGGCGAATTGCGCGACGGCCATTGGCAGTTCGCAGCGAGCAGCGATGCACGGATGATTCGCGGGTTGGTGGCGTTGCTGCTGTTGCGGGTCAACGGCTTGACCGCGGGCGAGCTGCAACAGGTCGATCTGCCGGACTGGTTCAATCAGTTGGGGCTGTCGCGACAGTTGTCGCCGTCGCGCAGCAATGGCTTGAATGCCGTGTTGCAGCGGATGCGTGAACTCGCCCCGGACTGATCGTACTGATCATTCCCACGCTCCGCGTGGGAATGCAGCCCGGGACGCTCTGCGTCCCAAATCAAGAGCCGAACGCGGAGCGTCCGTTGAGGCATTCCCACGCGGTCGGTTCGACGCCTCGACGTGGGAACGATCGGTCACGCAGCCCTGGGCTTCAGGCCTGAGGCTTGACCCGATCCGCCGGGCGCCGAACGCCCGCCACAATCTTGTCCACAGCCTTGGTCGCCGCGACCATGCCGAACGTCGCCGTGACCATCATCACCGCGCCAAACCCGCCGGCGCAGTCCAGCTTCACGCCGTCGCCGACAAAACTCTTCTGCAGGCAGATGCTGCCGTCCGGTTTCGGATAGCGCAGCTGTTCGGTGGAGAACACGCACGGCACGCTGTAATGACGGGTCACGGTGCGCGAGAAACCATAATCGCGGCGCAATGTAGAACGCACTTTCGAGGCCAGAGGATCATTGAACGTACGGTTGAGGTCGCAGACCTGAATCAACGTCGGATCGATCTGCCCGCCAGCACCGCCGGTGGTGATGATCTGGATCTTGCGGCGCTTGCACCAGGCGATCAGCGCGGCTTTTGCGTTGACCGCGTCGATGCAGTCGATCACGCAGTCAATGTTCGGCGTGATGTATTCGGCCATGGTGTCGCGGGTGACGAAGTCCGCCACGGCGTGCACCGTGCAGTCCGGGTTGATCCCGCGCAGACGCTCGGCCATCACCTCGACCTTGGGCTTGCCGACCGTGCTGTCGAGCGCGTGCAGCTGGCGGTTGGCGTTGCTGACACAGACGTCGTCGAGGTCGAACAGCGAAATCTCGCCCACCCCGCAACGGGCCATGGCTTCCGCCGCCCAGGAACCGACGCCGCCAACGCCGACAATCGCCACATGGGCTGCACGCAGGCGCTCGAGGCCCTCGATGCCATACAAACGGGCGATGCCTGCAAACCGCGGATCTTCTGTACTCATGACCATTACCCTGAAAACCGGCGCGCATTATAGGGCCGTCGGCGGCCAAGAGCATCTTTGCGCTATGAACGGCGAATGCGCCTGCTTTAATTAAAGCTGTACGTAACAAAGATTTGTCTTACACGCTGAAACGAAAGAACTTAAGTCAGGTTGGATTGCCCAACGTCCGGCATTTCCCTGTCTCTTGTAGGACTCGGCGAACTGCCGGTGTAGGATGCGCGCCCTCTTGGCGTCAACCAGCCGACCCTTCGTTCCACAGCCTTTGGAACCCGACACAGCTATGTCATCGCGTAAATTTGGACTCAACCTGGTGGTGGTTCTGGCAATCGCCGCCCTGTTCACCGGTTTCTGGGCGCTGATCAACCGCCCCGTCTCCGCGCCGAACTGGCCGGAGCAGATCTCCGGTTTCTCCTATTCACCGTTCCAGCAGGGACAGTTCCCACAGAAGGATCAGTATCCGTCCGACGATGAAATGCGCCGCGATCTGGAGATCATGAGCAAGCTGACGGACAACATCCGCATCTACTCGGTCGACGGTTCCCTGCAGGACATCCCGAAACTGGCGGAAGAGTTCGGTCTGCGCGTGACCCTGGGGATCTGGATCAGCCCCGACCAGGAGCGCAACGAGCGGGAGATCACCCGCGCCATCGAACTGGCCAACACTTCGCGCAGCGTGGTTCGCGTGGTCGTCGGTAACGAAGCGATCTTCCGCATGGAAATCACCGCCCAAGAACTCAGCGTACTGCTCGACCGCGTGCGCGCGGCCGTGAAAGTACCGGTGACCACCTCCGAACAGTGGCACGTCTGGGAAGAGCACCCGGAACTGGCCAAGCACGTCGACCTGATCGCCGCACACGTGCTGCCGTACTGGGAATTCATTCCGGTGGACAAGGCCGGGCAGTTTGTTTTCGACCGCGCCCGCGACCTGAAAAAGATGTTCCCGAAAAAGCCGCTGCTGCTGTCCGAAGTGGGCTGGCCGAGCAACGGCCGCATGCGCGGTGGCGCCGATGCGTCGCCGGCGGATCAGGCGATCTACCTGCGAACACTGGTCAACAAACTCAACCGTCAGGGCTTCAACTACTTCGTGATCGAAGCGTTCGACCAGCCATGGAAGGCCAGCGATGAAGGTTCGGTCGGCGCTTACTGGGGCGTGTTCAACGCCGCGCGCCAGCAGAAATTCAACTTCGAAGGCCCGGTGGTGGCGATCCCGCAATGGCGCGTGCTGGCCATTGGCTCGGTGGTGCTGGCGCTGCTGTCGTTGACCCTGCTGATGATCGACGGCTCGGCCCTGCGTCAGCGCGGCCGTACCTTCCTCACCTTTATCGCGTTCCTCTGCGGTTCGGTGCTGGTGTGGATCGGTTACGACTACAGCCAGCAATACAGCACGTGGTTCAGCCTGACGGTGGGCTTCCTGCTGGCGCTCGGTGCGCTCGGGGTGTTCATCGTGTTGCTGACCGAGGCCCATGAACTGGCCGAGGCGGTGTGGATCCACAAGCGTCGCCGTGAATTCCTGCCGGTGGTCGGCGACTCGGACTACCGCCCGAAAGTCTCGATCCACGTGCCCTGCTACAACGAGCCGCCGGAGATGGTCAAACAGACCCTCAACGCCCTGGCCAACCTCGACTATCCGGACTTCGAAGTCCTGATCATCGACAACAACACCAAGGACCCGGCGGTCTGGGAACCGGTGCGCGACTATTGCGAAACCCTCGGCCCGCGCTTCAAGTTCTTCCACGTCTCGCCCCTGGCCGGTTTCAAGGGCGGCGCGCTGAACTACCTGATCCCGCACACCGCCAAGGACGCCGAAGTGATCGCGGTGATCGACTCCGACTACTGCGTGCACCCGAACTGGCTCAAGCACATGGTGCCGCACTTCGCCGACCCGAAAATTGCTGTGGTGCAGTCGCCGCAGGACTATCGCGACCAGAACGAAAGCACCTTCAAGAAGCTGTGCTATGCCGAATACAAAGGCTTCTTCCACATCGGCATGGTCACCCGCAACGACCGCGACGCCATCATCCAGCACGGCACCATGACCATGACCCGACGCTCGGTTCTGGAAGAACTGGGCTGGGCCGACTGGTGCATCTGTGAAGACGCCGAGCTTGGTCTGCGGGTATTCGAGAAAGGCCTGTCGGCGGCGTATTACCACGACAGTTATGGCAAGGGTCTGATGCCGGACACCTTCATCGACTTCAAGAAGCAGCGTTTCCGCTGGGCCTACGGTGCGATCCAGATCATCAAGCGCCACACCCGCAGCCTGCTGCGCGGCAAGGACACCGAGCTGACGCGCGGCCAACGTTACCACTTCCTCGCGGGCTGGCTGCCGTGGGTGGCGGACGGCATGAACATCTTCTTCACCGTCGGCGCGCTGTTGTGGTCGGCGGCGATGATCATCGTGCCGCAACGAGTCGATCCACCGCTGCTGATCTTCGCGATCCCGCCACTGGCGCTGTTCGTGTTCAAGGTCGGCAAGATTATCTTTTTGTACCGTCGTGCCGTGGGCGTGAACCTCAAGGATGCGTTCTGCGCGGCACTGGCCGGACTGGCGTTGTCGCATACCATCGCCAAAGCGGTGCTGTACGGCTTCTTCACCAGCAGCATTCCGTTCTTCCGCACCCCGAAAAACGCCGACAACCATGGCTTCTGGGTGGCGATTTCCGAGGCCCGGGAAGAGCTGTTCATCATGCTGCTGTTGTGGGGCGCGGCGCTGGGGATCTTCCTGGTGCAGGGCATTCCGAGCAACGACATGCGCTTCTGGGTGGCCATGCTGCTGGTGCAGTCGCTGCCGTATGTAGCGGCGCTGATCATGGCGTTCCTGTCGTCGCTGCCAAAACCATCAGCTGCGCCTGAACCGGCACCAGTGGTCTAAATCCTCACCGATGCACTAAACGGCGGCCAATGGTCGCCGTTTTGCTTTAAGATAACCGCCATTTTGCAGGGCCAAGGCCCCGATGGCCTGCCCCTAGACCTGTGGGAGCGAGCTTGCTCGCGATGAGTCCGTCACATTCAACACTTATGTTGAACAGGACATCGTCATCGCGAGCAGGCTCGCTCCCACATTTACAGCTTTCGGAGTTTTCCATGACGGCCCACGCCGACCTTTCGCCGACCCTCCAACTCGCCATCGACCTGATCCGCCGTCCGTCCGTGACGCCGGTCGACGCCGATTGCCAGAAGCAGATGATGCAGCGCCTGGGCGATGCCGGTTTCCAGCTGGAACCGATGCGCATCGAAGATGTGGATAACTTCTGGGCGACTCACGGCAAAGGCGACGGCCCGGTGCTGTGCTTCGCCGGCCACACCGATGTGGTGCCGACCGGCCCGGTGACCGCCTGGCAGATCGACCCGTTCAACGCGGTGATCGACGAGCACGGCATGCTCTGCGGCCGTGGCGCGGCGGACATGAAAGGCAGCCTGGCCTCGATGACCGTAGCGGCCGAGCGTTTCGTCACCGACTACCCGGATCACAAGGGCAAGGTCGCGTTCCTGATCACCAGCGACGAGGAAGGCCCGGCGCATCACGGTACCAAGGCCGTGGTCGAGCGCCTGGCAGCCCGTAACGAACGTCTGGACTGGTGCATCGTCGGCGAACCGTCGAGCACCACGCTGGTGGGCGACGTGGTGAAGAACGGTCGTCGCGGCTCCCTCGGCGCCAAACTGACCGTGCGCGGCGTGCAGGGCCACGTGGCCTATCCGCACCTGGCGAAGAACCCGATCCACCTCGCCGCCCCGGCCCTGGCCGAGCTGGCTGCCGAGCACTGGGATCACGGCAACGATTTCTTCCCGCCGACCAGTTTCCAGATTTCCAACGTCAACTCCGGCACCGGCGCGACCAACGTGATTCCGGGCGACCTGGTGGCGGTGTTCAACTTCCGCTTCTCCACCGAATCGACCGTCGAAGGCCTGCAGAAACGCGTCGCCGACATCCTCGACAAGCATGGCCTGGACTGGCACATCGACTGGGCGCTGTCCGGTCTGCCGTTCCTCACCGAACCGGGCGCACTGCTCGACGCGGTGTCTTCGAGCATCAAGGACATCACCGGCCGCGAGACCAAGGCATCCACCAGCGGCGGCACCTCCGACGGTCGTTTCATCGCGACCATGGGTACGCAGGTTGTTGAGCTGGGCCCGGTCAACGCGACCATCCACCAGGTCAACGAGCGCGTACTGGCGGCCGATCTCGACGTGCTGACCGAAATCTACTACCAGACCCTGATCAAGTTGCTCGCCTGATGCTCGCGTGCCCGATCTGCAGTGAACCGCTGAACGCGGTGGATAACGGCGTGGTCTGCCCTGCCGGCCACCGCTTTGACCGCGCGCGCCAGGGTTACCTGAACCTGCTGCCGGTGCAGCACAAGAACAGCCGCGATCCCGGCGACAATCAGGCGATGGTCGAGGCCCGCCGCGACTTTCTGAACGCCGGACATTACGCGCCGGTAGCCAAGCGTCTGGCGGAGCTGGCAGCCGGTTACGCGCCGGCGCGCTGGGTCGATATCGGTTGTGGCGAGGGTTACTACACCGCGCAGATCGCCGAGGCTTTGCCCGACGCCGACGGTTACGCGCTGGACATCTCGAAGGAAGCGGTCAAACGCGCCTGCAAACGCAATCCGGCGCTGACCTGGTTGATCGCCAGCATGGCCCGGGTGCCACTGGCCTCCGGCAGCTGCCAGTTTCTGGCCAGCGTTTTCAGTCCGCTGGATTGGGAAGAAGCCAAGCGCCTGCTCAGTGTTGGCGGCGGCCTGATGAAGGTCGGCCCGACCAGCGGCCACCTGATGGAACTGCGCGAACGCCTGTACGACGAAGTGCGCGAATACACCGACGACAAGCACCTGGCCCTGGTGCCGGAAGGCATGGCGCTGGCGCATAGTGAAACCCTGGAATTCAAACTGACGCTGGACAAGCCCGAGGATCGCGCCAACCTGCTGGCGATGACGCCCCACGGCTGGCGCGCCAGTGCCGAGCGCCGCGCGGCGGTCATCGAACAGGCCGAGCCGTTCGTGACCACTGTCTCGATGCGCTACGATTATTTCGTTCTTCAATAACCTTTGGTCTCGGGCAACGACCCGGGGCCGGCTAAATCCGCGAATGGATTTTTCAGACCCGCAGTGAGGACATCCATGCGCCAACCGGACATCGAGATTTACCTGAAAGACGCCGACGTCGACCACAAGGCCATTTCCGCTTGGCTGGGCGCCGCCCTCGGCCCTTGCAGCGAATGGGTGCAGAAAGGCCAGACCTGGAAGTGCAAGGCCGGCAACATCCCGGTGACCTGGCTGCCGAAAGCCGTGGGCAAGTGGAACAGCCTGTACCTGGAAAGCGACGCGACCCCATGGGACGACGACATCGCCTGCGCCCGCGCAGCGTTTGCCGCGCTGAACGTTGAAGTGCGCTGCGCACCGGGGACGTGGGTCGAGGAAGAAGGTGAGGAGACGGCGGATCGCTGGATCCGGATCAGCGCCGACGGTGAAGAAGAAATCACCTGGAAAACTGCCTGACTCTCATTGATCGTTCCCACGCTCTGCGTGGGAATGCAGCCCGGGACGCTCCGCGTCCCAAAGCGGACGCAGAGCGTCCATTGAGGCATTCCCACGCAGAGCGTGGGAACGATCATTACAGGCCTACAACGTCTTCAGCCTGCAACCCCTTCTGCCCTTCCACCACCGCGTATTCAACCTGCTGACCCTCGGTCAGCGAACGGTGGCCTTCGCCGCGGATCGCGCGGTAGTGCACGAACACGTCCACCCCGTCTTCGCGCTGAATGAAGCCGTAGCCCTTGGCGTCGTTGAACCACTTCACGTTGCCGGTTTCACGTGTTGCCATCTGTTCATACTCCTTTTTTATTATTGAACAGGCTTTTCGCAGGAAAGCCTTTGAGGAACGTCAGCCTGCGTCCGACGTCCATAAAAGGGCCCCGGCGACAGATCGCCGAGTATATGACAGGCGGCAAAACTCTCAACAGGAGATTACTTCGCCGCTTTTTTGCCGATTTTCGCCCAATACGGCAAACTAAGGGGGCGTTCTTCATGAGTTTTCGCGCCGCGTTGTCGCCTTAAAGCGGACCAGGCAAGGCGCAGGCCGCTGGAAATGGTTGTTCCCTTTCCAAGGCCTGCAACGCAGCCTGGTCCGCTTTAAGGCACAACCCGAAGGGCCGCGCCTGCTGTTGTGCAGGGCTGCGTTGCTCGAAGCTTGTTTGGAACGACCAAACCACGCTTCTCGCGCCTTGCCCTGCACAACAGCAGGCACGGCGCGGCACGAAAACTCATGAAGAACGCCCCCTGCCCTCCCGAGCAAACGCTCGGTTTATCCACTCACGCAGAAGCCGTATGACTCGTTCCCCGTTCCGCCGTCTTGTGTTTGGCACCTTGCGCCGACTGTTGTATCTCTGGGTTCGCTCCGAGACGATCAACCAGTCGTCGTTCACCCTCAACCTAGACCGCAGTCGTCCGGTGTTCTACGTCCTGCAAAACCCATCGCTGACCGATCTGGCGGTGGTCGACACCGAGTGCACCAAGGCCGGTCTGCCGCGCCCGGTGCTGCCGGTGTCCGTGGGTTCGCTGATCGAACCGGCGGCGTTCTTCTACCTGACGCCGGACCCGGACTGGCTCGGCCGCCAGGACAAGCGCGGCGCGCCGCCGACCCTGACCCGCCTGGTCAGCGCCCTGAGCCAGAACGCTGCCGAAGATGCACAGATCATTCCGGTCAGCGTGTTCTGGGGCCAGTCGCCGGACAGCGAGAACAGCCCGTGGAAATTGCTGTTCGCCGACAGCTGGGCCGTCACCGGGCGTCTGCGTCGTCTGCTGAGCATCATGATTCTGGGACGCAAGACTCGTGTGCAATTCTCCGCACCGATCCACCTGCGCGAGCTGATCGAACACAACAAGGGCCACGAACGCACCGTGCGCATGGCCCAGCGAATCCTGCGGGTGCACTTCCGCAACCTCAAGGCTGCGGTGATCGGCCCGGACATTTCCCACCGCCGCAACCTGGTCAAAGGCCTGCTCAACCAGCCGCTGGTCAAGCAAGCGATCCTCGACGAAGCCGAGCGCGAAAACATCTCCCCGGAAAAAGCCAAGGCCCAGGCCCTGCGCTATGGCAACGAGATCGCCTCGGACTACACCTACACCGCGATCCGTTTTCTGGAAGTGGTACTGAGCTGGTTCTGGAACAAGATCTACGACGGGATCAAGGTCAACCACATCGAAGGCGTGCAGAAGGTCGCCCAGGGTCACGAAGTGATCTACGTACCGTGCCACCGCAGCCATATCGACTACCTGCTGCTGTCGTACCTGCTGTTCCGCAACGGCCTGACCCCGCCGCACATCGCCGCCGGGATCAACCTGAACATGCCGGTGATCGGCAGCCTGCTGCGTCGCGGCGGTGCGTTCTTCATGCGCCGCACGTTCAAGGGCAATCCGCTGTACACCTCGGTGTTCAACGAGTACCTGCACACCCTGTTCACCACAGGTTTCCCGGTCGAGTACTTCGTCGAAGGCGGTCGCTCGCGTACCGGGCGCATGCTGCAACCGAAAACCGGGATGCTGGCGATCACCCTGCGCAGTTTCCTGCGTTCGTCGCGGATGCCGATCGTGTTCGTGCCGGTGTACATCGGTTACGAGCGCGTGCTTGAAGGCCGGACCTACCTCGGCGAACTGCGTGGCGCGAGCAAGAAGAAAGAATCGATCTTCGACATCTTCAAAGTCATCGGCGCGCTCAAGCAGCGCTTTGGCCAGGTGGCGGTGAACTTCGGCGAGCCGATCAAACTCGCGGAATTCCTCGACAGCGAACAACCAGGGTGGCGCCAGCAGGAACTCGGCCCGCAGTACAAGCCGGCCTGGCTCAACGAAACCACCAACCGCCTCGGCGAGAAAGTCGCGCAGCGTCTGAACGAAGCGGCGGCGATCAACCCGGTCAACCTGGTGGCGCTGGCACTACTGTCGACCACCCGCCTTGCACTCGACGATCGGGCCATGGCGCGGGTGCTGGATCTGTATCTGGCATTGCTGCGCAAAGTCCCGTACTCGCCGCACACCACCTTGCCGGAAGGCGATGGCCGGGCGCTGATCGAACACGTGAAGGACATGGATCTGCTGTCCGAGCAGAACGATGCGCTGGGCAAGATTCTGTATCTGGACGAGCAGAACGCCGTCCTGATGACCTACTACCGCAACAACGTGTTGCACATCTTCGCCCTGCCGGCGCTGCTGGCGAGTTTCTTCCAGAGCACCTCGCGCATGAGCCGCGAACAGATCCTGCGCTATACCCGCGCACTGTATCCGTACCTGCAATCGGAACTGTTCATCCGCTGGCCCCTGGAAGAACTGGATGCGGTGATCGATCAGTGGCTCCAAGCGTTCGTCGAACAAGGCCTGCTGCGCTTCGAAAAAGACGTCTACCTGCGCCCGGCGCCAAGCTCGCGGCATTTTGTGCTGCTGACATTGCTGTCGAAGAGCATCGCCCAGACCCTGCAACGCTTCTACATGACGGTTTCCCTGCTGCTCAACAGCGGCCAGAACAGCATCAGCGCCGAAGAACTGGAAGACTTGTGCACGGTCATGGCCCAGCGCCTGTCGATCCTGCATGGCCTGAACGCACCGGAATTCTTCGACAAGAGCCTGTTCCGCCACTTCATCCAGACCCTGCTCGACCTCGACGTGCTGCGTCGCGATGAAGCCGGCAAGCTGAGCTATCACGAACTGCTCGGCGAACTGGCCGAAGGCGCAGCCAAACGGGTGTTGCCGGCGGAGATTCGCCTGTCGATCCGTCAGGTAGCCCTGCATCGCAGCGAAGATGCGGCCGATCAGGTCGCCCCTCCTGTGCAAAACGACTAAATTCCTACAGGCGCCAGGCTTCTTCTGGCGCCGTCGATACGGAGATCTGCGATGAAAAAACTCTCTCTGCTGGCCGCCGCCACCCTGCTCAGCGCCTGCCAGTCGACTTCACCGGCCGGCAAGGTCAGCCTCGACGGCGAAGTGTTCTATCTGCAACGCATCGCCCTGCCACCCAGTGCGACCTTGAGTGTGAGCCTGCAGGACGTTTCGCTGGCCGATGCTCCGGCCGTGGTACTCGACGAACAGACAGGCCCGATCAAAGGCCAGGTGCCGCTGCCGTTCCACTTGAGCTACGATCCGGCCCAGGTCAAACCCGGCCACCGCTACTCGGTCAGCGCACGCATTGAAGTCAACGGCGAGCTGATGTTCATCACCACCGAAAACCATGCCGTGCAGCTCGATGGCAAGGATCCGCAGCCACTGAAGATCCGTGTCGACGCCGCCCGCTAACTCACTCTCAACAAGGAAGCCGTCATGCTCCGCCCTACCCTTCGCTTCGCCGGCCTGTGCGCGGGCCTGATGATCTCCGCCAACGCACTGGCCCTGTCCCTCAGCGACCTGTCGCAAGGCGACGCCACCGGCGGCCTCAAGGATGCCCTGACCCAAGGCGCGCAACTGGCCGTCAAACAACTCGGCACCCCGGGTGGCTTCAGCAACAACCCGGACGTGAAAATCGAACTGCCGGGCAAACTCGGCAAAGTCGCCGGCAAGATGAAAGCCTTCGGCATGGGCGCCCAGGTCGAGGAGCTGGAAACCGCCATGAACAAGGCTGCGGAAACCGCCGTCACCCAGGCCCAGCCGATCCTGGTCGACGCCGTGAAGAAAATGAGCGTGGAAGACGCCAAAGGCATCCTCAGCGGCGGCAACGACTCCGCCACCCAATACCTGGACAAATCCAGCCGCGAACAGATCCGCACCAAGTTCCTGCCGATCGTCAAACAGGCAACCGACAAGGTCGGCGTAGCCCAGAAATACAACGCCTTCGCCGGCCAGGCCGCGACCTTCGGCGTGGTCGATGCGAAAAGCGCCAACATCGAAAGCTACGTCACCGAACAAGCGCTCAACGGCCTGTTCGAAATGATCGGCAAACAGGAAGAAACCATCCGCAAGAATCCGGCCGCTGCGGCGACGAGTCTGGCGAAAAAAGTGTTCGGTACGCTCTAAACCGTCACCACACGGGAGTGAGTTTTCTCACTCCCGTTGTTCAATCCGTCGCCAGCAGACACACGTAAAAAGTACACCCACTCGCGTCCCATTTTCTTCTTCTCGAAAACCTGCAGCTCAACCAACCCGCTCAACGTCAACACCGCTGTGTTGTAGGCACAACCAAGATGCTCCTTGACGTTCCCCGCAGTGAACTCCTTCGCCACCCCGCTCCTGGCCACCTGATAAATCGCCCGCTGCCGCTCTGTCAGCCGATCAAAAAAGCCCGAACAGGTCAGCCAGCGCTCGAAGCCTTCGCTGTACGCCACACTCTTGCGGTACACGTCGGTAAAACCCTCCACCGCCCGCAAAATCACCGAACACTGAAACTCGATGAAGTACGTCAGGTCGAGCTCATCAGCCTCGCTGTGCAAATACGACCGCCCGTACTTTACCGGCGCGTTGCGCAGTAAAAGACTGATCGCGATATAGCGGAATGCCGAAAACTCGTGCTTGAACATGAGCCAGTAAAACAGCGCCCTGGCGACCCGCCCGTTGCCATCGCGAAAGGGATGTTCATAGCCCAGGGCAAAGTGCAGCGTGATCGCCTTGATCAGCGGATGCAGGTAGTTTTTTTGCCGAGGTGAACCCTGTGGTTGATTGATCCACTGCGAGAGCAAATCCAGTCGCCTCACTAATCCGACGGCAGGCGGTGGCGAGTGGACGGTATTCCCTTCGCCGTCCTGCACCACCACTTCATCGTTGGTCCTGAAAAGCCCGGGGTCGTACTGCTCGTCATCAATACCCTCGACACCGACCCGATGCATCGACGCAATCAACTCCACGCTCAAAGGCTCGTAACGTTTTTCCCAGGCGAAATTCATCATCCGGAAATTACCCATGACCATCCGCTCATCCGGCGTCCGGGGCTGGCGCCGTTGCTTGAGCATGTCCTTGGCAACACGGGTAGTGGTCGCGGCGCCTTCCAGCTGACTGCTGCTGATCGCCTCATCCTCGATCAAATCGTTAAGCAAATAACTGAAATGCGCCCGCTCGCCTATCTGGCTGGTCATGTACTCCAGCGACGCCGTGGTGGTTTGCCGATCAACCACTGAAAGGGCCTTCTGCGCGGTTGGCGTCGGCACAAACTTTCCCCACTGCGCCGGCTCCCCCAAAGGCAGAAGATGAATGTACTGAGCGGCCCGCGCCTTCTTGACCAACGCCCAACACAAACGCGAATCCAGCCCGCTGGCCCAGCGATACCGCAAATCCTCAAAAGGCAGATACCGCCCGTGATCATCCAGCGGCTTGAGCAACGCAAGATAGTCCGCCAGACGCTGCTTGTGAGGCGCGCGCATCAACAACTCAAAGACTGGATCGGCCCGACCCTTCAATACCGGCGGTTTCTTCATCAACGCTGCTCAACCAAGGATGAAAAAACAGCCTCGAGTACAGCACCGCCAACACAGCGACTCAATATCGGAGGCGTCTGAAAAACATGTAGGAGAGAACACCCCCTCCTACAACGAGCAAATAAAGGCGTAAACCACAATGAGCGTTAGCTCGAGTACCGCTCTTGACGTGCCGGCCCCTTCGGCCGGCTGAGTGGAGGGATTCATCCGGGGGTAGGCGCGAAGCGCCGTTCGACGAAGTCGAACACATCGAGAGGAGGTGCAGCGAAGCAAACCGGAGGCGATGCCCCCGGATGAATCCCGGAACGAAGGAACCCCGAGCCCCGGCGAGGGGCCGAACGCCGGGGCCCAGCCTTTTGGTTCCTTTTTGGCGTTTGAAAAAGGGACTCGCCGTAAGGGCGAAACCGCCAGCCGTAACACCCGCAGAAACGGATATTCACCCAAAACCCCCAAGAGCCTGGCCGGCCCAAAGGCCGCCACGCTCACCAAACCAAATCAAGACTCCTTACGCACCCTGAACCAAGCCGCATACAACGCCGGCAAAAACAAAAGCGTCAGAGCAGTAGCAACAATCAACCCGCCCATGATCGCCACCGCCATCGGCCCGAAAAACACACTGCGAGAAAGCGGAATCATCGCCAGCACCGCTGCCAGCGCCGTCAGCACAATCGGCCGAAACCGCCGCACGGTCGCCTCGATAATCGCCTGCCACGGCTTGAGCCCGGCGGCGATGTCCTGCTCGATCTGATCCACCAGAATCACCGAGTTACGCATGATCATCCCCGACAGCGCGATCGTCCCGAGCATCGCCACAAACCCGAACGGCTGACGGAACACCAGCAGAAACAGCGTTACTCCGATCAACCCCAGCGGTGCAGTCAGAAACACCATCGCCGTGCGCGAAAAACTGCGCAGCTGCACCATCAGCAACGTCAGCACCACGACAATGAACATCGGCACCCCGGCGTTCACCGACTTCTGCCCACGCTCCGAATCCTCCACCGTACCGCCGACATCCAGCAGATAACCGTCCGGCAATTCGGCCCGGATCGGATCAAGCGTCGGCAGGATCTGCTTCACCAGCGTCGCCGGCTGCTCCTTGCCATAGATGTCCGCGCGCACGGTCACGTTCGGCAGGCGATTGCGGTGCCAGATGATGCCTTCCTCGAAGCCATATTCCAGCGTGGCAATCTGCGACAGCGCGACGCTGCGACCGTTGTCGGTGGGCACCGCAAGGCTCGGCAGCAACGACAGTTCGGTGCGCTCGTGCACGGTGCCACGCAGGAGGATTTCGATCAGTTCGTTGTCCTCGCGGTACTGGCTGACACTGGAACCGGTCAGCGAACTCTGGAGGAATTTCGCCAGATTCGCCGTGCTCACTCCCAGGGCCCGGGCGCGATCCTGATCAATGTTCAGGTACACGACCTTGCTCGGCTCTTCCCAGTCCAGATGCACGTTGACCACATGCGGGTTCTCGCGAACCTTGGCCGCCACCTTCCGCGCCAAAGCACGGACTTCCTCGATGTGCTCGCCGGTGACACGGAACTGCACCGGATAGCCAACCGGAGGACCGTTCTCCAGGCGCGTGACCCGCGAACGCAGAGCCGGGAACTGCTCGTTCAACGTGTCGATCAGCCACGTGCGCAGCGCTTCGCGTTCCTCGATGGTTTTCGCCAGCACGACGAACTGGGCGAAGCTCGCCGCCGGCAGTTGTTGATCCAGCGGCAGGTAGAAACGTGGCGAACCGGTGCCGACGTAAGCGACGTAGTTATCGATACCAGCGTGATCCTTGAGCATCGCTTCCAGGCGTTTGACCTCACCCGTGGTATTGGCCAGCGAGGCGCCCTCGGCGAGTTTCAGATCGACCATCAACTCCAGACGGCCGGAAGCCGGGAAGAACTGCTGCGGCACGAACCGGAACAACGCCACCGACGCCACGAACAGCAGCACGGTGAGCACGATCACGGTTTTGCGCCGACGCACGCACCACTCCACCAGACGCCGCACCCGTTGGTAGAACGGCGTGCCGTAGGGATCGGTCTGGCCGTCAGCCGTACCGTGTTTGGCCGCGTGAATTTTCGCCAGATCCGGCAGGAGTTTTTCCCCCAGATACGGCACGAACACCACGGCGGCCACCCAGGATGCGAGCAACGCGATGGTCACCACCTGGAAGATCGAGCGGGTGTATTCGCCGGTGCCGGACTGCGCCGTGGCAATCGGCAGGAAACCGGCGGCGGTGATCAGCGTACCGGTGAGCATCGGGAACGCGGTGCTGGTCCATGCATAACTGGCAGCCTTGATCCGGTCGAAGCCCTGCTCCATTTTGATCGCCATCATTTCCACGGCGATGATCGCGTCGTCCACCAGCAAACCCAGCGCCAGCACCAGCGCGCCGAGGGAGATTTTGTGCAGGCCGATGCCGAAGTAATACATGCAGGCGAAGGTCATCGCCAGCACCAGCGGAATGGTCAGCGCCACCACCATGCCGGTGCGTACGCCGAGGGAGAAGAAACTCACCAGCAACACGATGGCCAGTGCCTCGACCAGCACCTGGACGAACTCGCCGACACCGGTTTTCACGGCGGCGGGCTGGTCGGAGACCTTGCGCAACTGCATGCCGGCCGGCAGGTTTTTCTGGATCCGGGCGAATTCGATTTCCAGAGCCTTGCCCAGCACCAGAATGTCGCCGCCGTCCTTCATTGCCACCGCAAGACCGATGGCGTCTTCGCCCATAAAGCGCATGCGCGGCGCCGGAGGATCATTGAAACCGCGCCGCACGTCAGCGACATCGGAGATGCGGAACGTACGATCACCGACGCGGATCGGGAAGTTCTTGATCTCGTCGACTGTCTGAAAATTCCCCGACACCCGCAGCTGCAAACGCTCGCTGCCGGTTTCAAAGAAGCCGGCGGTGGACACAGCGTTCTGTTCTTCCAGCGCCTGCTGCACCGCCGCCAGCGGCAAGCCGAGGGTGGCGAGTTTGACGTTGGACAGTTCGACCCAGACCTTCTCGTCCTGCAAACCAAGCAAGTCAACCTTGCCCACATCCTTGACCCGCTGCAGCTGGATCTGGATGCGGTCAGCGTAATCCTTGAGCACCGCGTAGTCGAAACCGTCGCCGGTCAGCGCATAGATGTTGCCAAAGGTGGTGCCGAACTCATCGTTAAAAAACGGTCCTTGAATCCCCGGCGGCAGGGTCTGGCGAATGTCGCTGACCTTCTTGCGCACCTGATACCAGAGATCCGGGATCTGCACCGAATGCATCGAGTCGCGGGCAATGAACGTGACCTGGGATTCACCGGGGCGGGAGAACGAAACGATGCGCTCGTACTCGCCGGTTTCCATCAGTTTCTTTTCGATGCGTTCGGTAACCTGACGCGAGACTTCCTGAGCCGTGGCGCCGGGCCAACGGGTCTGAATAACCATCGCCTTGAAGGTGAACGGCGGGTCTTCGCTCTGGCCGAGCTTGGTGTAGGACAAGGCACCGACAATCGCCAGCAAAAGCATCAGGAACAGTACGATCTGGCGATTGCGCAGCGCCCAGGCGGAAAGATTGAAACCCATCGGGGATTACTCCTTGTCCGCCAGATTGACCACGCGGTTGGAGCGATCCACCGGACGCACTTGCTGCCCTTCCAGCAGCACATGCACGCCAGCGGCGACCACCCAGTCGCTGGCGTTCAGGCCTTCGAGCACCGGCACGGTTTTCTCACCGAACGGGCCGGTGCGCACCGGGGTCTTTTTCAGGGTGTTGTTGGCGCTGACGACCCAGACGTAAGTCGCGCCGTTTTCGGCGGTCAGCGCCGAAAGCGGCACCGACAGCGGGATGACATCGGTGGTCTGCACGAAGACGCGGGCGCTCTGGCCCAGTTCTGCCGGAACCTTGCCGGCGGTGAATGAAATGCGTGCGGCGAAGGTACGGGATTTCGGATCCGCGGCCGGCGACAGCTCGCGGATCTGCCCGGCGAAGCGCTGGTTCTGTTGCGTCCACAGCTCCACCGAAACCGGCTGGCCGACCTTGAAGCGGCCGAAGCTCTGCTCCGGCAGGCTGATCAGCACTTCCCGTTCGCCGTCAGTGGCGAGGGTGAAAACGGTCTGCCCGGCGGCGACCACCTGCCCGACTTCCACCGAACGCTTGGCCACCACGCCATCCTGGGGCGCGCGCAGCACGGCGTAACTGGCCTGATTGGTCGAGACGTTGAATTCGGCTTTGATCTGTTTGAGGCGGGCTTCGCCGGAGCGGTAGAGATTTTCGGCATTGTCGTAGGCCGAGCGGCTGACCATCTGCCGTTCCATCAGGGTCTTGTAGCGGTCACGCTCGGCGCGTACCAGGTTCAGGTTGGCTTCGGCGGCCGCGACCTGGGCCCGGGTGGCTTCCAGTTGCAGGCGCACATCCTGCGGATCGAGTTCGGCGAGCGGTTGATCGGCCTTCACGCGCTGGCCTTCCTCGACCAGTCGTCGGCTGACTTTGCCGCCGATGCGGAACGCCAGATCCGGTTCGTAGCGGGCGCGAACCTCGCCCGGATAACTTTCCATCGCCTGCGCCGAAGGCTCTGGCTGCACCACCATGGCCGGTCGCACGCTGACTGGCGTCACCTCTTCCTTGCCACATGCCGACAACAAAAACGCCAGACTGACTGGCACCGCAAAGGACAACGCATGGCGGAACATGGTGAAGGACCTTTCGCTAAGGAGGCTTGGAATAATTATACTGGCCGGTATGTTATTAATAGCAAACTCACCAGTCCAGTATTAAAAGCGAAGAATGTCGAACAATCTGTCCACTCCAAACGGCCCCGGCCGACCGAAGGATCCGGCCAAACGTCAGGCGATTCTCGAGGCGGCGAAAATCCTGTTTCTGAGTCATGGCTATGCCAACACCAGCATGGACGCGGTGGCCGCCGAGGCCGGGGTGTCAAAGCTGACGGTGTACAGCCATTTCAACGACAAGGAGACGCTGTTCTCTGCCGCCGTGGTGGCCAAATGCGAGGAGCAATTGCCGCCACTGTTCTTCGAATTGCCGGACGGCATTGCGGTGGAAAATGTGTTGCTGAACATTGCGCGAGGCTTTCACCACCTCATCAACAGTGAGGAATCGGTGAACCTGCATCGTCTGATCATGGCGCTGGGCAGTCAGGATCCCAATCTGTCACTGATCTTCTTCGAGGCCGGCCCCCAGCGCATGGTGCAAGGCATGGAACGATTGCTGCGGCGGATTCACGAAACCGGCGTGCTGAGCATCGACAACCCGCACAACGCCGCCGAGCACTTCTTTTGCCTGATCAAGGGCGCCGGGAATTTCCGTCTGTTGTACGGCTGCGGTGAGCCGCTGACCGGCGAGGCGGCGGAAAGTCATGTACAGGAAGTGGTCGGGCTGTTCATGCGGGCCTTTCGCCCCTAGTTTCTGCGGTGTCTGTCCTGACGCTATCGCTGGCAAGCCTGCTCCCACAGGGATCGAAGTGTGATCACTGATTGTGTGCACACTACTGAACCTGTGGGAGCTGGCTTGCCAGCGATTGGTGACAACCAGGTCTCAGGCCTTGAGCGCTTTCTTCGGGTAGATGTCGTAACGGCTGGATTTGCCGTCCAGCGCATGACTCGGCTTCGGCCCTTCGATGCACGGCGCCTTGCGCGGGCGCTTGACCACCACCCGGTGGGTGGCCAGTGCCAACGCCGCTTCCAGCAAGGCCGGCGCATCCGGATCATCGCCCACCAACGGGCGGAACAGACGCATTTCCTTCTTCACCAGTGCGGTTTTCTCACGATGCGGGAACATCGGGTCGAGGTAGATCACCTGCGGCGGCTCGCCCTCCCAATTGCGCATCACCTCGATGGAGTTGCCCTTGAGCAGCTTCATCCGCGCCACGATCGGCGCCACCTCGAAGTCTTCCGCCGCACGGGCCAGACCATCCTCCAGCAAGGCGCCGATCAATGGCTGGCGCTCGATCAGGCTCATCTCGCAGCCAAGACTGGCCAGTACGAACGCATCTTTCCCGAGTCCCGCCGTGGCATCCAGCACCCGAGGACGCACGCCCTGGGCGATGCCGACCGCCTTGGCGATCATCTGCCCGCTTCCACCACCGTACAACCGGCGATGGGCCGCGCCGCCCTCGACGAAATCGACCCGCACCGGGCCCGGTGCATCCGCCCCCAGTTGTTGCAGCTGCAAACCCTGCTCGCCGACCTGCAGGGCAAACTCGCCCTCAGCCACCTGCAACGGCAGGCTCAGGCGCTGCGCCCACTGCTCGGCCTGCGCTTCGAACGTCGGGCCGAGGGCCTCGACATGGATGCGGCAGGCCGCGGGTTGCTCAATCATGGAAAACACGCTCAAAAAAGTTAAGGATCGGCAAAAACCGCCGATAACCCAATCAACGCGCATTTTGCCAGAGCTGAGCGTCAACCGAAAAAAATGTCAGGCATTCTTCCCACATCGATTGGCTACATTTCGCCCACAGGCGACTTCAGCCGTCATAACACTCAAGCATTGGGCGGCGTCAGCCACCTGTGGCAGGATTTCTTTGCCCAGGCACTGGCCGAACAATCGAGTGATGTGGTGCCGGCCTGCGGCACTTTCCCGCCGGTTGATCTGGAAAGCCCTGAAGAACCGACCGTCGGCAGTGAACTGCACGCGCACATCATCAGCCAGCGCGAATGCGATGTGGTGGAAACCCAGGTGCGTCCGCCGGAGCCGCTGTTCCTGCCGATCGCCGAAATCGACATGACACTGGCCGAGCCGTACCCTCCATTCCCGCCGGAAGCCATCAAGACTCAGCAAAAACAGCAGGAATTCGACAGCAGCTGGGTTCGCCCGATCGTGATCAACAACGGTCAGCCGATTCCGGAGCCGGGCCCTGCCCCGCAGAAAAAACCGCTGTACCTGCCGATTGCCGAATTCGATCTGGATCTGCTGCAGCCTTACCCGCCGTTCCCGCCGGAAGCCATCGTCGAGCAGCAGAAAGCCCTGGACTTCGATAACGGCTGGGTGCGCCCGATCGTTCAGCAGAACCTGCGCATCGCCGCCTGATTTCTCAGCGACACACGCTCCAGCGTCCGACATCGACATGAAAGTGGTTGCGATGGGCGGCGTTGTAATCCGGACTCAACACCACACTGAACGCCTCGCAGGCACCATCGCGCACCTGACGTAGAAACTGCGCGTCCTGATTTTGCTTCGGCCAGTCCTTGAGTACGCTGATCGCGCGACCATCCGCCAGACGGAAGCCGGCAATGTCCAGCGCATCGGCGCTGGCGTGGCGACTGAGCGCGCCGTTCTGGCGGTTGTAGACGTTGCGGCAGGCGAAGCTGCCGAGGTGATCGACCCGCGCCACAGTCTGGCCGTAGGCCTGCTGCGCCGCCGGTTGCAGCGTATGGCGCTCGAACATCGCAAACGCCACGGCCAACGGGCAACTGGCGAGAAAGCTGCTGCTGAGCCCCACCCCGCCGCCCTGCACGCGCAAAGCACCCTTCAGCGGGCATTTGGCATCGGGGCTGTCGGCCTGTGGCGAAACCCGCAGGCCGGAGCTGCCCAATGCCTGCTCGCACAAGAGCGGATCGCTGCGCAGACGCATCAACTTATAGCCTGTGAGCCAGTTGGGCGTCGCCTGCACGTCCAGCGGCGCCCACGGATTCCACCGCGGCGGCACATCGAGCCAGCCGCGCCAGACGCCGATCAGGCCGCCACCGATGATCAGCAGCCCTGCCAACAGCAGCCAGCGCCCCATGCTCATCCCTTGAAGAATTGATTGGCCTTGGCGTACGGCATCGAGCGGGAAGTGAAGGTGAACGTGCCGGATTGCTGGATTTCTTCCGCCGCGCGGAAAAACTCGCCGAACGCCGCCAGGGCCAGCGCCGAACCGGTGCTGATGCGCTTCACGCCCATTTCTTCCAACTGCTGCACGGTCAGTTTCAAGCCGCCGGACATCAACACATTGACCGGTTTCGGCGCCACCGCGCGCACCACCGCCAGGACTTCTTCGGCGGTGCGCAGGCCCGGCGCGTACAGCACGTCGGCGCCGGCTTCGGCAAAGGCCTGCAGACGGCGGATGGTGTCGTTGAGATCGGGATTGCCGTGCAGATAGTTTTCCGCACGGGCCGTCAGGGTGAAGGGAAACGGCAAGCTGCGCACGGCAGCGACGGCGGCCTCGATCCTCGCCACCGCGTGTTCGAAACAGTAGATCGGTGAGTCTTCCCGGCCGGTGGCATCTTCGATCGAGCCGCCCACAGCGCCCGCCTCGGCGGCGCGGATCAGACTCTGCGCCGATTCGGCCGGGGCATCGGCGAAACCGTTTTCCAGATCCACCGCCACCGGCAGATCGGTGGCCGCAACAATCGCCCGGACATTGGCCAGGGTATCGTCGAGACTCAGGCCGCCATCGGGCTTGCCTTGGGAAAACGCATAGCCGGCGCTGGTGGTCGCCAGCGCCTGATAGCCGAGACTGGCGAGCATCCTGGCGGAACCGGCATCCCACGGATTGGGAATCACGAAAATCCCGGGGCGCTCGTGCAGGACCTTGAAGGCTTCGGCTTTACGGGTTTGTTGTTGACGGGCTTGGGCGTCCATCGGCAGGCTCCTGGGCAGGAAAGAAATCCGCCTCAGAGCAGGCCAAGTTGCTCGGCGGCGGGTTCTCTGTATAGCTCAGGCAAAGGTCGCAGGCCAGGCAAACGTTGCATCAGTTGTGCGTGAAAACGTTGCGCCAGCTTCGCCGCCAGAATGTTGTCGGCGGTGTGCAGGAAGATGTACGGCGTGCGCCCCTCTTCGATCCACTCGGCGATTTTCGCCACCCACGGCACCAGAAACGGATCGTTGGCCTCCAGCTCCGGATGGCCAATGAAGCGCACCTGCGGGAATTGAGTGAACGCTGCCGGACGCGTCGGTACGCGGGGCTTTTTCGATTGGGCGTGGATCACCGACGATTCGGTGGACAGGCAACTGAACAACGCGCGGGGATCAAGACAGATACGCTCCACGCCGCGATCCAGCAGCAGCCGATTGAGCAGTCGCTCACTCTCGCCCTTGGCGAAGAATTGTTCGTGGCGCACTTCCACCGCCAGCGGACAATCCAACGCATCGATGAACGCAGAAAGCTCCGGCAAGCGGTGTGGCGTGAAGCTTTTCGACAGTTGCAGCCACATTGGCGAGACACGCTCACCCAGCGGTTTGAGTAACTGGAGGAAGGTTTCGGCGGCAGTCAGTTGATCGCGCAAGTCGCCGCTGTGGCTGATGTCACCGGGGAACTTGGCGGTGAAGCGAAAGTGTTCCGGCATGACCTCGGCCCAACGCTGCACGGTGGCCGGCGACGGACTGGCGTAGAAGGTCGTGTTGCCTTCCACGGCGTTGAACACTTGCGAATAGAGTCCGAGGAAATCGGAGGTCTTGGCGTCTACCGGATACAGGTACTCGCGCCAGGCGTTTTCGCTCCAGGACGGGCAACCGAGGTAGTAAGGCAGATCCATCAGATGTACAGATCGAGGCCCAGCACGTCGGCATCCCAATCGACAAAACCGGCGGTGCTCAGGTAGCTGGCCAGGGCCATGGCCACGCTTTTCTTCATCGCGCGGTGATAAATCATGTCTTGTTGACGGGCTGGCAGATTGCTCAGGCGTTGGGCGGTGGCTTTGGCGGCACGGGCAGCCAGTTGCTCTTCGGTCGGGAATTCCAGCTCGCCGTCGATATCGTCGACGGACTCATCCAGCGCCGGATTGCCTTTGCGAGGCTTGCGCTTGATGGGGTAGGAATGAGTGGAAACGCCGTCTATACGCATAAAGTCATGCTCGGTATCGATGATGGCAATTTAGCGGCACCTGACCGACTTAGCAAATCGCCGAGTGATAACTAGAACACATAAAAGACAAAAGGTTTAAAGCGCGGGGTTAGAAACGGACGATTGGCAGATCGGGTGGGACCCTGCGGCGAATGCCACAGGGTGAATGGCCTCAGCGGGCTTTCGGGGTGGCCACTTTGTCGCGCAGATAAACCGGCTGGGCGTCGTCTGCCGGAATCGCTTCGCCGCGCTCCCAGGCAAAGCGCGCCAGGGTCAGCAGGTCTTCGGCGTGGGGCAGCATACCCGCATCGGACCCGCTCAGGTTTACAGCGATGCGTTCGCCATAACCCCAGCCAGTACCGGCACCGAACCAGTCGCCCGAGGCATCGTCCGGCAATGCGGCGACTTCCGGCGGCAGCACCGCCTCGGCGCCGACCAGACGCATCTCGCCGGCCGTCTCGCGGTAGCAGCCCCAATACACCTCATCCATGCGCGCATCGATGGCGGCCGCGACCTGGCTCACGCCGTGCTCGCGATAAGCCCGTTGCGCCAGCACGGCCAGGTTCGACACCGGCAATACCGGGCGATCCAGCGCAAAGGCCAGGCCTTGCACCACGCCAATCGCAATCCGCACGCCAGTGAAAGCGCCCGGCCCACGGCCGAAGGCGATGGCATCCACCGCTTGCAGGGTGGTGCCGGCGTCGGCCAGCAGTTGCTGGATCATCGGCAGCAGTTTCTGCGCATGCAGGCGCGGGATCACCTCGTAATGGCTCGTGACCTTGCCGTCATGCAGCAAGGCAACGGAGCAAGCTTCAGTCGCGGTGTCCAGGGCCAGCAAGGTGCTCATCGATGTGTCCGTAAATCAGGTGGGGAAAAGTGCGCCAGTATAAACAACTACGGCCCGCAAGCGGGCCGTGGATGATGCAGCGGATCAGGTTTTTCAGCTCAGGGCTTCAAGCACCTTGGCGGTGATCGCTTCAACCGAACCGACGCCTGGGATATGGCTGTACTTCGGCTTGCCACCGTTCCTGGCGGACAGGTTCTGGTAGAACTCCACCAGCGGCTTGGTCTGCGAGTGGTAGACCGACAGGCGATGACGCACGGTTTCTTCGGTGTCGTCCTTGCGCTGTACCAGCTCTTCGCCGGTGATGTCGTCTTTGCCGGCCAGTTTCGGCGGGTTGTAGACGATGTGGTAAACGCGGCCGCTGGCCTCGTGAACGCGACGACCGGCGATACGCTGAACGATTTCTTCGTCTTCAACGGCGATTTCGACCACGGCGTCCAGCTCGACACCGGCAGTCACCAGCGCTTCAGCCTGAGGAATGGTGCGCGGGAAGCCATCGAACAGGAAACCCTTGGCGCAATCGGCTTGAGCGATACGGTCCTTGACCAGCGCGATGATCAGGTCATCCGACACCAGGCCGCCGGCATCCATGATGCTCTTGGCCTTGATGCCCAGCTCGGTGCCGGCCTTGACCGCAGCACGCAGCATGTCGCCGGTGGAAATTTGCGGAATGCCGAATTTCTCGGTGATGAACTTAGCCTGAGTACCTTTACCGGCCCCGGGAGCTCCCAGCAGAATGACGCGCATCGATGTGCTCCTCAATTTTTTATATAAAAAACAACGGATTCGCCTCGTGGGGCCAATCTCATAAAACGGGTCGTGGCCGCCCAAACGGCCAAAGGCTGATCAAGATACACAGCAGGCTGCGCCCACACAAGACGCCAAAAGTCGGAGAAACCGGCGCCCGCCGCGACCTTGCGACGCGGTTCCCCAAGTCGCAACCCCATCATTAACTGTCGCCTGACCGCATTTTTCCCACGGCCAATAAACGGCACCCGAGGCTCGCCCCGGGTGCCCCGCCCCACGCAGAAAACCTTAGCCGGTATTTCGCAAACCGGCGGCAATCCCCGCCACAGACACCAGCAACGCCTGTTCCACCGGGCTGCCCTGCTCGACATTCTGTCGCCGCGAACGCGCCAGCAACTCGGCCTGCAATAGATGCAGCGGGTCGAGGTAGGTGTTGCGCAGGCGGATGAATTCCAGGGTGTCCGGGCTATGTGCCAGTAGCTGCGACTGGCCGGTCAGGCCGAGGACGACGGAACACGCCTGCGACAATAGGTCGCGTAAGTGCGCACCCAAAGGCAGCAAGTCCGGCGCCACCAATCGTTCGTCGTAGGACAGCGCAATGTCGGCGTCGGCCTTTGCCAGCACCATCTCCAGCATGTCGATGCGCGTGCGGAAGAACGGCCACTGCTCACGCATCTGGCCCAGCAATTCACCTTCGCCGCGCTCCAGCGCCTTGCTCAACGCGGTTTCCCAGCCGAGCCAGGCCGGCAGCATCAGGCGAGTCTGGGTCCAGCCGAAGATCCATGGAATCGCCCGCAGACTTTCGATGCCACCGGCACGGCGCTTGGCCGGACGGCTGCCCAATGGCAAACGCCCCAACTCCTGCTCGGGGGTCGACTGGCGGAAATACTCGACGAATTGCGGATTTTCCCGCACCACCGCACGGTAGGCCGCGACGCCGTCAGCGGCCAGCTCGTCCATCAGATGCCGCCATTCGGGGGTTGGTGGCGGCGGAGGCAACAGGGTCGCTTCGAGCACGGCGGCCAGATACAGATTGAGGTTTTGCTCGGCGATGTCCGGCAGGCCGAATTTGAATCGAATCATTTCCCCCTGCTCGGTGGTGCGGAAACGTCCGCCCACCGAACCCGGCGGCTGCGACAGAATCGCCGCGTGCGCCGGGCCGCCGCCACGGCCCACGGTGCCACCGCGACCGTGAAACAGCAGCAGTTCGACTTGCTGCTCACGACAGATTTCCACCAGCCGCTCCTGCGCCCGGTACTGCGCCCAGGCTGCCGCAGTGGTGCCGGCGTCCTTGGCCGAGTCGGAATAGCCGATCATCACTTCCTGCGGGCCTTGCAGCCGCGCGCGGTAACCCGGCAGCAGCAACAGGCGCTCGATCACCGGGCCGGCGTTGTCGAGGTCGGCGAGGGTTTCGAACAGCGGCACCACGCGCATCGGCCGCAGTACGCCGGACTCCTTGAGCAGCAGTTGCACCGCCAGCACATCGGAAGCGGCACCGGCCATGGAGATCACGTAGGAGCCCAGCGAAGCGCCCGGCGCGGCGGCGACTTCCTTGCAGGTGGCGAGCACTTCGGCGGTATCGGCCGAGGGTTTGAAATGCGCCGGCAGCAACGGCCGACGGTTTTGCAGTTCGCGAGTCAGGAAGCTGATGCGCTGTTCTTCGTCCCACTCTTCGTATTTGCCGAGGCCGAGGTAATCGGTGATTTCGGTCATGGCCGCGCTGTGACGGGACGAGTCCTGACGCACATCGAGGCGCACCAGAAACAGGCCGAAGGTCACGGCCCGGCGCAGGCAATCGAGCAACGGCCCGTCGGCGATCACGCCCATGCCGCATTCGTGCAGCGAGTTGAAACACAGTTCCAGCGGATCGAGCAGGTCACGGTTGTTGTGCAGCACATCGGCCGGGGCCGGCGTGGTCGCGGTCAGCGATGCATGGGCCCAGTTGCGCGTGGCGCGCAGGCGTTCACGCAATTGCTTGAGCACCGCCCGATACGGCTCGGCACTGTCGCCGGCCCGGGCCTTGAGCGCGTCGCTGGCCTGCTGCATCGACAGTTCGGCGGCCAGGTGATCGACATCACGCAGGTACAGATCCGCCGCCATCCAACGCGCCAGCAACAGCACTTCGCGGGTCACGGCAGCGGTTACGTTCGGGTTACCGTCACGGTCGCCGCCCATCCACGAAGCGAAGCGGATCGGCGCAGCTTCCAGCGGCAAACGCAGTCCAGTGGCCGTAAACAGCGCCTGATCAGCCTTGCGCATATGGTTGGGAATCGCCTGCCACAGCGAGTGTTCGATTACCGCAAAACCCCACTTGGCCTCGTCCACCGGAGTCGGCCGGGTGCGGCGGATTTCTTCGGTGTGCCAGGCTTCGGCGATCAAACGTTGCAGGGTGATGTGGATCTGTTCGCGTTCGGCCGTGGTCAGGTCACGGTGATCCTGGGCCGCCAGTTGCGCGGCGATCGCGTCGTACTTCTGGATCAGCGTGCGCCGAGCCACTTCGGTCGGGTGCGCGGTGAGCACCAGTTCGATTTCCAGCCGCGCCAGTTGCCGGGCCAGGGATTCGGCGCTGTGCCCTTCGTTGCGCAGGCGGGCGAGCAATTCCGGCAACACGCGGGACTCGAACGGCGCGGCCTGGGTCTCTTCGCGGCGATGGATGAGCTGGTACTGCTCGGCGATGTTCGCCAGGTTGAGAAACTGGTTGAAGGCCCGCGCCACCGGCAACAATTCGTCTTCGCTCAATTGATTGAGGCTGGCGCTGAGTTCGGCGTCCATCGAGCCGCGCCGGTCGGCCTTGGCGCCCTTGCGGATCTGCTCGATCTTGTCGAGAAACGCCTCGCCGTACTGGTCACGAATGGTGTTGCCCAACAGCTCACCGAGCAGGTGAACGTCTTCGCGCAAGCGTGCATCAATATCGGTCATCAGCATCTCTCCAGCAGTAATCGGTGACGGATCGCAAGTGAGTGGATGAACAGAGAGTGCCGCTCTGGAACGCTTCTTACAAGCAGACGACGAAGGGACTTTAAACCTTGAGGGTTGCAGCTAGTCTCAAGAGTAAGCCGCACAACGGCTTGCCGCCGGCAGACGCCGGACACTCACCAAGACCTGCCATGAGCAGGTGCGACATGAGGTTCTTATGAAAATCCGTGAACTCGCCCAGCATTGGGAAGAAACCGCCAAGGGTCGCCTGACCGATACCGGCTACACGATTCATCTGGATGTGGAAGCTGCCGCTCGGCTGGCGGCAATCGCCGAGATGTACCCCAAACGCCACGCCGAAGAACTGCTCGGCGAGCTGATCGGCGCCGCCCTCGAAGAGTTCGAAGCGAGCCTGCCGTATGTGAAAGGTTCGACCGTGGTCGCCACCGACGAGGAAGGCGATCCGCTGTATGAGGATGTCGGCCCGACGCCGCGTTTTCTCGCCCTGTCGCGGCGTCATCTGCACGATCTGTCGGCCGCTGCCGGCAAGCAAAAACACTGATTCCGGAACACCTCAAAACGGTGGGCGTGGACTTGCCCGCGATGGCGTCAGTTCAGTCACAGATGTGTTGAATTTGATGGCCTCATCGCTGGCAAGCCAGCTCCCGCAGGGTCTGTATTTTTCCTCTGCTCTTACGCCATTTTTCGCCCGCGCGTACCACTCTCCCCCGCCAAAGTTCCCGTTTTAGAGCCTTGTCCGTTCGGTCAGAATATTTTTTGGCGATGAGCCATCTTTTCTGAACTTTTGAAAAAAGCCTTCGGTCGGAACAGGTAACCACGCCTGGAACGAGCGTTTCAAAACGCGCTGACACATGACGGTTGTCACTCCTCGACCAGGATGGATTTCGAAGCTTCCAAGGAGTTAACCAATGGAGTTGAAGACCATGAAGACCCAAACCTCGTTCTCCCACCTGCGCGGTCTGAAACTGGCCGCTCTGGCCATCGGCACCAGCTTCGTACTGGCCGGCTGCGCCGGCAATCCACCGACCGAGCAGTACGCCGTGACTCAATCGGCGGTCAACAGCGCGGTCAGCGCCGGCGGTACCGAGTTTGCCGCCGTGGAAATGAAGCAGGCACAGGACAAGCTCAAACAAGCCGAAATCGCCATGCACGACAAAAAGTATGACGAAGCCCGCATCCTCGCCGAACAGGCCGAGTGGGACGCGCGCGTCGCCGAACGCAAGGCTCAGGCGATGAAAGCCGAACAAGCGGTGAAGGATTCCCAGAAAGGTGTTCAGGAACTGCGTCAGGAAAGTCAGCGCACTGTGCAGTAAGCGCGCATCCCGACCGCAAGGCTGAAACTCTTATCGATAGAAAGGACGAACGATTATGCGTAAACAACTGATGATCCCCGCTCTTCTGGCCGCAAGCGTTGCCCTGGCTGCCTGCTCGACGCCGCCTAACCCGAATCTGGAACAGGCACGCACCAACTACGCCGGCCTGCAGGCCAACCCGCAGGCGAGCAAAGTCGCGGCACTGGAAACCAAGGACGCCAGTGATTACCTGGACAAAGCCGACAAGGCTTATCTGGACAAGGAAGACCAGCACAAGGTCGACCAACTGGCCTATCTGACCAACCAGCGCGTGGAAGTGGCCAAGCAGACCATCGCCCTGCGCACCGCTGAAAACAACCTGAAGAACGCCGCCGCCCAACGTGCCCAGGCCCGTCTGGATGCCCGCGATCAGCAGATCAAGCAGCTGCAGGACAGCCTCAACGCCAAGCAGACCGATCGCGGTACGCTGGTGACTTTCGGTGACGTGCTGTTCGCCACCAACAAGGCCGACCTGAAATCCAGCGGTCTGGTGAACATCAACAAACTGGCGCAGTTCCTCCAGGAAAACCCGGATCGCAAAGTGATCGTCGAAGGCTATACCGACAGCACCGGCTCGGCGAGCTACAACCAGTCGCTGTCCGAGCGTCGCGCAACATCGGTGCAGGTTGCGCTGATCAAGATGGGTGTAGACCCTTCGCGCATCGTGGTGCAGGGCTATGGCAAGGAATACCCGGTTGCGGATAACGGCAGCGTGTCGGGCCGTGCGATGAACCGTCGGGTGGAAGTGACCATTTCCAACGACAACCAACCAGTGATGCCACGTTCGGCTGTCAGCTCGAACTAAGCGTTACGCGGTAACGAACAAGCCCCGCCTGACTTGATCAGGCGGGGCTTTTGTTTGACTGGAACTCTGTGGGAGCGAGCTTGCTCGCGATAGCGTCCTTTCAGTCAGCAATTATTTGACTGATCCACCGCGATCGCGAGCAAGCTCGCTCCCACATGAAACTGAATTATTGCTCAAGCTTCTGCGGGGTCTCTTCGCCCATGCAGCGCACGGCTTTTTTCTGTGCATTGATCAGCACTCCGGTCAGGCCTTTCTGTTCGGTGTCGAACAGCACCAGCACGCCATCGATGCATTGCGCCACTTGCGGCGCCGGCGTCAGCGAGACCTTGTAGTCTTCGCCGGGAACGGTCTTGAGCATGGTGAATTCGTTGAGCAGCAACGCATCCTCGGGTTTGGCGAAGTGCAGGTAGCCGTAGTACCACAGGGCGCCGACGGTGCCGAGGATGCTGCAGATACCGGTGATGATCAGCGGGATGGCGTTGCGTTCTTCACTCATTGCGGACTCTCTGGTGGTTCGTCTTCAGAATTCGGGGGTGTTGGATAATTCGGGATCTCGCCGAGGCGGCGCAGGCCGTTGAAGTGTTCGGGATCGTCGAGGTAACGCAGCATCACCTGACGCCAGACCGGATCGCCGAAGGTCTGCACATGCCCGCCCCGAGTCAGTTGCAGCACACGTGGTGGCGGCGCAGCTTGATACAGACGGATGCCGTTGGAAAGCGGCACCAGCGGATCGTCGAGGCTGTGGAAGATCAGTTTCGGCACGCCGTTGAGCTGCGGCATGGCGTTGATCGCACTGTCGCCATCCGGCACCAGCCACGACAACGGCACCTGAAACGGCCACGTCAGCCACGAGGTGCTGAGGGCGTATTGGCCGACGCTGCGGTAACTGGCGGGCACGCCGTCGAGCACCAGGGCCTTGAGCTGCTTCTGTCTTTGCGGATGTTGCACCAGCCAGTGCACGGCCATCGCCCCGCCGAGGCTTTGGCCCAGCAGCACCAGCGGTTTGCCTTTGACCTCAGGCGCCTTGTCCAGCCAGGCGAAGGCGGCATCGATGTCCTGATAGATCGCCGGCAGACTTGGTTCGCCCTCGGACAGGCCGTAACCGCGATAGTCCACCAGCAGCACTTGATAGCCGTTCTTCGGCAGCCACCAGCTCCCGCCCAGGTGCATCGGCAAATTGCCGCCGTTGCCGTGCAGGTGCAGCACCGTGCCCTTGACCTCGACACCGGACTTGGCAGGCAGCCACCAGGCATTCAGCTTGAGGCCGTCGGCGGTGGTCAGGGTGACGGTGCGGTATTCGAGTTTGGCCTTTTCCGGCGTGAAGATCTGACCCGGCTCGGGATAGAACAGCAAGGAGCTGCAACCGCCGAGGGTCAGGAGCAGGCAAAGGATGCCGAGGATTCTCATCCGGTGAAACCTCGCAAAATTTCGAGTTGGAATTAGATCGTTCCCACGTCGAGGCGTCGAACCGTCCGCGTGGGAATGCCGCCATGGACGCTCCGCGTCCACTGTGACGCAGAGCGTCACGGGATGCATTCCCACGCAGAGCGTGGGAACGATCAACGTGGGAACGATCAATCGTTGTGGTTACAGGATGTTGGAGTAATCCGCCTCGATCCGGTCCAGGCTCAAGTGATTGAGGAAGTTGGAGAAGCACATCCACGCCGACAGCGCGTTCATGTCACGGAACTGGTCCGGCAGGTACTTGGGCGGCACCACCAGGCCTTCGTCCACCAGCTGACGCAAGGTTCGCATGTCCTCCAGCGTAGTCTTGCCGCAGAACAACAGCGGGATCTGCTCGAGCTTGCCCTTGCGCACGGCCAACTGAATGTAGTTGTAAACCATGATAAAGCCCTTGAGGTAGGACAAGTCTTTGGTGAATGGCAGACCGGTCGGCGTCGATCCACGGAAAACGCGACTGGCGTTGCCGTAGCTTTCCGCCATCTCGAAGCCCTGCTCGCGGAAGAACTCGAAGACCTGCAGAAAGTCCGCGCCCTCCTCGACCATGTGAATGGCGCGGGTGCGGTTGGTCAGTTTGCGCAGACGGCTGGGGTAGGAGGCGAAGGTGATGATTTCCATCAGGATCGCCAGACCTTCCTGAGTCACCGTCGACGAGGGCGGGCCCTTGGACAGGAAGGTGCAGATCGGCTGGTTCAAGCCGTTGAGGGTGGTGCCGACGTGCACCAGGCCTTCGTGGACTTCCAGCGCGCGCACGTCGCGGTCGTTGAACATCGCATCGGTGCGAATCTTGATGTAGTCGGCACCCGCCGCCGCGTCGGCGACGATGCCGTCGGACTCGAACACGCGGATGGTTTCCTCGGCCTCGCCGAACACTTTGTTCAGGCGGGTTTGCAGCAGGTGAACGGCGTCCTTGGCGGTAAGGGTCTTCGGTTCGTCCTTCAGATCGCCACGGCCGTCGATGTTGTTCAGGTAATCCGACATCATCAGGCCGAGGTCGGCCAGGGTCGGGTCACCGGCATGGAACGCGTCGGACGCGGCGCCGTACAGTTCCTGGGAAATCAGGCCGAAATCCTCGGTGCCGCGCGCTTCGAGCATGCGCACCACCATCCGGTATTCCTTGCACATGCGACGCATGATCTGGCCGACCGGATTGAACTGGCCGAGTTGACGGGTGATGTCCCGTTCGATGTTCTGGAATTCCAGCTTGACCTTGCTCGAATCGAAGGACAGCGGCCGGTTGAGGTAGTAATCGCGATCCACCGCCGGCAATTCCTTGCCCTTGGCCTTGAGGAAGCCCTTGCGGATGTTCTCGTCCCACTTGACCGCGTCGAGCACGCGGATCGGCGTCTGTGCCAGCACTATGCGATCGGACAGAATGCGTATCGTCTGCTGGTAATCGTCCACCCGAAACTCCTGTAGAAAATGTGACGAACTGAATTATTTGGCCTTGGCCTGATGCTGATAGCGCGCCGCTTCGACGAAAACGTCGGAATTGGCCGGGTCGTCGAGGTAAGCAAAGACCTTTTCAAGCGGGCTGTCGACCTGCACACCCTCGCCGTCATCGGTCTGGAAACCCTGGCCGTCGAGGGTTTTCTGGGCGATGGCCTGGTTGATCTGTTCGAGGTCGAGGTTGTAAATCACCAGTTCACGTTTGTCGGTGATCTCGAAGCCGGCGATGGTGAAGTGCCCGCCGTATTGCGCCGGCACCTTCGCCGAGAGGTACCAGCGGTTGCCGTGACGCGACACCGTAAACGGATAGGCTTCACGCTCCCGGGGTTTGGCTTTGAAATACGCAACGGCCTGATAGCGATCATTGCCCAGACGCGTCAGCTCCAGATTCATCGGCTCGCCCCAGGCATTGGTGCTCGACCATCGGCCGAGCAGGCCCTTGGGTGCCGGTTCACTGGCGGGCAGCGGCTCGCGGAAGGTCACCAGACATCCGCTGAGCAGCAGGAACGACAAGGCGATCAGCACGCCACGCCAGGCTTTCATTCGACACTCCCTTGAACACCCGTTTCTTCTGATCGTTCCTACGCTCCGCGTGGGAATGCATACAGTGACGCTCTGCGTCACATTGGACGCGGAGCGTCCATGGCGGCATTCCCACGCAGAGCGTGGGAACGATCAGGGTCGAGAATTACACCGACGCGAGTACCAGGTGCATATAGCGCGTCAGAATGCCGAGCATGTCCTCTTCGGCCAAAGGCTCGGCGTCGTTGAGCAGGCCCTGATATTCCATCCGTCCGATAATCGCCGTCAACACCTTGGCATCCTGCTGCGGCTCGCGCGAGCCCAATACCTGGAACAACTGGCAGGTGCCCTGCAACAGAATCTGCTGATGGGAACGCACCAGTTCCGCCAGACGCGGGTTCAGCAGCGCCTCCTGACGGAACGCCTGTTCGGCCATCAAATGCTCGCGACGATTCACCAGTTGCCGGTGCACGTAGTCGGCCATCAGCCGCGCGATATCGTCGGCCAGTTGCGAACGCGACTCCGGGCTGCCGTCGCCGCTGACCACCATTTCGCGCAGCAGGCCTTCGTTGTTGATCCACAGCTTGGCCATGTAGGCCGCACTGCGTTCGACGTACTGGGCAAAGGTATCGGTGAGCAGGTCATCGATGTCCTTGAAGTAATACGTGGTGGCCGACAGCGGCACACCGGCCTCGGCCGCCACCGCACGGTGACGCACGGCCCGCACGCCATCGCGCACGACAATGCGCATCGCCGCATCGAGAATGTCCTGTCGACGCTGTTCACTGCCCTGCCGGCTGGCCTTGCGGCCCTGGTACTGAACACTTTCAGCGACCGCAGTGGCGATTCCCGCTGCACCCTCTTGAGCCATTGCACCGATCACGACAGGCATACCTCTGTTGTTTTCTTCAAAATTAACCATTTGATACGTTTGTACCAGACAGGCAATAAAAAGCCGCCCATTTCAGGCGGCTTTTTTATTGAAACACTTACGCTTGTGGCCGCATGTGCGGGAACAGGATCACGTCGCGGATCGACGGGGAGTTGGTCAGCAGCATCACCAGGCGGTCGATGCCGATACCTTCGCCGGCCGTTGGCGGCATGCCGTACTCCAGCGCACGAACGAAGTCGGCGTCGTAGTGCATGGCTTCGTCGTCGCCGGCGTCCTTGTCGGCCACCTGGGCCATGAAGCGCTCGGCCTGGTCTTCCGCGTCGTTCAGCTCGGAGTAGGCGTTGGCGATTTCACGGCCGCCGATGAACAGCTCGAAGCGGTCGGTGACGTTCGGGTTGTCGTCGTTGCGACGGGCCAGCGGCGACACTTCGAACGGATACTGGGTGATGAAGTGCGGCTGCTCCAGCTTGTGCTCGACCAGCTCTTCGAAAATCATCACCTGCAGCTTGCCCAGACCTTCGAAGCCCAGCACCTTGGCGCCGGCCTTCTTGGCGATAGCGCGCGCCTTGTCGATGTCATTCAGGTCATCGGCAGTCAGCTCGGGGTTGTACTTGAGGATCGAGTCGAACACCGACAGACGCACGAACGGCTCGCCGAAGTGGAACACCTTGTCGCCGTACGGCACGTCAGTGCTGCCCAGAACCAACTGCGCCAGTTCACGGAACAGCTCTTCGGTCAGATCCATGTTGTCTTCGTAGTCGGCGTAAGCCTGGTAGAACTCCAACATGGTGAATTCAGGGTTGTGACGGGTCGAAACGCCTTCGTTACGGAAGTTGCGGTTGATCTCGAACACTTTTTCGAAGCCGCCAACCACCAGACGCTTGAGGTACAGCTCTGGGGCGATACGCAGGAACATTTCCATGTCCAGCGCGTTGTGGTGGGTTTCGAACGGCTTGGCTGCGGCGCCGCCGGGAATGGTCTGCAGCATCGGCGTTTCGACTTCGAGGAAGTCGCGCTTCATCAGGAAGCTGCGGATGTGCGCGATCACTTGCGAACGCACGCGGAAGGTCTGACGCACGTCTTCGTTGACGATCAGGTCAACGTAGCGCTGACGGTAGCGCTGTTCGGTGTCGGTCAGGCCGTGGTGCTTGTCCGGCAGCGGGCGCAGGGATTTGGTCAGCAGGCGCACGCTGGTCATCTCGACGTACAGATCACCCTTGCCGGAGCGGGCCAGGGTGCCTTCGGCGGCGATGATGTCGCCCATGTCCCAGGTTTTCACCGCGGCCAGGGTTTCTTCGGACAGGGTCTTGCGGTTGACGTAGACCTGGATGCGACCGGTCATGTCCTGGATCACCATGAACGAGCCACGGTTGAGCATGATGCGACCTGCAACCTTGACCGGGATCGCAGCCTCTGCCAGCTCTTCCTTGGTCTTGTCCGCGTACTGTTTCTGCAACGCATCGCAGTAGTTGTCGCGGCGGAAGTCGTTCGGGAAGGCGTTGCCCTTGGCGCGCTCGGCAGCAAGCTTTTCCTTGCGCAGAGCGATCAGGGAGTTTTCTTCCTGTTGCAGGGCCTGGTCGAGTTGTTGGTCGCTCATGTCTTTAAATTTTCCATCACAGGTTCGTTGCCCCCGCCGGCGACGGGGGACTTGAGGTCGGTTGAAAGCTTACAGCCCCGATTTCAGGCTGGCTTCCAGGTATTCGTCGATGTCGCCGTCGAGCACCTTGTCGCAGTCACTGCGTTCGATGTTGGTGCGCAAATCCTTGATCCGCGACGCATCGAGCACGTACGAACGGATCTGGTGACCCCAGCCGATGTCCGACTTGGTGTCTTCCAGGGCCTGGGACGCGGCGTTGCGCTTCTGCATTTCCTGCTCGTACAACTTGGCCCGCAACATTTTCATGGCGGTGTCCTTGTTGGCGTGCTGGGAACGTTCGTTCTGGCAGCTCACCACGGTGTTGGTCGGTACGTGGGTGATACGTACGGCCGAGTCGGTGGTGTTTACGTGCTGACCACCGGCACCGGAGGAACGATAGGTGTCGATCCGCAGGTCTGCCGGGTTGATTTCGATTTCCACCTTGTCATCGATCTCTGGCGAAACGAAAACCGCGGAGAACGAGGTGTGGCGACGGTTGCCGGAGTCGAACGGGCTCTTGCGCACCAGACGGTGCACGCCGATCTCGGTACGCAGCCAGCCAAAGGCGTATTCACCCTTGATGTGCACGGTCGCACCCTTGATCCCGGCGACTTCACCGGCCGACAGCTCCATGATGGTCGCGTCGAAACCGCGTTTGTCGGCCCAGCGCAGGTACATGCGCAGCAGGATGTTGGCCCAGTCCTGGGCTTCGGTGCCGCCGGAACCGGCCTGGATGTCCAGGTAGGCGTTGTTCGGATCCATCTCGTGGCTGAACATACGGCGGAATTCGAGCTTGGACAGGGACTCTTCGAGACCTTGAAGGACTTCGACGACGTCGTTGACCGCGCCCTCGTCGTTCTCTTCAACGGCCATGTCCAGCAGCTCGCGGCAATCGGCCAGGCCACCGTTCAGTTCGTCGAGGGTGTCGACGATCTGCGCCAGCACAGCGCGCTCGCGGCCCAGTTCCTGAGCGTATTCAGGTTTGTTCCAGACTGCAGGATCTTCAAGCTCGCGATTGACTTCGATCAGACGCTCATGCTTTTGATCGTAGTCAAAGATACCCCCGAATAGTTTCGGAGCGCTCGGACAGGTCCTTGATGGTGTTCAGGATCGGGTTGATTTCCATGACGGGCAGCACTCGTTGGCGAACTTTTGAAAGCCGGCGAGTATAACGTAATCACGCTGTCACGGCAGCCCGTCTGGCGGCTCTTGAGGCGATTCACTTGACATGGCCTGACACAGATCCCTGTGGGAGCGGGCTTGCCCGCGAAGGCGGAGTATCAGTCGACATCATTGCTGAATGACCCACCGCATTCGCGAGCAAGCCCGCTCCCACAAGGGTATCGCGTACCTATTCGATGCCGACCTGATTGCGCCCGTTGTTCTTGGCCAGGTACAGGCCGCGATCCGCCGCCGAGATCAGCAACCGGCAGTCGCTGCCCGACTCCGGCACCATGGTCGCCAGACCGATGCTGATGGTCAGGCTCGATCCTTCGGCCGGGGCATTGTGCGGAATCTTCAGCGCCGCGACCGTCTGGCGCAGCTTTTCCGCCACCAGCCGTGCTCCGCCCGGCGAGGTGTTGGGCAGCACCAGCGCAAACTCTTCGCCGCCATAACGCGCCGGCAGATCGGACGGCCGGGCGCTGGCCTCGCGGATTGCCGTGGCGACCTTGCGCAAGGCTTCGTCACCTTCGACGTGACCGAAGGTGTCGTTGTAGGACTTGAAGTAATCGACGTCGATCATCAGCAACGACAACTGGCTCTGGTCGCGCAACGAACGACGCCATTCCAGTTCCAGGTATTCGTCGAAGTGCCGGCGGTTGGACAGCCCGGTCAGGCCGTCGGAGTTCATCAGCCGTTGCAGGACGAGGTTGGTGTCGAGCAATTGCTGCTGGCTGACCCGCAGCGCGCGGTAGGCCGCATCCCGCTGCAGCAACGTCATGTAGGAGCGCGAGTGATAGCGAATACGCGCCACCAGCTCGATGTTGTCCGGCAGTTTCACCAGGTAATCGTTGGCCCCGGCGGAGAACGCCGCGCTCTTGATCAACGGGTCTTCCTTGGTCGACAGGACGATGATCGGAATGTCCTTGGTCGCCGGGTGATTGCGGTATTCGCGCACCAGGCTCAGGCCGTCGAGGCCGGGCATCACCAGATCCTGCAGGATCACGGTCGGCTTGATCCGCACCGCATGGGCCACGGCAAGATGCGGGTCGGAGCAGAAGTGGAAGTCGATGTTCTCTTCATTCGACAGCCCACGGCGCACGGCTTCGCCGATCATCGCCTGATCGTCCACCAACAACACCATGGCGGCGTTCTCGTCGGTTTTGATGTCATCGATCTGTAAGTCATTCATGGGCGGTCACCTGAGTGCTGCGGGGGCCAGGATTGCGGATGGATGTGTTCATTTAGGGAAAATCTCCAGCAATCGTGGCGCTATCTTTTCCAGTGGACGGATTTCTACGGCTGCGTCGATGGCTGCGGCAGCCTTGGGCATGCCGTACACCGCACTGCTTTGCTGATCCTGCGCGATGGTCAGATAGCCCTGTTGACGCATGAGCTTAAGCCCTTGAGCCCCGTCGCGTCCCATCCCTGTCAATAAAACCCCTACTGCGTCACCGTTCCAGTAACTGGCGACGCTTTCGAAAAATACGTCGATCGAAGGGCGGTAGATCTCGTTGACCGGCTCGGCGGTGTAGGCCAGCGTGCCGTTCTTGAGCAAGCGAATATGGTGGTTGGTGCCGGCCAGCAACACCGCGCCGGCCTGCGGCGGTTCGCCTTCGCGGGCCAGACGCACATCCAGACCGCTGGCGCTGGCCAGCCATTCGGCCATGCCAGCGGCGAACACCTGATCAACATGCTGCACCAGCACGATGGCCGCCGAAAAGTGGCGCGGCAGGCCCTTGAGCAAGACTTCCAGCGCCGCCGGACCACCGGCCGAAGAGCCGATCGCCACCAGCCGCTGGCGCGAGGCGGTACTGCGCGGTGCCGCAGGTACGGGGCGCGAGCGGGCGGTTTTCTCGCCGATCAGCCAGCCGATATTAAGGATTTTACGCAGCAGCGGCGCCGCCGCTTCCTGAGGATTGCCGCCGCCGATGGCCGGGGTGTCGACCACGTCCAGCGCGCCGTGGCCCATGGCTTCGAAAACCCGGTGCACATTCTGCTGGCGGTCCACGGTGACGATGACGATCGCGCACGGGCTCTCGGCCATGATCCGGCGGGTGGCCTCGACGCCATCCATCACCGGCATGATCAGATCCATCAGGATCAGGTCAGGGGTGTTTTCGGCGCACAGGCGCACCGCTTCGGCGCCGTTGCTGGCGACCCACATCACCTGATGCGCAGGCTCGAAGGCCAGCGCCCGGCGCAGGGCCTCCACCGCCAGGGGCATGTCGTTGACGATTGCGATCTTCATGCCCGCGCTCCTCCGATGAGCTCAACCACCGCGTCGAGCAGGGCGTCGTCATGAAAACTGGCCTTGGCCAGATAATAGTCGGCGCCGGCGTCCAGTCCACGGCGACGGTCTTCCTCGCGATCCTTGTAAGACACCACCATCACCGGCAGCGATTGCAGACGGTTGTCGCGGCGCAGCAGCGAGACCAGTTCGATGCCGTCCATGCGCGGCATGTCAATGTCGGTGATCAGCAGATCGAAGTCCTCGGAGCGCAGGGCGTTCCAGCCGTCCATGCCGTCCACCGCAACGGCCACGTCGTAGCCGCGATTGAGCAGCAGCTTGCGTTGCAGTTCGCGCACGGTCAGCGAGTCGTCGACCACCAGAATCCGTTTGCGCGCGGCTTCCGCGGCCTGATTACCGTGACGGGCAATACGCTCCAGACGACCGGTATTGAGCAGTTTGTCCACCGAACGCAGCATGTCTTCAACATCGACGATCAGCACCACCGAGCCATCGTCGAGCAAGGCCCCGGCGGAAATGTCCTGCACCTTGCCCAGCCGCTCATCCAGCGGCAGCACCACCAGCGTGCGCTCGCCGATGAAACGCTCGACCGCCACGCCGTAGATCGCATCGCGCTCGCGGATCACCACGACTTTCAGGGTATCGCCGCTGTTCTGGCTGGCCGGACGTTGCAATAACTGACTGGCCGCGACGAGCCCGACATGCCGGCCTTCGTGCCAGAAATGCTGGCGCCCTTCGACCTGCACGATGTCCTCCGGCGCCAGATCGCACATGCGCTCGATGTGCGCCAGCGGGAAGGCGTAGGCCTCGTCGCCGACTTCCACCACCAGGCTGCGCACCACCGACAGGGTCAGCGGCACTTCGAGATAGAAACGACTGCCCTCGCCCGCCGTCTGCTCCAGCACCACCGCACCGCGCAACTGGCGGACCATGTGCTGAACAGCATCGAGACCGACGCCACGACCCGACACTTCGGTGACCTTGTCGCGCAGGCTGAAACCCGGCAGAAACAGGAAGGTCAGCAGTTCCTCTTCACTCAACTGGGCGGCGGTTTCCGCGGGGGACAACTGACGTTCGACGATGCTGCGGCGGACCTTTTCCAGATCCACACCATTGCCGTCGTCGCTCAGTTCCAACACCAGCAGACCGGCCTGATGCGAGGCGCGCAGACGGATCAGGCCCTCTTCGGACTTGCCTTTGAGCAGGCGCTCTTCCGGAGTTTCGATGCCGTGATCGACTGCATTGCGCAGCAGGTGCGTCAGAGGTGCTTCGAGTTTTTCGAGTACATCGCGATCGACCTGAGTCTTCTCGCCTTCAATCTCCAACCGCACCTGTTTACCGAGGCTGCGACCGAGGTCGCGCACCATCCGCACCTGCCCGGACAGCACATCGGCGAACGGCCGCATGCGGCAGGCCAGCGCGGTGTCGTAGAGCACTTGTGCGCGCTGACTTGCTTGCCAGGCAAACTCGTCGAGCTCGGCGTTTTTCTCTGCCAGCAATTGCTGGGATTCGGCGAGCAAACGGCGCGCGTCTTCCAGCGCCTCTTGAGCTTCAAGGCTCAGGGCGTGTTCCTTGAGATGAACGTTGAGACTTTCCAGCGCCCGCAGGCCGTTGTTCTGCATGCGCTTGAGGCGCTGCATGGTGGCCAGGTGCGGTTTGAGGCGCTGGGTTTCCACCAAGGATTTGCTCGACAGATCGAGCAGGCTGTTCAGGCGTTCGGCGGTGACCCGCAGCACCCGCTCGCCACCTTCGGTGGTGCGCTTGCTCTTGCGCGGCGCGGGTTCCGGCTCGGCAACCTCAACGGGAATTTCAACCGGGGTCGATTCAACCACTGTCGGTGGCTGAAGCTGCAACTCGGCCATCGGTGGCGCACTCGGAGCGGCGGGCACCACGGCCGGTGCCGCCGGGTCGAGCAAACAGCCCATCAACGCCACGTAAGCCTCGATGTCCGCCGGTTGCGGGCCACTGGCCGGGGTGGCGATGCGCATCAGCAAGTCGGTGCCCTGCAACAACGCATCGATATGTTCCGGGCGCAGGAACAACCGGCCTTCCTGCGCACTGACCAGACAATCTTCCATCACGTGGGCGACGCTGACGCCGCTGTCGATGCCGACGATCCGCGCCGCGCCTTTCAGCGAGTGCGCCGCACGCATGCACGATTCGAGCTGATCGGCCTGGGTCGGGTTGCGCTCCAGCGCCAGCAGCCCGGCGCTGAGCACCTGGGTCTGGGCTTCGGCTTCGAGGCTGAACAGCTCGAGCAAGGAGGCGTCGCGCATTTGCTCGGGGGTCATGTGAGGCTCCGGGACACGGCGGACAACAGCTGTTCTTCATCCAGCCAACGCAGGCTGCGACCTTTGAAAGGCAACACGCCTCGGGTGTATTTGGCGCTGGCCTGTGCGCCGGAACGCGATGCGGCATCGAGAATTCGCTCGTCGATGGCGTGAATCCCGTCGACTTCGTCCACCGGCACCACCACTGGCCCACCCTGGGCCGCGATGATCAGCATGCGCGGCATGATCCGCGCGCCGGTCGCCGGGGCTGCGCTGCTGTCGAGATCGAGCAGTTCAACCAGTGACAGGCACGCCACCAGCGCACCGCGCACGTTCGCCACGCCGAGCAAGGCCCGGGAGCGCTGGTGCGGCAGCGAGTGAATCGCCTGCAACGGCGCGACCTCCACCAGACTGCGGGTGGCCAGACCGAGCCATTCTTCGCCGAGGCGGAACATCAGCAGCGAACGGGTCTTCAGCTCGGTCTCGACCTGGATCGCCACCGGATCGCGCTCGTCCTGCTGCAACGCATAGCGGTCGAGCAGGCGCGTGGCGGCGGCGGAATACACCGAGCAGTTGCGGCAATGGATGTGCTCATCCAGCAGCGGACAGGACTTGTCGCCATGGATGCCGATGCGGTTCCAGCAATCGTCGATGGCCCGGGCGTCTTCGTGGGTGACGTTCAAGGTGTCGGACGGGATCATCGTTTACGCTCACTGTCGGCGGTGCGGCCGCTGCGGGCGGCGCGCTCCTGCAATCGTCTGGCGCCGGCCGTGTCGCCCTGGGCCTGCAGCAACGCAGCCAGGTGCATCAAGGCTTCGGGGTGTTGCGGTTCGAGGTACAGCGCTTTGCGGTAAAAGCTCTGGGCTTCGAGGGCGCTGCCGGCGACATCGCTCAACAGGCCGAGCCAGTAGAACACCTGGGCCACCGGCTCATGGCTGCGCAAATACTGTTCGCACGCGGCCCGGGCCTCGGCACTTCTGCCTTCGTTGGCCAGGGCGGCGATGTTGGCCAGCAAGGTCGCGGCGTCGGGATTGGTGGTTTTAGCCGTCGCGGGCAAAGGCGTCACGCCAGCAAACGGACGGTTGCGCACCGGCGGCGGTGGCGTGCTGCGCACTGGTTGGCGCACAGGTAACGGCACCGGAATCGCGGTCGGCGCCGGCAACGGTTCGGGTTGTGGATCGCTGTGACGGCTGAAAGCGAAGGACTGTGGAATCCCGATCGAACGCATGCCGAGCCGCCCGAGCAGGCTGCCCTCGGCCGGGCCGATAAACAGCACGCCATCGACATGGGTCAGGCGCTTGAGCACGGCGAATACCTGCTGCTGGGTCGGCTGATCGAAATAGATCAGCAGGTTGCGGCAGAACACGAAATCGAACGGCGGCTCGTTGGCCAGCAATGACGGATCGAGCACGTTGCCAACATGCAGGCGCACCTGCTCGCGGACGCTTTCACTCACCCGGTAACCTTCGTTCTCGGCAGAAAAATGCCGCTCGCGAAAATCCAGCTCCTGGCCGCGAAACGAGTTCTTGCCGTACAGCGCCCGCCGCGCCTTGTCCACGGACAAGGGGCTGACGTCCATGCCATCGACCTTGAACTGATGGGGCTTGAGACCGGCATCGAGCAAGGCCATGGCAATCGAATAGGGTTCTTCACCCGTGGAGCACGGCAGGCTGAGGATGCGCAGCGCGCGCATGTTGTTCAATTCGCCCAGGCGTTTGCGCGCCAGTTTGCCCAGGGTGGCGAAGGATTCCGGGTAACGGAAAAACCAGGTCTCGGGGACGATCACCGCTTCGATCAGCGCCTGCTGTTCATCCCGCGAGCCTTGCAGGGTCTGCCAGTACTCATCGGCATTCACCGTTTGCGACAGGGTGATGCGCTGGCGCACGGCTCGCTCGATGATCGCCGGCCCGACCGAAGCGACGTCGAGGCCGATGCGTTCCTTGAGAAAGTCGAAGAAGCGCTGGTCGCTGCTCATGGCTGCTCCTCAAGCCGCGCCGGATCCAGCGGCGGCGACGGGAACAACAACGTACGCACCGACTCGTCCAGCAATCCGTTGACCCGTACCCACTGCACCAGCCCCTGCGCGTCTTCGCGTACCGGGCCCAGGTACGGTGCCTGACGATTGTCGAGGCCGTACGGCTGAAACTCATCCGGGTTGCAGCGCAGGGTGTCGGTGGCCTGTTCGAGGATCAGTCCCAACCACTGCGCGGGTTGCGAGTCTTCCGCGCGGTAATGCACCAGCACCAGTCGCGTGCTGGTGCGCGCTTGCGCAGGATGGCCGAAGGTCAGGGCACTTAGGTCGATCACCGGCACCACCGTGCCGCGATAGGCGAACACCCCCGCCACCCAGTGCGGCGCCCGGGCAATCGGCTTCAACGGCAGGCGCGGCAGCACTTCGGCCACTTCCGTGGCGCGCAGGGCGTAGCGTTCGCTGCCGATGCGAAACAGCAGAAACAACGCCTGCTTCGCCACCGGTGCAGCGCTGCGTTTGGCGGTGATTTCGCTCATCAGACTTTGAATCGCGAAACGCCGCTGCGCAGGCCCACGGCCACCTGGCTCAGTTCGTCGATGGCGAAACTGGCCTGACGCAACGACTCGACCGTCTGGCTGCTGGCATCACCCAGCTGCACCAGCGCGTGGTTGATCTGCTCGGCACCGGTCGCCTGGGCCTGCATGCCTTCGTTGACCATCAACACCCGCGGCGCCAGCGCCTGCACCTGATGGATGATCTGCGACAGCTGCTCGCCGACCTGCTGCACTTCAGCCATGCCGCGCCGTACTTCCTCGGAGAACTTGTCCATGCCCATCACCCCGGCGGACACCGCCGACTGGATCTCGCGGACCATCTGTTCGATGTCATACGTGGCAACAGCGGTCTGATCCGCCAGACGCCGCACTTCGGTGGCGACCACGGCGAAACCACGGCCGTATTCACCAGCCTTCTCCGCTTCAATCGCGGCGTTCAGGGACAGCAGGTTGGTCTGGTCGGCGACCTTGACGATGGTCACCACCACCTGATTGATGTTGCCGGCCTTCTCGTTGAGGATCGCCAGTTTGGCGTTCACCAGATCCGCCGCGCCCATCACCGAGTGCATGGTGTCTTCCATGCGCGCCAGGCCCTGCTGCCCGGAACCGGCCAGCACCGAGGCCTGATCGGCGGCGGTGGAGACTTCGGTCATCGTGCGTACGAGGTCGCGGGAGGTCGCCGCAATTTCGCGGGACGTCGCGCCGATTTCAGTGGTGGTCGCAGCGGTTTCGGTGGCGGTGGCTTGCTGTTGCTTGGAGGTCGCAGCGATCTCGGTCACCGAGGTGGTGACCTGCACTGACGAGCGCTGGGCCTGGGACACCAGCGAGGTGAGCTCGGTCATCATGTCGTTGAAGCCGGTTTCCACCGCGCCGAACTCGTCCTTGCGCTCGAGATTCAAGCGGCTGCTCAGATCGCCGGTGCGCATGATGTCGAGGATCTGCACGATGCGGTTCATCGGCGCCATGATCGCGCGCATCAGCAACAGACCACAGAAACCGGCGGCCAGCACCGCCACCACCAGCGAGACAAACATGCTGACTTTGGCTGCCGCCACGGCCTCGTCGATGTTGGCCATGGCCTGGTCGGCGACTCTCTTGTTTTCGCTGATGATGTCGTTGAGCTTCATCCGGCCCGAGTACCAGGTCGGAGTCAGTTGCTCGTGGAACAGCTTGACGGCGTCAGCTTCGAGATTGCGCTTGTGCAGGTCGAGCACCGCATCCTGAATTTTCAGGTAGGCGTCGTGATATTTCTCGAACGCCGCGAATTCGAGCTTGTCCTCGTCCGTGACCACCGTGCCACGGTAATTGGCCATCTGTTCCTGAAGCCGGGATTCGAAAGCCTTGTAATCGGCCGCATCTTCGCTGCTGATGCCCTGCCCTTCCTTGAGCCCCAGCAGTTCCTGGGTCTGCAGGTAGCTGTCGACCCACGCGCCACGAATCATCGAGCTGTAATAGACGCCGGGAATCGCGTCGTCACGGACGCTGTTTTCACTGGCCTCGATCTTCAGCAGCCGCGAATACGAGACGACCACCATCAGCAGCATGATGGCGATAATCACCGCAAAGCTCGCCAAAATGCGTTGGCGCAACGTCCAGTTCTTCACAGTCAGTCCTCGGGGCGGGTCGAAATGCGGGGGAGTATAGCTGAGGGCGGTGTTTCATTTATAAGACGGTTTGCCGCGCTCTAGCCTTCCGGTCATAAAACACGACGGGCTCTGGACAGGGACTTTCGAGGAATCGGAGGGTGGCGTGCCAGTGGCGCAATGGCAAAAAGGGGCGATGGATTGGTCATTTCGGTTTTAGATGATCCGAAGAGGCAGTAGCCATGTGCCATGGTGCGCAACTTCTTGCGCACTTGATTCGCGAAATCGCCGCCTTATTTCGCTACAGCCCCCGGTTACCGTCGCCTGTAGCCGAGTGCGCAACTTCTTGCGCAGTACTGCGCAAGAAGTTGCGCACTTTTGCTTTCATCGCTGTTCAAAAAACGCTCAAACCCGCGAGCCAGAGCGGTCAAGTCCCCGGCTCCCGGGGGCACACCAAAAGCTGGCACGCTCCTTGATAACAGTCAGGCACCCACCGGGCGATTTCGCCTCCCGGGCACCCTAACTTTATCCGCAAGGAGCACCTCCCATG
>NZ_NEII01000016.1:0-110650 GCF_002112685.1 Pseudomonas sp. R15(2017)
CATGGGAGGTGCTCCTTGCGGATAAAGTTAGGGTGCCCGGGAGGCGAAATCGCCCGGTGGGTGCCTGACTGTTATCAAGGAGCGTGCCAGCTTTTGGTGCGCCCCCGGGAGCCGGGGACTTGACCGCTCTGGATCGAGGCTTTGAGCGTTTTTTGATCAGCCAGGTAGCTCGAAGTGCGCAAGAAGTTGCGCAGTACTGCGCAACTTCTTGCGCACTTGGCTGGAAGCCTTGAAACACATGGCCTCCAGCGGAATTGGTGAGCATTTTTACGAAACAAGTGCGCAACTTCTTGCGCAGTATGGCCAATCGCCGCTGTTCACGCGGAGCGGGCAATTGCAGTGAGGCATTCCTCGATCGAACGTTGCTGGGTTTCGGCATACAGGCCCAACTCATCAATGGTCGAACGCCCCAAGGCCAACTCGAACGCCTGTCGATTGGAATGTTCGCCATAGTGCGCCTGCGCCGCGTCCCCCAGGTTCGACTGAAAAATCCCTGCCGCACTGACTGGCAGGAAATCTTCGTACACCAGCGGTTCGGCTTTCACATAGCCGTCGCGTAATAATCCTTGCAGCGTTACATCTGCGGGACGACCTACTTTGCCTGTCAGGAAATAACGGAAGTACGCCAGTTCCTGCTCGCGCATGCCCTCGAGGCTGTCAGGGAATTCGCTGAAATGCTGGGTCATAAGGGCGTTGTAGCGTGAGGCGTTGGCTTCGTTGGGGAAATCGCCCAGTTCATCGCGCGCCGCGTTCAGCAGGCGGTCGTACAACGCACGGCCCTTGGGGGTCAGCGCTGCGCCACGTTGTTCGATTTCGCCGAAGCGGGCGCTGTGGCTGCCGCGGGTTTGTGTCTGGTCGGTGAAGGCGATCGGCTCGTCCAGCGCCTTGAAACTGGTCTGACGCAACAGGATCGGATGCTGCCGGCGCGGCGGGCCTTCGATCACCGCTTTGGGCGTGATGCCGTGCAGCGGCATCTGTGCCTGGACAACGTCGATGTCCAGTGTGCGCGGGGTCAGGTGGTTGATGTGCGGGCCCTTGAAGGCCACGACATCGGCGATCAAGCGATGCTGGGCGCTGAGCGTCTGGTATTGCGCGGCAGTGACGGTGGCGCTGTGGTGCCAGCGAAAAGTCTCCAGCGCTTGCAGGACAAATTCCCCGGCCTCGGATTCATTCAGACCGCCAGCCGATTCGGCCTGTTCGATCAACCTTAGCGCCGATGGCGTAAAGATCGAACGCTTATCCAGCACCGATTGCGCGAAGGCCCGCAGCTCGGGGTCTTCAATCAATACCAGTCGCAGCAACGAAGTGAACACCCGGAACGGACTGACCTGCAGCGCATCTTCATGCACCGCCCGGAACGCCGTGGAGTGCACCGGCACCCCGGCAGGGGTCAGGTCGTAATAGCCCACCGGTTGCATGCCCATCACCGCAAACAGGCGGGAGAGGGTGGCCAGTTCGGTGGCGGTGCCGACGCGGATGGCGCCGTGGCGCTCCATGTCCAGCCGTTCGATTTCGCCAGTGCTGTGCAGTTGACTGGCGATTTGCGGCTCGCGTGCCAGCACGTCGCGGTTGGTCTCTTCCACCAGTTCCATCAACGCGCCGTACAGCGGCACTTCTTCGCGGTACATGTCGGACATCGCTTTGGAAAAGCGTTGGCGGATCAGGTCGGGGCTGACGAAAGGCTGCACGGTCATGAAAAAAATTCCTGGCACGGTCACGTAAAAGGTGTTGGAAAAGATCGCAGCCTTCGCCGACGCGGGCAAACGAAGAATCCTACGGACTTCATTCTGCCAACGACTGACCGTTTACCTGTCCTGGCGCGAATGCTCCCCCAGAAACTCCCGATACAGACGTGCCGTGTTCGACGGTTGCTCGACCATCGGCATATGGCCGACGCCATCCCAGACATCGACCCGCAAATTGCTGATGCCTTTGCTCCACACCGGCACGCTGCTGACGTCGATCAACCGGTCCTTGCGGCCCCAGAGCAACAGTGCCGGGCATTTGATGTCCGGCAGTTTCGGCTCCATCGGCGGGCTGGCGCGAAAATCGCGGAAGATCTCTTCCAGTTCGTCGCGGCATTGTTCGTAACGCTGGGCGATGGCGTCCAGCACCAGGCCGGGCACCCACGGTGGCGAGGCCATGGTCATGGCATAGAAACGTCGGAATTCTTCCCGGGAATTGATCAGGAACGGATTGTGCCCACGGGCCAGGTGGCGCTCCATGTCGCTGGGCTCGGGCGCAGTGACGCCCGCCGGGTCGATCAGCGCTACCGAAGCGATGCGATCCGGGTAGGTCGCCGCCAGCCACGCGGCGATGTAGCCGCCCATGGAGTTGCCGATCACGTGGACTTTCTCGACGCCGCAGACGTCGAGCAACTGGATCATGCGCTTGGCCTGCACCGGGATGTCGTAGCCACCGCCGGCCTTGAAGCCGGTTTCACCGTGGCCGGCCAGGTCCGGGATGATCACCCGATACTGCCCGACAAAATGCCGGGCAAAGCGCAGCCACAGGTTCTTTTCGGCGCTGTAGCCGTGCAGCATCAAGATGCTGCTCGACGCTTCATAAGGCCCGCCTTGCCAGGTCGACACGGTCATTTCGGCAATCGGCACTTCGATCTTGTGTAACCGGTACAGCCTGGCCTCCAGGGCCGCGCTCAGATCGTAGAGCCAGTGGCCGACCGCCGGGTAACTCAACCAGCTCCAGGCCACGAAAACCGCGAGGGCGACAAACAACAAAAGCATCGTGGGTCTTCCTTGTTCAAGACAGAATGTGGTCGGCCGGTTTCAGCGCCCGGGTCAACCGGTGATAGCTGAAACTGAAGCCGGGAAACATCGCGATCACATGACCGCTCCTGCTTTGATACCAACTGTGGCAGCCGCCGGTTTTCCAGACCGTGCGCTCCATTTCCCGGTGAATCATCTGAGTGTAGGTACGTTCTGCTTCGGGGCGAACTTCGATGCTGCGCAGACCTTTGGCCTGCACCGTGCGGATACAGTCGAGGATGTAGTTCATCTGCGATTCGATGATGAACAGCGCCGAAGTATGCCCGATGCCGGTGTTCGGCCCGGTGACGATAAACAGGTTGGGAAAGTCCGGCAGGCTGGTGCCGAGGTAGGCGCGCGGGTATTGCGCCCACACGTCGCGCAGTTGCACGGCGTTTTTTCCGCTGACCGGGTAGGAAATCACGCCGTCGGTGGCGTCGTAACCGGTCGACCAGACGATCAGATCGACGTCGATGTGCTGGCCGTCCGTGGTGATGATGCCGGTTTCGTCGAGGCTGGCGATGCCTTGCTCGCGGCTGTGCAATGTGACGTTGGGCCGGGTCAGCGCCGGGTAATAGGTGCTGGAGAGCAGCACCCGTTTGCAGCCGATGGTGAAGTCCGGTGTCAGTTTTTTCCGCAACTCGGGGTCAGTCACTTGGCGTTTGAGAAACTTCAGGGCTTGGCGCTGCACCATGTGAATCGCCGGTTTCGAGTATTTGAAGGCGATGACCCGGGTTTCGAATTGCCAGTAGATCATCCAGCGCAGCAGTTTGTAGGCGGGTTTCAGACCCAGCAGCCAGCGCTGGAACCGACCGAACGTACGGTCGGCCCGGGGCAGCACCCAGTGCGCGGTGCGCTGAAACACGTGCAATCGGGCGACCTTCGGCGCAATCGCCGGAATCACCTGAGCCGCACTGGCGCCGCTGCCGACAATCGCTACTCGTTTACCGTGATAGTCGTAGCTGTGATCCCAATTGTTTGTATGAAAGGTCTTGCCCTGAAAGCGATCCTGACCGGGGAAGTGTGGGACAACCGGTTGGCTCAACGGCCCGGTGGCATTGATCAGGAACTGCGCATAAAAAATGCCTTTGGTGCCAGTGTGTACGGCCCAGCGCTTTTCGGTGTCGTCCCATTCGACGCGCTCGACGTTGGCCTCCAGTTCCACCCGGTCGCGCAGGCCGAAGCGTTCGATTACATGGTCGGTGTAGCGGTGCAGTTCGGCCTGTTCGGCGAACATCTGCGTCCAGCGATAAGGCGCAAATGACAAGGAATACAGCGGCGACGGCACATCCACCGCTGCGCCGGGGTAGGTGTTCTGGCACCAGGTGCCACCGAAAAAGTCCCGGCGTTCCAGCAAGCGAAAGTCGTCGATACCCGCCTTGAGCAGATTGACCGCCGCGCATTGGCCGCCAAAACCGCTGCCGATAATCAACACTTGGTAGGTCTGCATGGGCCTCCTTCTTAGAGTCTTTTTTCCATTTTCATCCTTTCATGTATAGCCAATCATTTGCCTGCCGTGTGGTGCTGATGACGGGGTATTCGGCCCGCTGGCCGGTGATGGCTATTTAACGTTGCCCTGATAGACTCCCAGCACATCCGGTCTGCGGTCTGCGCAGTGCCGTCGAGTGGTCGAGGCCCTTATGGGAAGAACGGGAGGAAAGGGACTTTCACTGGCCAGGAGGCTCTATGCATCGCGAATCCTCGGGCTGGTCCTGGGGCTTTTGTGCGTGAGCGTCGCGATGTACCCGCTCGATCCACCCGCCTGGGTCTGGGCGCTGATGCTGTTCAACGGCCTGGTCTGGCCACACCTTGCTTATCAATGGGCTCGTCGGGCGAAGGTTCCTTACCACGCCGAACACCGCAATCTGTTGATCGATGCTTTTCTCGGTGGCTTCTGGGTGGCGTCCATGCACTTCAATCCCTTGCCCAGTGCCACGACCATTTCGATGATGGCGATGAACAACGTTGCCATCGGCGGCTTGCGTTTTCTGCTGGCCGGGGCGGCGGCGCAGTTGCTTGGTGTCGGCGTTGGGCTGGTGGTATTTGCCCCGGCGTTCGTCCCGATGACCACGCCGGCACAGCTTTATGCCTGTCTGCCGTTGTTGACGCTGTATCCGCTGGCGCTGGGCTGGATCTGCTTTCGCCAGGCCTACACCCTTGGCTTGCATAAACGTGAACTTCTGGCCCTGAGCCGCACCGATAGCCTCACCGGTCTGCTCAATCACGGCGCCTGGAAGGATCAACTGGAAATCCAGTTCGAACGCTGCAAGCGCCAGCAGACCGGTGCGGCGATTGCGCTGATCGACATCGACCACTTCAAGGCGATCAACGACACCTACGGCCACGTGGCCGGCGATATCGTTCTGCGTCAACTGAGCAAGATGCTCAAGCAGAACCTGCGCATGGCCGATGTGGCGGGGCGCTACGGCGGTGACGAGTTCTGCGTGATCCTGCCGGACTTGCCGCTGTTCAATGCAGCGCAGGCGATGGAAGCATTGCGTGAGCGTTTTTCCTTTCTGGTGTATGACCAGAATCCGGCGCTGAAAGTCAGCCTGAGCATTGGTCTGGCGGCGCTCGACCCGGCTCACGGCGACGCGACGCGCTGGCTCGATGACGCCGATCAGGCACTGTATGAAGCCAAGGCCGGCGGACGTAACCGGGTGATTTGCTGCAGCGATAACAACCCGCGACGCGAGGTATTTGATTCGGTTTGAACAGATCGGGTGTCGCATCGGGGATAGAGCCTTGGGCGGATGTCAGGTACGGTTCAGTACCCGACACGAAACAAGGATTGATTCATGACGTTCAAATTCCGTCGTTCTCTGCTGGCCGGCCTGTCCCTCACTTTTGCAGCCTCCGGTGTCTTTGCCGAACCGCACAAACAAGTGCTGGCCGATGCCGAGCAATACAAGCCCGAAGCCCTGAAATTGCTCGAACGGCTGGTCAATATCGATTCCGGTTCCGGCTATGAACCGGGGCTCAAGCAAGTCAGCGACATTGCCATCGATGAGCTGAAAAAGCTTGGCGCAACTATCGAGTTGGTGCCGAACATCCCGGAAAAAACCAACCATGTGCTCGCCACGCTCAAAGGCACCGGCAAGGCGAAAATCCTGCTGATGGCGCACATGGACACGGTGTTCAAGGAAGGCTCCGCCGCCGAGCGACCGTTCCACATCAAGGACGGCCGCGCCTACGGGCCGGGTGTGATGGACGACAAGGGCGGAATCGTCGCCGGCATCTATGCGCTGAAAATCCTCAAAAACCTCGACTTCAAGGACTACGCGCAAATCACCTTTCTGCTCGATGCCAGCGAAGAAACCGGCTCGGACGTCGCCACCGACCTGATCAAGAAAACCGCCAAACTCCACGACGTCACCCTCAACCTCGAACCGGGTCGTCCGGCCGATGGTCTGGTGGTGTGGCGCAAGGGCAGCGCCACCGCGCTGGTGGAGGTCAAAGGCAAGGCTGCCCACGCCGGCGTCGCGCCGGAACTGGGGCGCAACGCGGCGATGGAGGCGGCGCATCAGATCCTGCAACTGGGCAAACTCGGCGACGAGGCCAAGAAAACCACCATCAACTTCACCGTGCTCAAGGCTGGCGACCGCACCAACGTGATCCCGGATCAGGCCACGGCCAAGGCTGACGTGCGAGCGGCGGTGCCGGAAGAATTTGACCGGATCGAGAAGGATCTGGCGCGGGTGTCGCAGGACAAGTTGATTCCTGACACGGAGGTGAAGACTTCATTGCAACGCGGTTTGCCGCCGATGCCGCAGACGGCTGAGTCGGATCGCTTGATGGCGATGGCCCAAGGGATCTACGGTGAGATTGGCCGCAAGTTGACCGAAGAAGGTAGTGGCGGGGCGGCGGATGCGAGCCTGTCGGCCGGGGTAGGGACGCCGACGCTGGACGGGTTCGGGATTGTCGGCGGCAACATTCATACGCCGGAGGAATACGCGGAGGTGGAGAGCGTGGCGCCGCGGATTTATCTGTTGTCGCGGATGATTATGGAGTTGGCGAAACGGTAACGGCAGGCAGCGGTTTCGCGGCGGGCGCCATGCGAGTGAACTCGTGATGGCGTCGGGCCGCTCTGCCTCTTTGTAGCGTGGTGCGAGGTTACTCTTTGACGCTCATGTATTCCTTGGCCCAGAGGATGTATTCCTCAGGCTGGGTGTAGGTGTGGGTCAGTTCGGTGGCGCTCAGGTCGGAGGCCTGGGTGAAGATCTGGCGCTGTTCGCGCAGGCTGTCGTAAGTCGCCTTGATCGCCGCGAAGTAAGCACCGTGGCCGTCGATGGTGACGCGCACGCCCAGTTCGGCCAGGCGTTTGTCGTCGCGCAGCGCCGGGTTGCCGTAGGTCACCAGCATCAGCGGGACGGTCAGGTGTTCGGCGATCTGCTCGAGTTGATCGAAGTCCTGGATGCCAACCATGCAGATACCGTCGGCGCCTGCTGCCTGGTATTGCTTGGTGCGGCTGATGATTTCCTGGTTCGGCAGGATACCGGCGTTGGTCCGCGCGATGATCGCCATTTCCGAATCGACCCGGGCTTCCAGTGCTGCGCGGATCTTGCCGACGCCTTCGGCGACGGTGATCAGGTCGGTGGATTTACGGCCGAACTGGGCCGGCAGCAGGGTATCTTCGATGGTCAGCGCGGCGACACCGGCGCGTTCCAGTTCGACGATGGTGCGCATTACGTTCAGGGCGTTGCCGTAGCCGTGGTCGGCGTCGGCGATCACCGGCAATTGGGCGACACGGCCGATGCGGGTGGCCTGCTCAGCGAATTCGCTGAGGGTGATCAGGGCAAAGTCCGGAGCGCCCAGAACCTGCAACGAGGCGACCGAGCCGCCGAGAATCCCAACTTCAAAACCCAGGTCAGCGGCAATGCGGGCGGACATCGGATCGAACACCGAGGCTGTGTGATAGCAGGTGTCGGAAGCCAGCAGCTGACGGAAGTTACGGCGCAAATCTTGATGAGAAAGCCTGGTCATACGAGTTCCACCAATACAAAGGAATGGAAAGGCTTGAGCAAAGGTGTCAACGCCGAAGGTGAAAAGGCTATCACGCGAATGGGTCAAGGATCATGACGAATTTTTACAGGGCGACAAACAAAAGAGGCCGCAGACGTTTACCGTCTGCGGCCTGATTCGCTCCTGGGCGAAGGCAAAAAATTAAGCCTTCTGGATCTCGCCCCAGATTTTTTTTATTTCGTGGATGTTACCGACGTTGAAACGCGGAATGACCAATTGGGAGCAAAGAATCGAGGGCTCATCCGTTTTCAGGTTAGTGTTGATGACGCTGCTGTCTGCACGCAGAAGCGGGACGTCGTTGAAGTTGTACTGAGTCATGCTCATGTGATTTTCCTTTTTTATTTGTGTGGTCGGCATATGGCTAACCGTGGTTGAACAGGGACATCGTCTTCTCGTAAAAAGCGATTTCCTGCATGGCAATGCCGGGGTAGATCGGCACGTAGTTTTCGTCGAAGCACCAGGCTTCTTCGCTTTCTTGTGCCCGCGGAGCATGAATTAACAGACTCAGCGAGGCAGACATCTGTTGCGGCGGCAGTTGGCGATGAATCTCATAAAGTGGCTTCATATGAAGAACTTCACCGGGCGCCAGTTTTAGTTCGTGTTCCTCTCCAAGTTGTGGTCGTACTCCGCAACTGATAGGCGTGTGATCGAGAATTTCGCGTTTGATTGTCGTGTAGCCATCTCCGGCATAACCGACGCAATACATCTCAAAGTCGTGTGTATGGTTCAGACCGTAGATGAATGTATCGCCTTCTTCTTTCGAGTTGACGGGTGACCAGAATCCCAGGCGAACAGTGTATTTTTCGTTTGAGTGCAGCACGAAGGCATAAGCGTTATAAAGCATGTGTTTAACGCTGAAGCCATTCTGCTGGATGCCTTGGTATAAATATTCGCTTAATAAGGTTCTATGCGTAGCTAGACTTTTCAGGTCCTCGATTATTTTGTTGTGGTCACACTCTGTGTCGTACGTGTTCATGCGCTGAATGAACGTCTCGATATTCATTGTGCGCACTCCTGTTGGTAATCGAGGAAGCTGTTCAACTTGTCATTCCGCAACAGCCTCATCACTGGCGCATAAGCCAATGCGGCTTGTCTGTCTTGCTCCGCGATCACATTGAAAGCATTCCAGGCCACAGCCGCATGGCTGTGATAGACGAGTTCTTCGGCAACCTTTCGACGTTGCGGGTCTTGGGCAACTTCCAACAATTCCAGAGCGACCAGGAAGCGCGCTGCGCTTTGATCGTTCGGCAACCAGGCAACTTTTTGCAGCGTCTGTCGATCGTAGACGCTGATGTCTGCACGTCTGTCCACCAGGGTCATCGCACCGAAGGCAATGTCTGGGGCGCATTCATACAGTTCTTTGGTGCCGTCGATGTACAACGGGCTACCCTCGTTTATGGTAACGCTGCCAATATGCTTGAGGCCGTTGTCGTCGATCTGGTAGTGCTGAACGTCGAACGAATGACCGTCAATGGAAAACAAAAAAGTCTTGCCCGGAATCGAGTACATATAAGGCGAAGCTGCGTTATTGCCGGGGATTTTGATGCTGATATTGCCAATGTCGTTGCAATAAAGCGTCAGGTTGTTGTTGTGTAAGTTGGTGATGTTGAGAATGCGTGTCTTGTAGAGAATGTGTTCTGGTGTTTTGTTTTTGTTATTGATTGTTTTTACAAGTTTCTCGACTTCCGCTCGCATGTTGCAAGTTCTGATTTCTTGCAGTAGCTCTGATGGCGAGAGACTGTTGGTTAATAGTTTGGTGATCATGCTGTTTCAGTTTGGTGTTGAGTTGGGGTGACTTTAGTCAGTTGGATGTAAAGTCGCAAACCTTGAGGTGTGAGTAGTTGTGTTTATATATGTTTGTTTATGTTTTTATTTGAAATGGTCGATGATGAAACGAATGGGATGGTTGTTTTCGGGCTGTTTGACTGTTCGCCCACAGCTTTACGCCCGGTGCAAGCCATTGGCTTTGACCGTTTCGGGAGTACTTCAAGGTTTTGCGCTGCGATTAACGAGGAAGGGGGAGGGCGGGGCTGCTGGTGCGATTGTGGAGCAGCCCTTGGTTGGAACGGTTACCGCTCAGGCCGCCACCGCCTGCTGCTGTTGATTGGGTAACGGCACCGCCCGCACCGAATTACCCGGTTGCAATTGCAGGCGTTTGGCAGTGAGACGGTCGATCACCAGACTGCTGCCTATCCGGCGTCCCGCTGCGACGGTAATGCGGCAGTTTTCCAGGCGTCGGTTGTGGATCAGCCACAGCGGCGCCTGATCGTCCGGTGTGCCAATGCTCAGGGTCAGTTCCAGGCTGTCGCGCACCGTGCGGATGCTGCGGATCGGCGCCTCGATGACCGGGCCGCCGTCAAAAATGTCGATGTAGCCTTTATGGGCGAAACCCTCGGCCTGGAGAATCTTCAGTGCCGGCTCGGTGTTGGGGTGGGCCTGGCCGATCACGGCCTGTGCCTGTTCGGTGAGCAGGCAGGTGTACAGCGGCTGGCGCGGCATCAGTTCGGCGATGAACGCCTTGTTGCCCAGCCCGGACAAGTGGTCGGCGTGACTGAAATCCATCTGGAAGAAGTGCCGGCCCAGACTGTCCCAGAACGGCGAACAGCCTTGTTCGTCGGCGCTGCCACGCAGTTCGGCAATCATCTTTTCGCCGAACAGGTGCGGGAACTCAGCGACAAACAGCAAACGCCCCAGCGACAGCAGACGTCCATTGCTGCCGTGGCGCTGATCGTGGCGCAGGAACAGCGAGCACAGTTCCGATTGGCCGGTCAGTTCATTGTTGAGGAACAGGGTCGGGATCTGCCGCTGGATGCCAAGATCTGGTGCCGAGCTGACGGTCAGCCCGACCCGGTAGTTGTACCAGGGCTCGCGCAGGCCGACGGCGCCGGCCAGGGCGCTGACCCCGACCACTCGCTGCTCGTCGTCTTCAAGCACGAACAGATAATCGGCATCGGCCCGCTCGACCTGTTCAGCGAACGCCCGTTGCGCCCAGCGTACCCGGTGGGCCAGGCGATCTTCATTGGCGGGCAGGGTGGTGAACCCCGGCCCGGCCTGTTGCACCAGCGTCATCAACGCTGGCAGGTCGCTGACTTTGACCGGACGGACAATCATGCTGCAACTCCTTTTGCGCGCCAGTTCGGGCACTGTCGTTGGGTAGGGGCGCGGTTCACAGGGCGATTACCCGGATCGTGCCGCCAGCGCGGACGTTGAGCGCCGCGCACAGGGCCGGATTGAGCGCCAGGGGCTGACCGGGCTGAAAATCCAGCTCGGCGACCACGGCCCGAAAACCATGCAGAGCATCGTTGCTCACCAGATAGCGACCGCGAGCATCGATCAGGGGTTCCTCCTGAACCTTGGCTGTCTGGCTAAGGGCGATCGAACGAATATTCGCGGTGCGTGCATATAAGGTCGGGCCGGCATCGAACAGATCGATGTAGCTGTTGGTTTCAAAACCCTCGCGCTCGAGGATGTCGAAAGCTTCCTGGCCGTCCGGGTGGATACGGCCGATGCAGTCCTGCGCCGCCTGCGGCAGCATCGGCACGTAGATCGGATATTGCGGCATCAGTTCGGCGAGAAACGTACGGCTCTGCAAGCCGCACAGTCGCTCGGCCTCGACGTAGGGCAGGTCAAAGAAATGTTTGCCCAGCGCATCCCAGAACGGTGAATGGCCTTGCTCGTCGCTGTAGCCGACGATTTCAGTGATCACTGCTTCGGCAAAACGTGACGCGTGAGCGGCGATGAACAGCAGCCGTGCCCGCGACAGCAATTCGGAAAACGGCGTGCGCACCAGTGCCGCGTCGATGTGGAAACCGCGCAGCAGTGTGTGTCCGCTCAGGTCGTGGCACAGCGACAGCGCCGGCACGCCGTGCTCGATGTTCAGCTCCCGCGAAGCGCTGGTGAAGTGGCGGTTGCGCAGGCTGTAGAACGGCTCGTTGAAACCTGCGGTGGCGAGAATTTCCGAACAGCCGACCAGTCGGCGGCTGTCGATGTCTTCCAGCACGAAGAAGTAATTCTCCGGGCCCTGGGCCACGGCATCGCTGTCGAACGAGGCGCAGGACGCGGCGATTTTTTCGCCCAGGCGTTCGCTGTCGTCCGGCAGGGACGTGACGCCCACCAGGCTGTCGCGCGCCAATTGTTGCAATTGAGGCAGGTCGTTTGGCTCGACTGGACGTAAGACCAGCATGGATGCACTCCTGTATCAAAAGGTTCGGTCCATTCGCCGAACCTGACTATCACTGTCGGTTTCCACGCGTTAAAGCGGCGGTCGCCTGATTTGTTGTCAGACGCCGCTCTTTTTCTTGTCAGCCATTGCTCGGGTCAGGCAGCGCGGTACTGGCGCCGAGCTTGTTCAGGAAGAACAGGTACACCAGACCCAGTGCGATCCAGATCAGGCCGAGTTTCTGTGCATCGACGCCCATGTTGTACATGATGGCCGCGACGATGATGAAGCCGATCACCGGGCAGATCAGGTGACGGATCACCTGGCCGGATTTCTGCCGGCGCCAGTAGTAATTGATCACGGTCAGGTGCAGCAGCATGAAGCCGCTCAGGGCGCCGAAGTTGACCAGCGAGGTCAGGGTGTCCACCGAATTGATGAACAGGTAGCAGATCACCAGCGACAGCACGGCTACCAGATAGATGCTCAGGTACGGTGTGTTGTGTTTCGGATGCACCTTGGCCAGCACTTTCGGCAGCTTGCCGTCGCGGGCCATGCCGAACAGCAGACGCGAGACTGCCGCTTGCGAGGTGATCGCTACCGCCACGCCCCAGGCCAAAGCGGTCGCGACACCGGTCAGGGTCGCCAGCCAGCTGCCGGCAGCGATTTCGGCGATTTCATAGAACGCGGTATCGGCGGATTTGAAGCCCATGCCGGCTGCCAGATCGGTGGCGATCCAGGTTTGTGCGACGAAAATCACACCCATCACCACCAGAGTGATCAACGCCGCTTTGCCGACACTGCGGCCCGGATCGCCCTTGATCTCTTCGGCAAGGGTGGAGATCGCATCGAAGCCGAGGAACGACAGCACCGCAATCGAAACCGCTTGCATCAGCAGAGCGAAGTTGAAGGTTTCCGGGTGATACAGCGGCGCCAGGGTCAACTGGCCGTTGCCGCCACCGTTGTGCAGGGCATTCCAGGCGTAGAACAGGAAAATCCCCAGTACCACCAGCTGTGCCAGCAGGAACAGGATGTTCATGCGGGCGGTAAAGGTGATGCCGCGCAGGTTGACGAAAGTCGCGCTGACCAGGAATGCCAGAATGAAGCCGACCTTCGGGATGTCCGGATACAAGTGGTTGAGCGCCATCGCCGCGTACACGTACAGCAGCGGCGGAATCAGCAGGTAATCGAGCAGCATCAGCCAGCCGGCGATGAAACCGACATGTTGATTCAGGCCCCGCTGTGCGTAGGAATAGACCGATCCGGCAATCGGAAAGGCTCGCGCCATGCTGTCGTAGCTCAGCGCGGTGAAGACCATCGCCACCATGCCGATGATATATGCCAAAGGCACCATCCCCGGTGCCTCGGCATTGACGTAGCCATACACGCCGAACGGGGCGATGGGGATCATGAAGATCATCCCGTACACCACCAGATCGGTCAGTGTCAGGCTACGTTTCAACTCCTGTTTGTAGCCAAACTCTTCTATTTCCATGAAGCGCAACTCCTTGTCAGCCAATCGGTCGTTTTAGTTGTTATATCGGTCCGTCGTTTACAGCGTCAGCGGTGGTTACAACAATCCTTACAACAATGGAGCCAGATAATCCGCCCAGCGAGAAACCGCTTCCGGGCTGCGCAGCAGGTCATTGCGCACCTCGATCAACACCGACTCCAGGCCCCGGGCATCGCCGTGCACCGGCACGGTCATGTCGCCCAGCGGGTCGATCCTGTAGGGCTGGTTGCCGGCGACTTTCAACGGATGTCGCTCCAGACCGTCGAGCATCCGCTGGGCATAGGCCCTGGCCTGACCGAACAACACGCCGACTTCCAGCTCCCGCGGCTGGCCGTAGTACACCGGGGTGAAGCTGTGAATCCCCACCACCCGCACCGGCCGACCTTCGGCCAGACGTGCATCGATCAATTGCTGCAGCCGCGTATGAAACGGCTTGAACAGGCTCTGGCGACGGTATTCGCGGGTGGCCTCGTCAAGCTCACGGTTGCCCGGCACCTGATAGATCTCGCTCTGCGCCGGAATGCTGTCGAGCGCATGCCGAGGGCGGTTGAGGTCGATCAGCAGGCGCGAATAGTTGGCGCTCAACAGCGTGGCGCCCAGTTGCTCCGACAATTGCTCGGCCAGCGCCAGGGCGCCGATGTCCCAGGCAATGTGTTCGCGCGCCGCCGTGTCATCCAGGCCCAGATTGTTCAGGGCTTCGGGGATGTAGCGACTGGCGTGTTCGCACACCAGAATCAGCGGGTGCGTCGAATCTTCACGGCTCAGGTTGTAGACCGGTCGGGTGTACAACCCAAGCTCGGCGGATTCAGTACAGGCGTGCATAGTGCTCACACAGGTCAGCGGGCGAGAGCTGTTCCGTCAGCGCCAGTTCCTCGGTTTTAAGGGCGAAAAAGGTTTCGAGCAACACGCCAGGCAGCGCTTCGACCAGCGCTTCACTGCGACGCAGGCAATCCAGTGCCTGGGCCAGGGAGGCGGGCAGGGCGACGATGCCTCGGGCCTTGCGTTGTTCGTCATTGAGTGAATCGGGTATTTCATCAGTGATGGCGTTTAGCGCCAGACGCTGCTCAATGCCCAGACGCCCGGCAATCAACAGCACGGCCATCGCCAGATGCGGCGAGGCGGTGGCATCCAAGGCGCGGAATTCCAGGTTGTACTGCACTGCCACGGGTTTGCCGCCCAGGCTGACAGTCGGGCAGATGCGCAGCGCCGCTTCGCGGTTTTGCTGGCCCAGACAGGCGTAGGACGCGCTCCAGTGATGCGGTTGCAGACGTTCATACGACACCGGCGTCGGTGCAGTGAACGCGCACAGCGCCGGCAAGTAATGCAGCACGCCCGCCGCCCAGTGCTGACCCAGGGTCGACAGACCATTGCTGGTGCCGGCGTCGTAAAGCATCGGCTGACCGGCCAGGTCCAGCAGGCTGACGTGCAAGTGCACGCCGTTGCACACCGCGTCGGCGGCGGTCTTCGGTGCGAAGCTCAAGTCCAGGCCCATCTGCCGGGCGATTTCACGGGTGATCTCGCGCACGTTCACCGCGCGATCCGCCGCCGCCACGCCAAGGGCGGGACGGCAGGTGATTTCGTATTGATGCTTGCCGTATTCGGGCAGGAACATTTCCGGCTCGACCCCACCGGCGCGCAGCGCACTGAGCAGCCAGCCACCGAATTCCGCACCTTGGCGCTGGGCTTCGAGCGAGAAGGCCAGATGTTCGGCAAACCCGGCGTGCAGGTTGAATTCGTGTTCGAACGCGGCGTTGATCTGCAGGCCAAGCTCATCGCGATAGCGCTCGACCTCATTGCGCAGCAGGGTGCGCGGGCAGGCCGCCCATGGTCGGCCATCGGTTTCGCGGATGTCGCCATGGATGAAATCCAGTGCTGGCGCTGCGGCGTCCGGGCCGTTGCCGACCCTGACGCGGCTGGCCAGATCGGGAATCAGCCGCAGGTCGCCATAAGCGCCCCACGGACTGGTCGAGGCGATGATGTCCTGCGGCGTCAGCGCGCTGTTGGCGGGCACCCAGCCACAACCGGCGGCCTGATAGTGCTCCAGCTCATCGGTTGGAAACGAGCGACCACGGGTGACGCCGATCAGGTCGGTGGTGACGATGGTGGTCATCGGCAACGGCGACAGGCGTTCGCTCATGGCTGCATCTCCTGCAACCGGCCGAGCACGATGTCGGTGTCGGTGATCCAGCAGTAGCCCTTGATCGCATTCAGACAGGCGTCGTGGCGTGCTTCGGTGTACGTCGCGCAGGCGTCCGCCACCAGGGTGACGAGGTAGCCACGATCGGCGGCGTCGCGCACGGCCATGTCCACGCACTGGTCGGTGACGATCCCGGCGATGATCAGGTGACGGGTTTGCAGATTGCGCAGCACGTAGTCGATGTTGGTCGAGTTGAAGACCCCGGACGAGGTCTTGGGCAGCACGATTTCGTTTTCTTTCGGGGTCAATTCGGCGATGACCTGGGCCTGCGGGCTGCCCTTGGGCAGGTGCATGTCCGACAGTTTGTGATCCAGCGAGCGATCGCGGCCGTCGGCGGTCAGGCTTTCGATCAGGGTGTGCAGCACGTTCTGCCGTGTGTCGCGGAAGGCGTTAAGCAGTCGGACTTGATTGGGCACCACTTGCGAGCGCGTGCGGTTGAGGAAGTACGCGGCGTCCGGGCCTTCGAGGTGCGGGTCGAACTGTGGCTCGAGCCAGGCGCGCTGCATGTCCACCAGCAACAGGGCGGTGTGGTCGGTGACAAACGGCAGGTCCCGTGGCGAGCGATGGGGAAGGCTGAACATCCTTATTTATCCTCCAGCAAATGGGTGTCGAAGTCGTTGCGCAGGGCATCGATGCCTTCCAGGCGATCGGCCAGGTCCGGGCAACGCAGGGTCAGGCAGGCAATCAATGCCTCGACCTGGGCCAGCGCCGGGACCATGGTGTCGAACGGCGAGGCCGACTCCACCGGAGCGCTGATGATCATGTCGGCCAGTTCGCGCAGCGGCGAGGCATAGATGTCGGTGAACAGCACGACGCGGGCGTTGTTGTTCTTCGCCGCGCTCGCCACGCGCAAGGCCTGGGTCTGGTAGCGGCGATAGTCGAACACCAGCACCACGTCCTGACGTTGCAGGTCGAACAGGCGGTCGGGCAGTTGCGCGTTGTCTTCCAGCGCAAAGCAACCGGGGCGCAGCAGACGCAAATGATTGAGCAGGTAAGTCGCCATCAAACTGCTGAAGCGTCCGCCGAAGCAGTAGACCTGATGGCGGGTGTCGAGCAGCCAGTCGGCCAGGATTCGTACATCTTCCGGTTGGGTCAGGGCCTGGGTTTCGGCCAGCAGGTTATGGCTATGAGCCAGATAATGGCTCCAGGCATCGTCCTTGTTCTGATGCGAGCGCGGTTGCAACAGAGTGCGCGGCGAGCGCAGGCGATGGTCCATGTCGCTGAGCAGGGCGTCCTGGAATTCGGCGTAACCACCGAAGCCCAGTTTTTTCACCAGCCGCACGATGGTCGGATCGCTGACGCCGGCATGTTCGGCCAGGCGCGCCATCGGGCCAAGCCCGTTGCGTGGATACTGATCGAGCAAGGCGCGAACGACTTTGCGCTCCGACGGCGTCAGGTCAAGGCCGGGGTCGGTGATCAGGTCTCTGAGAGGGGGCATCCGGGCTCCTGCTGGATGGGGTGTTGAATTCGCTTCATAATCCGTTAAAACAGTATTTATGTAACTGACGCTACATGTCTAGTGAATTTTTCCGCGTTTAAACCAAGCCCCAAAATGGGGCGGGATGCCCGTAACGTAAGGGTTACACGGATGTCGATCAGTCTTGTAGTCCATTGCTCGTTGCGGTGTCAGACATTGCCGCTTTCACACACTCAAGACATCCAATCGACTTGCCCGGGGGCTCCCGGTTTACGGCACAATCACCGTTACATCCGCGAATTTGCCGATGACCATCCTGTCTTCCAGCCGAGTGACTTCCCGTGCAGACCACCCGTTTGACATTGATCTGCCATGCCAGAACCGTCGCACAAAAATTGGCGTGTTTTCCTACGAACGAAGCTGTTGAAGAAACGGCGTTGGCGTCCTGCTCGCTGGCTTCGCGTTTCGACACGGCATTCCGTCTGATTTGCGGCCCGGAATTGCGTACCCGCCAGACGGCGGCGTGGTTTGGCCATGAAACGCTCATCGATCAGGCTCTGCGTGATTGCGACTGGGGAGGCTGGCAAGGTCAGTCGATCAAGGCACTGCAACAGAACGAACCCGAGGCGTTGCAAGCCTGGCTCGAAGACCCACATGCCGCCCCTCATGGAGGTGAGTCGGTGGCGCAACTGCGTCAGCGGGTGGCGGCGTGGCTGGTTTCACTGCAAACCACACCGGGACACGTGGTGGCGGTCACCCATCCGTTCGTGATTCGTGCTGCCTTGATGCAGGTCGTGCAGGGTGAGGCGTTTCACAGCATCGATGTCGAGCCGCTGGCGGCGGTCGATCTGCGGTTTGCCGGACGCTGGCGGCTACGCTTGTCCGGCATGAGTGTGGAAGGAGCAGAGCCATGAAGCGATTGCTGGTGATCGGCATCGGTGCCGGCAACCCGGATTACATCACGATGCAGGCGGTGAAGGCGCTGAACCGGGTGGACGTGTTTTTCCTGATGGACAAGGGCCAGAGCAAGGACAAGCTGATCGAGCTGCGGCGGGAAATCTGCGAGCGCTACATCGCCGATCGTACCTACCGCTTCGCCGAGGCCCACAGCCCGGAACGCGAGCGCGGCGAGGTGGACTACAGCGCCAGCGTCGATGATCTGAACCGCGCCAAGCAGCAAACCTTCGAACGCCTGATCAATGACGAATTGGCTGACGGGCAGTGCGGCGGTTTTCTGGTGTGGGGCGATCCGGCGTTGTACGACAGCACAATCCGTATCCTGCAGGCGATTCTGGCCTCGGGGCGATGCGAGTTTGAATTCGAAGTCATTCCCGGCATCACCAGCGTTCAGGCGCTGGCGGCGCAGCACAAGGTGCCGCTGAACAGCATCGGCCGCTCGATTGAAATCACCACCGGCCGACGCCTGGCGGCGGGGCAGGTAAGTGACACGGACAGCCTGGTGGTGCTGCTCGACGCGGAAGATTCCTACCACCAAGTGGCAGATCAGGAGACAGAGATTTACTGGGGCGCCTACCTCGGCACGCCGGATGAAATCCTCATCCATGGCAAGCTCGGCGACGTTGCCGATGAGATCGAGCGGGTACGCAAAGCCGCGCGGGCCGAGCATGGCTGGATCATGGACACCTACCTGTTGCGCAAGCCTTGACCTCACGACCGAAGCGCTCGCGATACACCGAAGGTGGCACCCCGACCACGCTGCGAAACGCCACACGAAAGCTTTCCACTGAACGATAGCCACAGCGCAGGGCGATCTGCTCGGTGTTCTGCGGCGTGCTTTCCAGCAATTCCCGGGCTCGGGCCAGACGCTCGTGTTGCAGCCACGCTTTGGGGGACTGGCCGCTGGCCTCCGTGAATTTGCGCAGGAAGGTGCGTTCGCTCATCGCCGCTTCGCTGGCCAGATCGCGCACTTCCAGCGGTTCGTGCAAGCGCTCGCGGGCCCACTGCATCACGCGTGACAGGTCGCTGCGCGGTGTCGGGCTGACCGGTGTCGGAATGAACTGCGCCTGACCGCCGGTGCGCTGCGGCGACATCACCAGCCGTCGCGCCACCGCGTTGGCGATCTGCGTGCCGAAGTCCCGCGCTACCAGATGCAGGCAGGCATCGATCCCGGCTGCGCTGCCGGCCGAAGTAATCAGTTGGCCGGAATCGACGTACAGCACGTCCGGATCGACATCAATGGCCGGGAAGCGCTCGGCCAGCTCCGAGGTGTAGCGCCAGTGAGTAGTAGCGCCACGGCCGTTGAGCAATCCGCTGGCCGCCAGAACAAACACGCCCGAACAGATCGACAGCAACCGGGCGCCGCGGGAATGGGCATCACGCAATGCTTCAAGCAAGACTTCCGGCACCGGTGCATTGCGGTCGCGCCAACCGGGAATGATGATGGTGCGCGCATCCGCCAGCAGCTCAAGACCGCCATCGGCCAGCACCTGGATCCCGCCCATGGCGCGCATCGGGCCTTGATCGACCGCCGCAATGCAGTGCTCGTACCACGGAAAGTCGAACTCCGGCCGGGCCAGGCCGAAAATCTCCACGGCAATGCCGAATTCAAATGTGCAGAGGCCATCGTAGGCCAGAATCGCGACCAATCCAGGTGAATCAGGCATTTGGCGGAAAATTCCCGGTGAGTGTCTTGTGCGCCACTGTAGCCGCAAGCGGCGGCTCGATAAAGTCTGTTCATCCCCACAGACAAAGGAGTGATTCAACATGCCCAGCCTGGTTCGTGAAATTCCTGCCGCCCCTTCGGCCATTGCCTTGATGCATTTCAGCAACCGTCTGACCTTCGAAACCGATTGTTCCGACGTCTTCAGCAGCCAGGAAGCCGGTGATGTCGACTTTGTGCTGGTGGACGTGCGCGGGCCGTTGGCCTACGAACGTGGTCATGTGCCGGGAGCGATCAATATTCCGGGGCGTTTGCTGACGGCGGAAGGGCTGGCGAACTACCCGAAAAACACACTGTTCGTGGTTTATTGCGCCGGTCCCCACTGCAATGGCGCCAACAAGGCCGCGGTGAAGCTGGCGGCGCTGGGTTATCCGGTCAAAGAGATGATCGGCGGGGTGACCGGTTGGCTGGATGAAGGCTTTCAGTTGAGCGTAACGGCACCGCGCGTCGCCACTGCCCCGATCGCTTGCGATTGTTGATAGCCGGAAAGTTGCCGCTTCGGCGGCACTTTTGTCGGCTTTGTCCTACAACCCGCGCACCGCTCTGACGCACACTTTTCCCAGGTGATGGCACTCGCCGATTTTCTGTAAGTATTTGTCGCTTAAAAACAATTTGCCCCGTGCGCGCCGCCATAGACTGCCGGCCACTTCGGTTTCTTTGCGCTGTACAGCCCTAGGCCGAACCTGATAATCGAAAGCTGCCAATAAAAGCCTCCGCACACGGGAGTAATAAATGAAAAAGCTGGTTATGTTCGGTGCCCTGGCACTGTCGATGTTGTCCCTGACCGCCGTGGCCGAAGACGCCAAGCCGATCCGTATCGGTATCGAAGCCGGTTACCCGCCATTCTCGATGAAAACCCCTGACGGCAAACTGGCCGGTTTCGACGTGGACATCGGCGATGCGCTGTGTGAGCAGATGAAAGTCAAATGCACCTGGGTCGAGCAAGAGTTCGACGGCCTGATCCCGGCGCTGAAAGTGAAGAAGATCGACGCGATCCTGTCCTCGATGACCATCACTGACGACCGCAAGAAAAACGTCGATTTCACCATCAAGTACTACCACACCCCGGCGCGCTTCGTGATGAAGGCAGGCTCCGGCGTGAAAGACCCGCTGGTCGAGCTCAAAGGCAAGAAAGTCGGCGTGCTGCGCGCCAGTACCCACGACCGCTATGCCACCGAAGTACTGGTGCCGGCCGGCATCGAGCTGGTGCGTTACGGCTCGCAGCAGGAGGCCAACCTGGACATGGTGTCCGGTCGTATCGACGCAATGCTGGCCGACTCGGTCAACCTGAGCGACGGCTTCCTGAAAACCGACGCCGGCAAAGGCTTCGAATTCGTCGGCCCGACCTACGAAGACGCCAAGTACTTCGGCGGCGGCGCCGGTATCGCCGTGCGTAAAGGCGATACCGAGCTGGCGGAAAAATTCAACACCGCCATCAACGAAATCCGCGCCAACGGCAAGTACAAGCAAGTGCAGGACAAGTACTTCGACTTTGACGTATACGGCCATTAATACGCCGTAGAAAAAAGTGGCCCCGTTGATGCGGTGGCCACTTTTTTTTCGCCCGTGATTTATCCTGTCAGCACATTTTCAATGCGGTCATTGCCCCGGCAGCGACCACAGAATTCCCGGAGTTCCCCATGCGACGCATCGACCATCTTCTGCCCTGGAACCACCTGGGCAGCGAACGTTCCCTGAGCGTGTTCCGTTACGGCGCCGGCCCGCGCAAGGTCTACATCCAGGCCAGCCTGCACGCCGATGAACTGCCGGGCATGCGCACCGCGTGGGAACTGAAAAAACGCCTGGCCGAGCTGGAAAGCAACGGCCAGTTGCAAGGCGTGATCGAACTGGTGCCGGTGGCCAACCCGATCGGCCTCGATCAGCATCTGCAAGGCAGTCACATGGGCCGTTTCGAACTGGGCAGCGGCAAGAACTTCAACCGCTCCTTCGTCGAACTCAGTGCGCCGGTGGCCGAGCGCATCGGGAGTCAGTTGGGCGGTGATGCCCAAGCCAACATCGCGCTGATCCGCCAGGCCATGGGCCAGGTACTCGATGAACTGCCAGCCCCGGCCTCGCAACTGGAAGCACTGCACCGTCTGTTGCTGCGCCACGCCTGTGAGGCCGACATCACCCTCGATCTGCATTGCGACTTCGACGCCGCAATTCATATTTACGCACTGCCGCAGCACTGGCCACAGTGGCAATCCCTCGCCGCACGGCTGAAGGCTGGCGTGGCGCTGTTGTGTGAAGATTCCGGCGGCAGTTCGTTCGATGAATCCTGCTCCTCGCCGTGGTTGCGCCTGGCCCGAGCCTTCCCGAACGCGGCGATTCCACCGGCCAACCTCGCCACCACCCTGGAGCTGGGCAGCATGGGCGACACCCGCGTCGATCAGGCTCAGGCCAACTGCGAGGCGATCCTGGGCTTTCTCGCCGAACAGGGCTTCATCAGCGGTGAATGGCCAACAGCGCCGGAAGAATGCTGCGAAGGCATGCCGTTCGAAGGCACCGAATACCTGTTCGCACCGCACCACGGCGTGGTGAGTTTCCTGCGTGATGCCGGTGAGTGGGTTGAGCGCGGCGATGCGCTGTTCGAGGTGGTCGATCCGCTGAACGACCGCGTGACCACCGTGCGCGCCGGCACCAGCGGCGTGTTGTTTGCCATCGATCGCGGTCGCTATACCCAGCCGGGCATCTGGCAGGCGAAGGTGGCGGGGCGTGAGCCGATTCGAGTCGGGAAACTGATCAACGACTGACACCCCATCCTCCGGATCACAGTGTTAGGCTCTGCCCCGAACCCTGCACTGTGTGAAGGAAGGCTTATGTTGAAGGTGTTTGCGCTGTTGACGCTGCTCGCGTCCACTGCCGTTCAGGCTCAGACCTCGCTGCAAAACGATCTGCCGCTCGACTACCTGGCCCAGGTGCACCCGGACGCCGAACAGCGTCCGCTGGTGATTTTCCTGCATGGCTATGGCAGCAACGAAGCAGACTTGATCGGTATGAAATTTCAGCTGCCCAAGCAGTACAACTACCTGTCGGTGCAGGCACCGATGGCGTTGGGCGAAGGACGTTATCAGTGGTTTCGCAAGAAGGGTGAAGGTGCCTACAACGGCGAGACTGATGATCTGAAGGCCAGCAGCCAGAAACTGCGGGCCTTTATCGCCGCAGCGGCGCAGAAATATCACGCGCAACCGGAGAAGGTGTACCTGATCGGTTTCAGCCAGGGCGCGATGATGACCTACGAGGTCGGGTTGCGGCAGCCGGCGGCGGTGGGTGGCATTGCGGCGTTGAGCGGGCGGCTGTTGCCGGTGCTCAAGAGCGAGCTGAAGTCAGAGCAACAGCATCCGCCGCTGGACATCTTCATCGGCCACGGCACGGCGGATGACCGGGTGCCGTACAGCGGTGGCACCGAGGCCGATGCATTGTTGCAGAAGCTGTCGTACAAACCGCAATTTCATGCCTATCCCGGCGTCGGCCACAGCATCAGCGCGGCCGAGCTTCGGGATTTGAACGACTGGTTGCAGCAACTCAATCCCTGAGCATCACTTTTCCTTGAGGATGGTTTTCACCAGTGCCTCGTGACCGCTCTTGTCGCTGGCCCGGGAAATCACCTGGACCAGCGCCATGCGCGTGCCTGAACCGGCCAGCAACGTGGTGTTGAGGGTCTGGCCGCCGCCCTGGGTGGCGGTGCTGTCGACCTGACGCAGGCCCAGGCCATTGCCTTTGCGGGTCAGGCTCTTTTCACTGAGCTTGTTGAAGTCCGGCAGGGCCTTGCGTTGGGCGTCGATGAAATCGGAGACGGTGCCGTCCAGAAACGCACTGTCGTTGTCCTTGACGTTTTTGCCTTCGGGAATCTGGTTTTCGGCGACGATGACTACAGTCTTGGTGGCGTCGTTGCTGTACATGGTGCCCTTGGCGCCGGTCGGACCGGCCGGCAGCGGGTCGCCGACAAAGCCCTTGGGCAGGACGAAACTGAATTTGCCTTCCAGCATCGAGACTTTTTCGGTGACAGCCTTCTCTTTGGCCTTGGCTGCCTGAGCATTCATGGCGCCGAAACCGGCCACCGCCGCCAACAACAGGACGACGGCTTTCTTGCTAAGCAATGACATTTGAATCTCCGAAGATGGTCGCGCTTGGGCGGCGATCATCCCATGGAGCGTGCCCGGCACTCCAGCGCGGTTTGTCCGGCCGGGGTCAGTTCGGCGCCGGCGCCGGTTTGGCCAGCAGTTGTCGGGTGACGCCCAGCATCGCCACCGAAACGGCCACTGCCACGCCGAAGCCGGCGAAGCCCAGGCCTGGAACCGTAAGCGCCAGCACCAGACAAAACGCCGAAAACGAATACATCCCCGTCGCTGTCGCCCGCAACAACGCGGCGGTAAACGCCGGGCCACGGGTCTGCTGGGAAAACACCGCCATCACGCTGCCCAGTACCGGGAACACCGCGAGCAGACCGCTCCAGCGCTCGCCGACGGTGCTGGCCAGCATGGTTACCACCAGCGTCAATGCGGCTCCGGCGATCATCCGCCAGACCAGTTTGTCCGATTTCGGCGCCGGGCCGCTGACCACCGGTTGCACCTTGGGAAACAGATGCGGCGCGGCGAGGAGGGCGGTTGCGGCGGCAGCGACCGAGAAAGGCAATGACGCGGGAATCAGCGACAGAATCAGCGCCAGCACGGCCCAGACCGATAAGGAAACCACCAGCGCCAACGGCCAGTTCGCCCGCTGCGCCACCTGCGCATAAGTGATGCAAAACGCGATCATCGCAAACATGGCCGACAGCGCCGCCACCGCCGATTGCGCGGCAAACGCCGGGCCCTGCTCAATGGCGAGGAAAAACAGAATCGGCCCGACCACCACCGGCAACCCCGACAGCCACCCGGCGACACTCGGGCCCCAACGCTTGCCCGCGAGGGAAATCAGCAGCAGGAAACCGGGAATCAGCAGCAGTTTAAGGATCAGCACGCAGGTGTCTCCGTCGGGGGCAGTGGAGCCACGTTAGCATTGTCATTGGCGGATTGCTGTATATGCATGCAAAACATGTATACAAAATAACAGGCGTGATAGCGGACTATGCTGTGAGTGTCAGGGTTTACCGGAGTCGATACCGCGATGAGCAATACACCGAAGTTGTTGCGTGGATGCTGCGGTATCGGCTTGTGGGCCTTGCTGCTGACACCGACCTGGGCTAGCTGGCAGGACGCAGTCCCCGGCGCGCAAATCATCGGCACCGGCGATTTCAGCGTGTTCGGCTTCGACGTCTACAACGCCCGGTTGTGGAGCGCGGCGCGACCGCTGGCCGACGGCCAACCCTTTGCCCTTGAGCTGATCTACCGACGCTCCATTTCCCGCGACGATCTGGTGAAGGCCAGCGTCGACGAGATCAAGCGTCTGGCCGGTTCCTCCCTCAGCCCGGTGAAATTGGCCGTGTGGCAAACCCAGATGCAGCAATCATTTGTCGACGTGCAGGCCGGTACGCGGATCACCGGAGTGTATTTGCCGGGCCAAGGTGCGCGGTTCTTTGTCGGGCAGCAGTTGCAGCATGAAATTAATGATCCGCAGTTTGCCCGGGCATTTTTTGACATCTGGCTTGACCCGCGAACTCGCAGTCCCGAGCTGCGCCAGCAATTGCTGGGCGACGCCAAACCCTGAGTCCATCACATCGGCGCTTGGGCGCGCCGACTGAAACGTCTAAGCTGCGCCTTTCGACTTGTTTCTGGATGTGTTCGTGAAATTCAGTTTGCCCAAGATCGCCACGGCGCCGTTCTGCCCGCCGGAAGTGGCCGGCAGTGTCCCGGTCGATCCCAACGCCTCGTTCTTCAAACGCGTGCTGCGCTTTGCCGGCCCCGGTTTGCTGGTGTCGATCGGCTACATGGATCCGGGCAACTGGGCCACTGCCATCGAGGCCGGTTCGCGCTTCGGTTACAGCCTGTTGTTCGTGGTATTGCTGGCGAGCCTGGCGGGCATGGTTGTGCAATGCCTGTGCTCGCGGCTGGGCATCGCCACCGGGCGCGATCTGGCGCAGCTTTCCCGCGAACGCTACAGCACTCCGACGGCGCGGCTGCAATGGGTGCTGGCGGAAATCTCGATCATCGCCACTGACCTGGCAGAAGTGCTCGGCTGCGCGCTGGCGTTTCACTTGCTGCTCGGTTGTTCGCTGACGTTCGGTATCGCTCTGACCGCATTCGATACGCTGCTGGTGCTGGCCCTGCAAAATCGTGGTTTCCGCCGGCTGGAAGCGATCATGCTGGTGCTGGTGGGGACCATCGGCGCGTGCTTCTTTGTTGAATTGCTGTTGATCAAACCGTACTGGCCGGACGTCGCCCAAGGCTTCAAACCGTCGCTGTCGGCGATCAGCGATGCTGCGCCGTTGTACCTGGCTATCGGCATCCTCGGTGCCACGGTGATGCCGCACAACCTGTACTTGCACACTTCGATCGTGCAGACGCGGCTGATCGGCAAGGATCTGGCCAGCAAGCAGGACGCAGTGAAGCTGGCGCGCATCGACACCATCGGTTCGCTGGCGCTGGCGTTGCTGGTCAACGCGGCGATCCTGATACTCGCGGCGGCCGCTTTTCATCAGTCCGGGCACACCGACGTGGTCGACATCCAGGACGCCTATCACTTGCTCGACCCACTGGTGGGCGGCGCGCTGGCCAGCGTGCTGTTCGGCGTGGCGCTGCTGGCGTCGGGGCAGAGTTCGACCTTCACCGGCACCATCGCCGGGCAAGTGATCATGGAAGGCTATCTGAACCTGCGGATCCCTTGCTGGCAGCGGCGCCTGATTACCCGTGGGCTGGCGCTGATCCCGGCATTCATCGGCGTGTGGCTGATGGGCGACGGCGCGGTGGGCAAGTTGCTGGTGCTGAGCCAGGTGGTGTTGAGCCTGCAATTGCCGTTTGCGCTGTATCCGCTGATTCGCATGACCAACGACAAACAACTGATGGGGCCGTTTGTGAATCGGTTGCCAACCAAGGTTCTCGCGTGGGGATTGTTTGTGCTGATCAGCGGGGCGAATGCGTGGTTGATCCTGCAATTGGCGGCGTAATCGGCATGATTGGCCCCACGCTCCGCGTTCCAATGGGACGCAGAGCGTCCCGGGCTGCATTCCCACGCGGAGCGTGGGAACGATCATTACGATAATGAGCCAAACGCTTCGACCACAAAATCAATGAACACCCGGGTCTTGGCCGGCAGCAAGGTTCGGCTCGGGTAGTACAGCGAAATCGCTCCGGCATCGCATTGCCAGTCGGGCAACAGCTGCACCAATTCACCGCGTTCGATCTGCGCACTGACATCGGGCAGCACCAGCATCGTCACGCCCAAGCCCAGCAGCGCGGCCTTGCGCATGGCCATCGGGTCATTCAGCACAATGGTTGGGTTGAGCAAGGCGCTGGCCTGTTCACCGGCTTCGTTGTGCATCTGCCATTGGCGCAGGCGCCCGGTGCGCAGGCCGCGCATGACGATGCCCTGATGCTCGGCCAGATCCGCCGGATGTTGCGGCAGAGTGCGACCCGCCAGATACGCCGGCGACGCCACCGCGAGTACTTCGGCGGACGACAATGGCCGGGCGACCACGCCGGGCGTCAGCTCGAATCCGCCGCCGATCGCCACGTCATACCCCTCGGCGATCAAATCAACCTGACGATTTTCGAAGTGCCATTCCGGGCGAATCAACGGATAGCGCGCCAGAAACTCCGGCAGCAGCGGCAGCATGTGATCGATGCCGAACGTCGGCGGCAGGCTGATCTTGAGCACACCCGCCGGCTCGCCGCGCTCGGTCGCCACCGTAGCAATCGCGGCCTGCAAGGCATCGAGGTTGCCGCCGATACTCGCCAGAAAACCTTCACCAGCCTCGGTCAGCGACAGCTTGCGGGTCGAGCGCTGGAACAGCCGCACGCCCAGATTACGCTCAAGAATCGCCACGTTGCGACTGACCGCCGCCGGGGTCAGCGCCAGCAACCGTGCGGCGGCGGAGAAGCTGCCGGTCTCGGCGCTGCGGACGAAAGATTCCAGATTGGCAAGGGTTTCCATAGGTTCAACCTGATAGCAATACTTGAAGATCATTCAAGGCATTACCGGCTAATCAAGTGGGAATGGCAAGCGCAAGATTCGCTTCGAGTCTTACCCCACTTTGAGGAGAACACCATGAGCACTATCGGAATCATCGGCGCTGGCGCCATCGGTTCAGCGTTTGCCAAAGCCTTGTCGCGTCAGGGCATCCCGTTGGTCATCGCCAACAGTCGCGGGCCGGAGACCCTGGCTGAACTGGTCGCAGAACTCGGCCCGACCGCTCGCGCCGTTACCCGTGAAGAAGCCGCCGCCCAGGACATCGTGCTGGTCGCGGTGAACTGGTCGAAACTGCCAACCGCACTGGCCGGTCTGCCGGACTTCGGCGGGCGGATTGTCATCGACGCCAACAATTCGATTGAAGCGCCGTCGTTCAAACCGGTGGATTTGCAGGGGCGGCCGTCCAGCGAAGTGTTCGCCGAATGGGTGCCGGGGGCGCGGGTGGTCAAGGCGTTCAACCACTTGCTGGCGCGTTTGCTGGAAGCGGATCCGGCGTCGGAGGGCGGCAAGCGCGTGCTGTTCCTGTCCGGGGATGAAGCTCAGGCCAAGGCTGAAGTGGGTGCGTTGATCGATCAGCTCGGTTTCTTCGGTATCGATCTGGGCGAGCTGAGCGTGGGTGCGCGACTGGTGCAGTTCCCCGGCGGACCATTGCCGGTGCTGAATCTGGTGAAGTTCGCCTGACGGCCGGGCAAAAAAATACCCGGTGCGACGTGAGTCGTACCGGGTTTGTTGCCAACGGGCCATGGATGTCGTGGATCCACTGCCCGCTGTTGAACCTCTTTGCGCTTACGCGCGTTCCAGCGCCAGGGCCACGCCCTGACCGCCGCCGATGCACAGGGTCGCCAGGCCCTTTTTCGCATCACGCTTGATCATTTCGTGCAGCAGGGTCACCAGCACGCGGCAGCCCGATGCACCGATCGGGTGACCGAGGGCGATGGCGCCGCCATTCACGTTGACCTTGTCCAGATCCCATTGCAGATCCTTGGCCACTGCCAGCGATTGCGCGGCGAAGGCTTCGTTGGCTTCGATCAGATCCAGCTGGCCGATGTTCCAGCCGGCCTTGTCCAGGCAGCGGCGAGTGGCGGACACCGGGCCGATGCCCATGATCGCCGGATCGACGCCCGCGTTGGCATAAGCGGCGATTTTCGCCAGCACCGGCAGGCCCAGGGCCTTGGCTTTTTCGGCGCTCATCAGAATCACGGCGGCCGCGCCGTCGTTCAGTGACGAAGCGTTGCCGGCGGTGACGCTGCCGTCCTTCTTGAAGGCCGGACGCAGTTTGGCCAGGGATTCGGCGGTGGTTTCGCCGCGTGGCTGCTCGTCGACCTTGAACGCCACCGGATCGCCTTTGCGCTGCGGGATCAGGATCGGGGTGATTTCATCGACAAAGCGACCGGCCTCGATGGCCGCAGCGGCTTTCTGTTGCGACGCGGCAGCGAAGGCGTCTTGCTGCTCGCGGCTGATCTCGTATTTCTCGACCAGATTCTCGGCGGTGATGCCCATGTGGTAATCATTGAACGCATCCCACAGGCCATCGCTGATCATGGTGTCGACGATTTGCGCGTGCCCCATGCGCAGACCGGTGCGCGCGCCCGGCATGACGTAGTTGGCCAGGCTCATGTTTTCCTGGCCGCCGGCGATGATTACGTCTGCGTCGCCGCAACGGATCGCCTGTGCACCGAGGTGCAGGGCCTTGAGGCCCGAGCCGCAAACCTTGTTCAGGGTCATGGCCGGCACGGTGTGTGGCAGACCGGCCTTGATCGCCGACTGGCGCGCCGGGTTCTGGCCGGCGCCGGCGGTCAGCACCTGGCCCATGATCACTTCATCGACCTGGGCACCGTCCAGTCCGGTCTGCTCAAGCAACTGGCGGATGACCGCTGCGCCCAGATCCACGGCGGAGACGGTGGCCAGCGATCCCTGGAAACTGCCGATCGCGGTGCGCGTGGCGGCAACAATGACGACGTCTTGCATTTTCGAATTCCTCACTCGGCAGCGAACTGCATTTCCGGTACGTGATCCGGGACGATCAGTTTACCAGCGGTTTTGGCGACGATTTCCTCGACGCTGACGCCAGGTGCGCGTTCCTTGAGGACAAAAGCGCCATTTTCGATTTCCAGGTACGCAAGGTCAGTCAGCACGCGCTTGATGCAACCGGCGCCGGTCAGCGGCAGGCTGCATTGGCTCAGCAACTTGGACTCACCGTCCTTGGACGCGTGGGTCATGATGACGATGATGTTGTCGGCGCCGGCCACCAGGTCCATCGCGCCGCCCATGCCCTTGACCAGTTTGCCCGGGATCATCCACGAGGCGATGTTGCCTTGCACGTCCACTTCGAACGCGCCCAGCACGGTCAGGTCGACGTGACCGCCGCGGATCATCGCGAAGGACTCGGCGGAGTTGAAAATCGATGCGCCGATGCGCGCGGTTACGGTCTGTTTGCCGGCGTTGATCATGTCGGCGTCGATGGTGTCTTCAGTCGGGAAAGGCCCCATGCCGAGCAAGCCGTTTTCCGATTGCAGCATGACTTCCATGCCTTCGGGGATGTAGTTGGCGACCAGGGTCGGAATGCCGATACCGAGGTTCACGTAGTAGCCGTCCTGCATTTCGCGGGCGACGCGTTGAGCCATTTGTTCGCGGGTAAGTGCCATGTTCTTGTTCTCCGTCAGCCTGGATTATTTGCGGATGGTGCGTTGTTCGATGCGTTTTTCGAACGTGCCGCAAATGACCCGGTCGACGTAGATGCCGGGGGTGTGGATCTGCGACGGATCCAGTTCGCCGGGTTCGACGATTTCTTCGACTTCGACCACGGTGATCTTGCCGGCGGTAGCGGCCAGCGGGTTGAAGTTCTGGGCGGTGTGGCGGTAGATGACGTTGCCGAAATGGTCGGCTTTCCAGCCTTTGACGATGGCGAAGTCGCCGGTGATGGACTCTTCCATCAGGTACTTGCGACCGTGGAATTCACGTACTTCCTTGCCTTCGGCGACCGGGGTGCCGACGCCAGTAGCCGTGAAGAACGCCGGGATGCCGGCGCCGCCTGCGCGCATTTTCTCGGCGAGGGTGCCTTGCGGGGTCAGTACGACTTCGATGTCGCCTTTGAGCAATTGCTCTTCGAACAGCTTGTTTTCGCCGACGTAAGAGGCGACCACCTTGCTGATCTGGCGGTCGGTCAGCAGCACGCCGAGGCCGAAGCCATCAACGCCGCAGTTGTTGGAGACGACGGTGAGGTCGCGGGTGCCCTTGCGCTTGATCTCGGCGATCAGGTTTTCCGGAATGCCGCACAGGCCGAAGCCGCCGGCGATCACGGTCATGCCGTCTTCAAGACCTGCCATGGCTTCCTCGTAGGAATACACGCGCTTGTCGAAACCTGCCATATGCACCTCTTTTATTGTTTGTCGGGCGGCTGGCTAGCCGAATGACTGGAGTGTCGCGCTGAAGGATATATTTGTTAAGTTGATTTTTAAGGTTGATTGATTGATAAAGCTCAATAATCGGCCTCATTTGATCGTTCCCACGCTCTGCGTGGGAATGCCTCTAGGGACGCTCCGCGTCCAGTGACGCGGAGCGTCACGGGCTGCGTTCCCCCGCAGACGGTTCGACGCCTCGACGTGGGAACGATCAAGACTCTGATAGGGAAGCATAGCGTTCATGACCATCAAGCAGATCCGCGCCTTTCTCGCCGTCGCCCAAAGCCTGAGCTTTGCCGTGGCCTGCGAGCGCCTGCACTTGTCGCAATCGGCGCTGAGCCTGACCATCAAGGCGCTGGAAGAAGGCCTGGGCGGGCGCCTGTTCAGCCGCAACACGCGCAACGTGGCGCTGACCCCGGAGGGCGAATCGCTGCTGCCGCTGGCCCGGCGCCTGATCGCCGACTGGGACAATGCCGAAGACGAAATGCGCCAGCGCTTCAGCCTGCAGCGCGGGCGAGTGACGCTGGCGGCGATGCCGTCGTTTGCCGGCAACCTGCTGCCACCGATCCTCAAGACCTTCCGTGCGCGTTATCCGAACGTCAATGTCACGGTCAACGACGTGATCAACGAGCAAGTGCTGGAAATGGTTCGCGATCGTCAGGTCGAACTCGGCGTGGCCTTCGAGCCAATGCAGAACACTTCGCTGACCTTCACGCCGCTTTACCGGGATCGCTTCGTTGCCGTCGTGCCGCAAGATTCGCCGCTTGCCAACCGTAGTGACATCGATTGGCAGACCTTGCTGCAGGAACCGTTCATTACCCTGCAACGACCGTCCACGGTTCGGGTGATGCTGGAAGAACACTTGCAGGCCCGGGGCATGAAGCTGCCGGTGGAATTTGAAAGCCATCAACTGGCGACGGTGGGGCGGATGGTGGCGAGCGGGCTGGGTGTCAGCGCGGTGCCGGCGTTGTGTGCCGGGCAGATGCGCGAGTTGGGAGCGCATTGCCTGACCTTGCACGAGCCGGTGGTGGAGCGGGCGATTGGCGTGCTGACGGATCCGGGGAATGAACTGTCGGCGGCGGCGCAGGCGCTTTTTGACATTCTCAAGGCTGAACACTGACCTGGGCAGGTCATGAAGTCAGGCGTTGTGTCAGTAACGGTAATAGCTGTTCGCAGGACGCTTCAATCTTCAAATCCAGCAACTCATCCGCCCGCGTTTTCCCCAGATTGATCGCGATCAGCGGCTTGCCCCGGTCCGCAATCACCCGGCACAGGCGAAACGCCGAATACGCCATCAACGACGAACCCACCACCAGCATCCCGGCGGCATTTTCCGCCAGCGCCATGGCCCGCGCCGCCGTTGGCTGCGCCACGTTCTCACCAAAAAACACCACGTCCGGTTTCATTCGTTCCCCTGCGCAATGCGGGCAATGCGGCACCTGAAAGCGCGCCTCGAAAGCCGGGTCGAGCAGGGTGTCGCCGTCCGGTGCCTGCACGGCATCGACGCCTGCCAGATACGGGTTCTGCGTTTCCATCAGTTGCTGAATCGAGTCCCGCTCGCTGCGCTGACCGCAATCCAGGCACAACACCCGGTGCAGGCTGCCGTGCAGTTCGATGACGTCGTGACTGCCGGCCTGATCGTGCAAGGTATCGACATTCTGAGTAATCAAACCGCCGATCCGCCCGTGGCTTTGCAGACTGGCCAAAGCCTCATGGGCAGCGTTCGGCCGTGCCTGGCGCACGCGCGGCCAGCCGAGCATGGCCCGGGCCCAATAGCGGCGGCGCGATTCCGGGGCGGCGAGGAATTCCTGGTACATCATCGGCTGCCGGCCACGGCGTACGCCGTCGGTGTCGCGGTAGTCCGGGATGCCCGACGGCGTGCTGATCCCGGCGCCGGTCAGCACAATGAAGTCGCCGTCGGCCATGACCTGTTGCAGGTAGTCGAGCGGGTCGGGAAGGGGACGGTCGAGCATGATCAGCGCTCCGCAGGCGAAAAGTGCCTTGCAGGTTAGCACTGACGGACGCTCCCCGGCAGGCGCGTCCTGTGCCCGGTTTTTACTTGCGCGCCTCCAGAATCAGGTTGAATGGCGTCTGCGTCGCCCGCCGGAAGTGTTTGAAGCCGGCTTCGGTAAACACCTTGCGCAAGCGTGACTCGCCCGCCTGCGCACCAAGGCCGAGGCCCACCTCCTGGGACAGCGAGTTCGGCGTGCAAATGAACGTCGATGCCGCATAGAACAAGCGCCCGACCGGCGTGATGTTTTCGTCCAGGGTGTCGTTGGCGAACGGCTCGACCAGCAGCACCGTGCCGTCGTCTTTCAAGGATTTAAACGCATGCTTCGCCGCACCGACCGGATCGCCCATGTCGTGCAGGCAGTCGAAATAACAGATCAGGTCATAGTCGTCGCCGGGGTAGCTTTTCGCCGTGCCCTGGAAGAACCGCGCGCGACTGCTGACGCCGCCTTCTTCCGCCCGTTGGGTGGCGACGGTGATCGAAGGCGCGTGATAGTCGAAGCCGACGAACCGCGAGTTGGGATAGGCCTGGGCCATGATCACCGTGGACGCACCGTGACCGCAGCCGATATCGGCGACCTTGGCGCCTGCTTCGAGTTTGGCCACCACACCGTCCAGCGCCGGCAGCCATTCGGCGATCAAATGCCCCTTGTAGCCGGGGCGGAAGAAGCGCTCGGTGCCGGTGAACATGCACGGATGGTGATCGCCCCACGACAGGGCGCCGTTGCCGCGCATGGCTTTGACCAGTTTGTCCTTGTCATGGAAAAACGACGCCACCACGCCTAGCCCGCCGGCCACGTACACCGGCGAATCTTCCTTGGCCAGGGCCAGCGCCTGTTCTTCCGGCAAACGAAACTTGCCGTCGTGGTGTTCCATATAGCCGGACGCCGCGTGGGCGCTCAGCCATTCGCGCACCAGTCGCGGGTTGCAGGTGGTTTTTTCGGCAAGGGTTTCGGGGCTGATCGGCTGACTGTCGGCCATCGCCCGGTAAAGGCCGAGTTCTTCGCCGACAATGACATTGGCCAGCATCGCCGCGCCGCCCATGTCGTTGACCAGTTTGCCCATGAATTCGTTGAGTCTGGCCTCGTCCATTTCATGTGCTCCATTGACAGGATCACAGTCCGGTGGCGTTGTGGGTCGAGGCATTCACCACCGGGCGGTGGTCGTGGAAACGGGCAGGGCGACACTGCTGTCCTGCGTCCCCCTCGACTGGGTACTGATTGAGTCTAGCCGCTGTTGGAATCCGTGGTGGTTATGTATCGCTGTGTATCTCTGCGGCTGCTGGATACACAAGGTGCCAATTGTCCCGACGGTCGAACACAGCGGCGACACAGTGGACGCATTAACTGCAATGGTCAGTCGCTGATCTGGCGGCTCCCAGCAGAGATCTAGCCCATGCAGACTCCCCACCCCACCTTGCAGGCCAGCGTCGGGCTCGGCCTGCGTCGCGGCTTGATGAAAGACCTGCAAGCCGCGCGCACCGGCGATTTCGATTTTCTGGAAGTCGCCCCGGAAAACTGGATCGGCGTCGGCGGTGCCCATGGCGCCGCGTTGCGCGAACTGGCCGAGCGATATCCATTGTCCTGTCACGGGTTGTCGTTGTCGCTCGGCGGCTCGGCGCCGCTGGACGTCGATTTCCTCCGGGAAGTGCGGACCTTTCTCGATCATCACAAGGTGCCGTTGTACAGCGAACACCTGAGCTATTGCAGCGACGACGGTCACCTCTACGACCTGCTGCCGTTGCCGTTCACCGAAGAAGCGGTGCGCCACGTCGCCGCACGGATCCGCCAGGCCCAGGACATTCTCGGCCGGCGGCTGGCGGTGGAAAACGTTTCCTACTACGCCGCGCCTCGGCAGGACATGGACGAAGTGACCTTCACCAACGCCGTGTTGCGCGAGGCCGATTGCGATCTGCTGCTGGACGTCAACAACGTCTACGTCAACTCGATCAACCACGGTTTCGACCCGCAGACGTTCCTGGCCGCCATCGAACCGGGCCGGGTGGTCGGGATGCACGTGGCGGGGCACTTCGACGAGTCCGACACGCTGAAGATCGATACCCACGGCGCCTCGGTCAAACCGGTGGTCTGGTCGTTGCTGGCCGACGCCTATGCCCGATTCGGTGCGCAGCCGACGTTGCTGGAGCGGGATTTCAATTTCCCGGCGTTTTCTGAGCTGGTGGCCGAGTTGCAAACCATTCGCCGCCTGCAAACCGAAGGAGGCCCGCGTGGATAATCTTCTGCTGCAACAACAGGCCCTGACCCGCTATTTGCGCGATCCGGACCATGAAGCGCCGCCCGCCGACATGAACGCGGCGCGGGTCAATGTCTATCGCGATCTGGTGTTCAACAACGTCTCGCAACTGCTGGGCGGTACGTTTCCGGTGCTGATCCGGATCATCGGCCAGGAACGCTGGCGCACGTTGATTCGTGGCTTCCTGCGGGACTACCGCGCACAGACACCGAAATTCGGCGAGATCGCCGAGGAGTTTGTCGGTTACCTCGCCTCGGAGCCTGCCGTATTGAGCGACGGAAAATGGCCGGCGTTTCTGGTGGAGCTGGCGCATTACGAATGGGTGGAAATGGTGTTGCAGCAGTCCGACGCCGAACCCTTGCCGGCGAGCGATCCGGCGCAGTTGCTGGATCGGCCGTTGCAGGTTTCGGCACTGGCCTGGCCCTTGGCGTACACCTGGCCGGTGCAGATGCTCGGGCCGGATCATCAACCGGCCACGCCACCTGTCCAGCCGACGCTTTTGCTGGTGCGGCGTACGACGGACTGGAGTGTGAAGTTTTCCGAGCTGAGCCCATTGGCCTGGCGGTTGTTGCAGCGGATCGAGGCGTTCCCGTTGCTGAGCGGTCGCGAGCAACTGCAAGGGCTGGCGTTGGAGGCGGGGTTACCCGCAACGATGTCGTTCAAGGACAGCGGACTGGCGTTGCTGCAGCAACTGCATGAGGACGGTGTGATCGGCGTTGTCTGAGTCAGACATGAGGTTGCAGCCAGCGTGGCGGATCAGGATGAAGGCGATAGAAGCGACGCAGTTGTTCCATGTCTTTCTCGAACCAGTCGCCCAGCCATTGTCTGTATTGCCTCTGAGCCGACGATTGCACAGAGGGTTGCCCGATGCAGTCGGACACCACCTGCGCGGCCTGCATGCCGGTCATCAAGGCCTTGAGCACGCCATGGGAAGACGCCGGGTCAAGCTGACTGGCCGCGTCACCGACCATGAAGTAGCCGTTACCGGCGACTGCCGTGCTGATCCGCCACGTTACATCGGCGCCGTGGGTGGCGCCTTGCGTGGGCAAGTGTTGCAGCTGCTCTGGAATCGCCGGGCGGCGCAGGTTCGGCGCGTCGAAGGCCAGATGCGTCCAGTGCGTCAATTGCGCCTGCACGTTTGCGATCCACGTCCATCCACCGGGAACTGCTGACAAGTGCGGTGCGTGCCGATAAGCGAGTGGACAACCCCGGACGTAACCGTAGCGGGCAATCAGGCGTGGCGAACAGCGGCGGATGGTCAATCCCAGCTGTCGATGCAGCCAGGCTGACGCGCCGCTGGCATCGATCACATAGTCGGCGTGCAACGGGCCTGAATCGGTTATGACACCGCGCACGCGACACTTCTCGCCAAGGACGGCGAGAGCGCGACACGGCTGGTGCACCATCACCCCCAGCGCTGCGGCGTGCTGCAATAACGCTGTGTCCAGCGTTGCCCGGGGAATCTGAAAGCCTCGCCATGAACCCTTGTCGTCACTGCCGAAGCCGTTGAAGCGCAGCGGCCCGTTCCATTGCACCCAGTGCCCGTTGAAACGCAGCGCATCCTGCACACACAGTTGCCCGGCGACGCCCAGTTGCGCCAACACGGGTTCGATGCCTGGATGCAGGCTCTCACCGGGGCGAAATCGCGGGAATTCCTGACGCTCGATCATTGCCACGTGCAGACCGCGTTGTGCGCAACCGATCGCTGCCGCCGATCCCGCCGGACCGCCACCGATCACCACGACATCAAAGGGCTTCAAGGGCGAGTTGCCACGCAGCATTTTCGTATTTGACCAGTATCGTTTCGGCGCAGACGAACAGTCGCACTTGTTGTTTGACCTGCACATCCCTCCATTTGAAGTCTTCGGCAGGGATGCTCATGACGCCGCGTTCGTACATCAGGAAGCGAAAGACCCAACCGCGCAACACGATGCCGACCTGCTGTTGCGCCGATTCCAATTCCGGATCGGGTCGCTGCACCTGGATGAAGGACAGCAACGGCCACGTATTACGCAAGGCCTTGTCGGTTCCCGCACCGAGTACGTTGTACACGCGGTACATCGAGAGCACCCGGTCTTGATATTCCTGCTGGGTGATTGCGCCGGTCAGTTGCAGGGAGAATCTGTTTTCAAGGGCGACTTGTGTGTAATCGCTGTATTCGTAGGCGCGATAGCGGACGAACGTCCGGCCCTGATGCTGGATCAGCTGCGCGGGTGGTTGGTTGTCCCAGGCGACGGCGCTTCTTCCGGTTTCCGCATCGGTCAACGGGATAATGGTGTGCAGGCTGGAGCGGGGCTCGAAAGTGCTCGCGGAGTCGGGTGCCAGGCCTGGCCAGAAAGAGCCCAGTGCTGCGCAGATTCTGGCGTCCTCGGGAAAAGGACTGGCCATCTGGTAACCGGCGAGATGGTCGATCCAGCTACCGTCCGGGCTTTGCTCACGCACTCGGCCTACCCCCCAACCCGGGGCGAAAAGTCCGGCTTCGCCGTCCGGCAATGTGGAAGGACGGTCGATGCCGACAGGGTGCGCGCCGGTCAGCGGCCATGAGACCGACTTGCGCGGCAAACCGACAATCGCGGTGACTCCCCGATCCTCCGGGGAGAATGGCTGACCCGCGAGTGTCAGGTTGGCGCAATAACGCACATTCGATAACGCCTGCAGTCGGGCATGCCAGATGATCGAGCCGGTGAAGGCTGGCACCTGGCTGGCCCAGTGCATCAGGCGCCGTGGGTGGCAAAACGGAAAGAAATCCGGGGTGGCAATGATCGAATAGGCAGGTATCGATTGCAGGTGCCCAAGCGACGGGCAGCGCGCACGGATATAACCGTCGGCCGTGCCGTCCCGATAGTGCAGGGCGCGATAGCCGCCTTGTCTCACCAGCTCGGCGACACCCTCGCGGTGGTTCAGATCTTCGATGGTGCCATTGTCGTGCAGCATTGACCGACCATGGATCATGCCCCCCGAGTCCCTGGGCATCGTGAATGACAACAACTGGCCCCGGTAACAGGCCTGCTCGGCGAGCCGGAGTCTGGGCCGGGGCAGCAGTAGACTCGACCCCGATCCGCGCTCCACCTCCAGCGTTGCCAGACCATCGGTGATGACAAAGGGGTATTGGGAAATATCCGGTTCTTGCCAGCCGGTGTCGCTGTGACGCAGATGGATGTGGCGAATCTTTTCATTGATATGAAAAGCTTTGAATTTCACCTCCAGATCCAGTCCCGCAAGGCATTCCTTGCCATCGAACAGCTTGTGCATCGGCACCCAGAATTTCAGTGCAGGATCGACGTCCGGCTGAGCATCCATCGGGCCGAACTGTTCTTGATTTCCTTGGCGTTGCACGGCGATATAGGCGCTGTAATGCACCGGCATTATGCGAATGCCATAGGGGTCGTCCTGAACGAACGGCAAGAAGCAGCGCAGCTCGGGGGCGTACAGGGCGCTGGTATTGCCCACACGCGCAATTCCGGTACGCGAGTAACACAGATCGGCGTGCTCACCATGCACCGTGTCGGCGGCGCAACGGTACTCGCTCGCAAACACTGCCACGACCAGCGGTTCGCCCTGGGCTTGTCGCTGCAAATCCTTTTGCGTGGGCGCTCGGACACCGAAAATGTAGTTCAGAACTGCTTCGATCTCGTTGGGGGTTGGGTAGGTTTGCAGGGGCTGACCACTTGCATCGCGCGTGACCCTCGGCGACGCCAGCGCATGGAAGAGCAGGCTTTGAGCAGGCCGGGCAGGTTCGATCGCCCGATTGCCGGCCGGGCAAAAGTCTTCAAAACCGGGAACGGACCGTTCGACACGCAGCGGTTTGAGCAGCTCGGCCTTGAGCGGTACGGCGAGAATATCCAGACCATGAGCCAGCATCAGCGAGTGCCAGCCGCCCGGCGCGAGCCGCCGACAGGCTTGAGTGACAGAATCGAGCAGAGACATGGTTCACCACGCGACGGCTGAGCGAGGTGTCATCCCACAATAATTCTGCCTGGCCGGCTACTGTCAGATCTGACAGTAGCGACCGCTGGTGCTCAGCTCAATGGCAGTTTCAGCTCCGCACACAACCCGCCACCGTCGCGATTGCTCAGCGTCAGCGAACCGCCCAGCGCCAGCGCCAGTTGCTGGGCGATCGCCAGCCCCAGCCCGGTGCCGCCGGTGCTGCGGTTGCGCGAGTTTTCCACGCGGTAGAAAGGCTCCATCACCTGGGCCAGCTCTTCTTCGGCGATGCCCGGGCCGCGATCCATGACCTTGATCGACAGTTCGTTCCTGTCGCGTTGAATCAGCAGCTCGGCAGCGCCGGCGAACTTCAGCGCGTTGTCGGTCAGGTTGACCAGCACCCGGCGCAACGCGTGGGGACGGGTATCGATGACCGCCTCACTCTTGCCGCTCAACTGCACTTCCTTGCCCATGTCCTGATAGTCGAACACCAGGCTGTCGAGGAACGAATCCAGATTGGTGCGTCGGCTTTCTTCGGTCGAGCCGTGGATGCTGCGGGCGTAGGCCACACCTTCGCGCACCAGATGCTCCATCTCGCCGAGGTCGTTCCACAGTTTGTCTTTCTCGGCCGAATCGTCCATGAACTCCGCCCGCAGCTTCATGCGGGTGATCGGGGTTTGCAGGTCGTGGGAAATCGCCGCCAGCAGTTGCATGCGCTCTTTCAGGTACGCGGCGATGCGCGCCTGCATCGAGTTGAAAGCGCGGGCGGCGTAAGCCACTTCGTTCGGGCCTTTTTCGTCGAGGTTGATCGGGTGCGCGTTGGGATCAAGTGTTTCCACGGCGTTGGCGAGGCGGGTGAGAGGGCGGATGGCGATGCGCACCGCCAGCCAGGTACAGGCGAGCATCAGCGCCAGTTGCCCGAGCAACACCACCGGCAGCCACGGCGACAGCGGCACCATCGACGGGCGCACATCGATGGTCACCGGGCTGCCGTCGCTCAGGCGCAGGTGGCCCTGAAAGTGTTTTATCGGGCCGGGAATATCGGTGAACGTCAGCGGATAGGCCTCGCCAATTGCGTCGGTAATCGAGGTGACGGCAATCGGCACGTCCTGCGGGTCCAGCGGCGTGCCCGGTTCGCCTTCGCTCAGCAGATAACCGTAGTTCTTGCGCGCCAGGCGTTTGAGCCACATCGGGCGTTCTTCGGCGGGCAGCCGATCAAGAATGGCAATCGAGGTCGAGACGTCGGTTTCGAGGTTGCCGAGCATGGTGTTTTTCGCGCTTTCGTAGCGCTCGTAATATTGCGCGCCGAACGACAGCGCCTGAGCGAGGATCAGCCCGATCAGGAAAATCAGCGACAAGCGGGAGGCGAGGGTGCGCGGCCAGCGCAGGGCGACATTCATGCGGGGGCTCCGAGGACTTCGACCGGCAGCGAGAACACATAGCCTTCGCTGCGCACGGTCTTGATGTAGGCCGGTTCACGGGCGTCATCCAGCAGGCGCTGGCGCAGACGGCTGACCAGCAGATCGATGGAGCGGTCAAACAGATCGGCGTCACGGCCCTGGGTCAGATTCAGCAATTGATCGCGGCTCAGCACCCGTTGCGGATGGTCGAGGAACACGCGCAACAGACGGTATTCCGCGCCACTCAGCGCGACCATGGTGCCGTCCTTGTCCAGCAGATGCCGAGCCGATGTGTCGAGCTGCCAGCGACCGAACGCCAGCAGCCGACCGCTTTCGGTCACCACCAGGTTCGGCGGCAGCATCCGGGTGCGGCGCAGCACGGCATTGATCCGCGCCAGCAGTTCGCGGGCGGCGAACGGTTTGGTCAGGTAATCGTCAGCGCCCATTTCCAGACCAAGGATGCGGTCGGTTTCATCGTTGCGCGCAGTGAGCATCAGGATCGGTGTGGCCCTGTGTTTGCCCGAGCGCAATTCGCGGCACAGCAGCAGGCCGTCGTCGCCGGGCATCATGATGTCGAGCACGATCAGGTCGACGGTGTTGGCTTCCAGAAAGCTGCGCATCTGCCGGCCATCGGCAACCACCGTGGTGCGCAGGCCGTTCTTCTTCAGGTAATTGCCGACCAGTTCGCGAATCTCGCGGTCGTCGTCGACGATCAGGATGTGATCGACATGTTCCATGGGGCCAAACCTCAATCAAAGGGGATTGCCGGGCAGTCTATCGAGCCTGCGCGAGGCCGCCTGCCTGCCTTTGTATTGCAGTGTATCCAGCGCTGTGACGGATACATGCCGACGCAAAAAGCGGATTTTTACAGGGTTTTGTATCGCTGTGTATCCCGGGCGCGTGCGGATACGTAGCGATTTATACACGGCATTTGCCGACACATGCGCGATACCTCGCGAGCTTTAAATGAGCTCCATCGAGGCACACACAGAACGCCTCGGCCCAATCAACGATTCAATCATTGAAGCCCCGAGGAAAACGCCATGAACACCAAGACCAAATCGATCGCTGCCGCTTGCCTGTTTGCCGCTTTGAACATCTGCACCCTGTCGGCCCGAGCCGAAGCCGATGTCACCCCGCAAACCTACTCCTACGGCAGCCACCTGGACATCCAGAAAGTGGTGTCGCTGAAACAGGACAACTCGATGACCTGCGGCATCGTCGACGCCCGCCTGACCTACCTCGACTCGGCCGGCAAGACCCAGGTGCTCGACTACCGCAAATTCGCCGACGGCTGCAACGAAGACAACTGATTACCCACCTCTATAAAAGGAACATCGCCATGAACAACGTATCGCGCTATCTGACCGCTGTTGCCTTCTCCCTCGCCGGTGTCGCGGCCCACGCCAACGCTGCCGTCGAACAGAACAGCTGTGGCAGCAGCACCTGCTTCCAACTGGCCCCGGTGGCCAAGCCGGGCAGCGACGGCCTGATCGCCGCCGACGGCTCCAGCCGCACGCCACAGGGCCAGACACTGGCCGCCGACGGCGCCAGCCGTACGCCGCAAGGCCAGACGCTGGCCGAGAACGGTGCCAGCCGTACGCCACAAAGCCAATGGCTGGACAGCCAGACGGCTTGAGGATTGAAGGGGGCTGCCCGTAACGGGCGCCCCCCGAACCACTCAACAGACCACCCCTCATTCAAAAGGTGAACCTCATGTTTCTCATCGCTTTCCTGGGCGGTCTGTTGACTGTCCTCAGTCCGTGCATCCTGCCGGTGGTGCCGTTTCTGTTCGCCGGTGCCGACCGCACCCGTTCTTCGATCCTGCTGACCCTCGGCGGCATGGCCCTGACCTTTGCCCTGATCTCCAGTCTGGCGGTAGTCAGCAGCGAGTGGGTGATTCAGGCCAGCAACACCGGTCGCCATATCGCGCTGGCGGTAATGGTGCTGTTTGCGCTGTCGCTGATTTCCGCCCGTATCGGTGACTGGCTGGCCCGACCCTTCGTGCTGCTGGGCAATCGTCTCGACCCCGACGCCCGGAAAAAGACCGGGCCCATGGCGTCGATCATGATCGGTGTCGCCACCGGTCTGCTGTGGGCGCCGTGCGCCGGCCCGATTCTCGGCGTGATCCTCACCGGCGCCATGCTGCAAGGCGCCAACGCTCACACCAGCCTGTTGCTGCTGGCCTACGGCGCGGGTAGCGCGCTGTCGCTGGGAACGCTGATCTTCGCCGGTCGCGGCTTGGTCAACCGGCTGAAGCCGTCGATTCCGTTCACTGGCTGGTTCCGCCGTGGTGCGGGTGTTGCGGTGCTGGCGACGGCGGCGGTGATCGCCACCGGTGCCGACAACCTGCTGTTGGCCAACACCTCGTCCCAAGGCGTGGCGTCGGTCGAGAAAAGCGTGCTGGAAAACGTGCCGAAAGTGGTGGACTACTTCGTCAGCAAAGTCCGTGCAGACTCGACCGAAGACGAGGCGAGCAAAGGCGCGATGCCGTCGCTGGCCGGCGCAGTGCAATGGTTGAATTCGCCGGAACTGACGGCCGATTCCCTGCGCGGCAAAGTGGTGCTGGTGGACTTTTGGACCTACGACTGCATCAACTGCCAGCACACCCTGCCGTACGTCAAAGAGTGGGAGAAGAAGTACGGCAAGGACGGCCTGGTGGTGATCGGCGTGCACACCCCGGAATACGGTTACGAGCGGATCATCGACAACGTCAAGGATCAGGTGCACAAGCTCGGCATCACCTACCCGGTGGCCATCGACAACAACTACGCGATCTGGCGCAACTTCGATAACCAGTACTGGCCGGCGCATTACCTGGTCGACGCCAAGGGGCAGGTGCGTTACACCCACTTTGGTGAAGGCAGTTATCAGGCGCAGGAGCAGATGATTCAGCAACTGCTCAAAGAGGCCAAGGCGCCTGCGGCCTGATCAATGAAAGCGAATGGTCCGGGGTAAATCTTCCCGGGCCGTTTCGCTTTTCCCGTATCTGTTTCGAGGCCTTTACAAAATCCCGCCATTCATCGGCCAACGCCCGGTTTTATGGGCTCTCCGGACGATTGACAGGGACGCCGGCCAGCGCCCGCGCGATAGTGGCGGAGCAGGGTCGATGCCGGCCTTGTCACTGATAAAAAGAAAGCGAGGTTGCCATGCCGAAGTTCGTGATTGAACGCGAGATTCCAGGAGCCGGAAAGCTATCGGAGCAAGAACTCAAGGCCGTATCGCAAACGTCCTGCAACGTACTGCGTGAACTCGGCCCAGAGGTGCAGTGGCTGCAGAGTTATGTGACTGCCGACAAGATTTATTGCGTGTACATCGCACCCAACGAGGAACTGGTGCGCGAACACGCCAGGCGTGGGGGATTTCCGGCCAACAGCGTGTCCCGGGTGACGAGCATCATCGACCCGACGACCGCCGAGTGACGCTTGACCCTTCTGCCGTGGAGCACCCATTCATGAGTACCCCCATTGATCTCACTGCCCTGAAGGAACGTCAGAAAGTCGCCTGGGCCAGTGGCGACTATGCCTTGATCGGCACCACGCTGCAGATCGTCGGCGAAACCCTCGCCGAAGCCTGCGACCTGCGCTGCGATGAAGAAGTGCTGGACGTTGCTGCCGGTAACGGCAATGCCACGCTGGCGGCGGCGCGCCGGGGTTGTCTGGTGACGTCCACCGACTATGTCGCGGCGCTGCTGGAACGCGGGCAGGACCGGGCGCGCGCCGAGCATCTGGACGTGACCTTTCAAGTCGCCGATGCCGAAGCGCTGCCGTTTGCCGATTCCAGTTTCGACGCAGTGCTGTCGACCTTCGGCGTGATGTTCGCCCCGGATCAGGCGAAAGCGGCCAAGGAGCTGGCGCGGGTCTGTCGCCGGGGCGGACGGATCGGCCTGGCCAACTGGACGCCGGAAGGCTTCGTCGGCCAGATGTTCAAGACCCTCGGGCGCTATCTGCCACCGCCACCCGGTGCGCAGCCGCCCTCGAACTGGGGCGCGGAAGCCTGGCTGCATTCGAACTTCGATGATCGCCAGTTCCAGGTCCAGGTGACCCGCCGCCACTTCAACTTCCGCTATCGCTCGGCGGCGCACTTTATTGATGTGTTTCGCCATTGGTACGGCCCGGTGCACAAGGCGTTCGCGGCGTTGCCGCCTGAGAGCGGGCAGGCGCTGGAGGCGGATCTGACGCTACTGATCGACGGGTTGAACCGGGCGGGAGCGGAATCGATGGTGGTGCCGAGTGAATATCTGGAGGTCGTCATCACCAAGCGCTGAAACCATTGTGGGAGCGAGCTTGCTCGCTCCCACAGGGATCCCTACAGAGCTTCTATTTCAGATGCGCACCGTCAAACCACTCCAGCGCCGTGCGCCAGATGCAGATGCCGAGAAAGTACGCCGACGCCAGCAGCCACAGGCCCATCACCAGCGGGTTGATTACCGGGTGGTTCAGCACCAGCGACAGACTGCACAGCAACCAGATCGCCGTCACAGCAATGTTGATCGGCATGAACCGACGTACCCGGAACGGGTGCAAAAACTTCATCCGGGTCACGGTCAGCAGCGCCAGGCCAATCACCGTCAGGAAGGTGATCCATGGCCCCGGATCGATGATGTACAGGCACAAGGCAACCACGTTCCACGCAGCGGGGAAACCGACGAAGTAGTTGTCCTTGCTCTTCATATTGACGTTGCAGAAGCAGAACAGCGACGACACCAGAATCAGCGACACGGTCAGCAGCTGGGTGTAGTCGGGCAGGGGAATGTAGCGATAGATGAACAGTGCCGGAATGAACACGTAGGTCAGGTAATCGATCACCAGATCGAGGATCGATCCATCGAAACTCGGCAGCACCGACTGCACGTTGACCTTGCGCGCCAGCGCCCCGTCGAGGCCGTCGACGATCAGCGCCACGCCCAGCCACATCAGGCAGTGGGTCGGCTGGTTTTCCAGCAGGGCAAGGGTGGCCAGGAAAGCGGTGACCACGCCGGTCGCGGTGAAACCATGGGCGCCCCAGGCCTTGAGCCTGGCGATGTGGACGGTCGATATCACGAAGGCGTTCTCCAGAAAGTGCAGCAAGCCGCGTAAACCCTTGGGCAGCAAGGGCGGCGACCAACCGGGTCGGGGTTGCAGCTATCGACCGGTCGGGCCGGGTCAAGGTTCACCCATTCGTGAAGATTAGCTGGCCGGGGAAAAATTTCTCTGGAGAATCACTCGCCCATGGCCACGTCAGCCCAACGGTGCTGGCGCAACGCATCAGGAGGGCTATCGTTGCCTGACGCAGTCATACCCCTTTGCCTGAGGACGACGTCATGAACACCAGCGATCTGCTCGAACAACTGCTGCGAGGCCAGGCCTCGGCGGGACAACCAGGTGGCGCGTCGGCCGGTGGGGGACTGGGCGGGCTGCTCGGTGGTTTGCTGGGCGGTGGCGGTGTTTCCGGGGGTGGATCTCCGGCTGGCGGACTGGGTGGCCTGGGCGGGTTGCTTGGCGGATTGCTCGGCGGTGGCGGCGCGTTGGGTGGTGGCACGCAGCGTCGTTCCGGCGGCACCAATTACGCGGCGCTGGCCTCGCTGGGCATGATGGCGTTCCAGGCGTATCAGGCCTGGCAACGCAGCCAGGCGTCCGCCGCGCCGCAGCAAACCCCGCAAACCGCAGACCTGCTGTCCGGCCCGCAAGTCGAAGAACACAGCCACGCCGTTCTGCGGGCGCTGATCGCGGCAGCCAAGGCTGACGGGCGGATCGACGAGTCGGAAAAACACCTGATCAGCAGCGAAATCAGCAAGCACACTGACGACCCGAATCTGCAGCAATGGCTCGACGATGAAGTCGCCAAACCGCTGGATCCCACCGAAGTGGCGCAGGCGGCGCAGAACGATCCAGCCATGGCCGCCGAGATGTACCTGGCCAGCGTGATGCTGGTGGACGATCAGCAGGACGCCGAGCGCAATTATCTGGATGAACTGGCGGCGGCGTTGCAGATTGACCCCGAGTTGCAGGTTCACTTGGAACAGCAGGCCAAAGGCACGGCCTGACCCTCTCATCCCACAGCCTTCGACCGCTCTGTTCAAGCAAGGAGCGAGCCGAAGGCTCCGTCCGTCAGGGCAATTTTCAAGCCGATTGAATTTTTGACGCGCCAAGCCTCTCTGCTGCATTAGAGGCGAGTGACTGAGCGTCCTGCCAATCGATCGAGAATATTGCCATGACTGTCCTGACTCACCTGCAAGCTGCCCCCGCCACATCGCGACCGCTCGACTCTTCGGGTGAGTTGCGGCGTATCCATGAAGCACTTTTAGCCGACGAACATCCGCAGCTACTGGCGCGCGCCTTTCTGGAAGATCAACTGCTGCAAGCCGCGCAGTTGAAGGAAGAACTGCCATCGGACACCACGCAGTGGCATGCCTGGGTGGCCGAGCACTGCGCCGATGTCGCCCGGCAATACGCCGACTACCTGCAACAACGCAAGGCTGGAGGCGCACGGCAGTTCTTCAGTTGCAAGGCTCACGCGCAGTATTTCCTGCAAGCGGTGGCGCCGACCAAACTGGTTGATGGCGCCTGGCTCTACGGCTTGCTCGGACAGTGGCGCGATCCGCGCTTCAGCAGCCTGATCAGCACTTATCTGGAAGAACTGGGCGAGGGCAATCCGGCCCAGAACCACGTGGTGATCTACCGCCAGCTGCTAGCCGAACAGGGCCTCGAGCCCAGCAGTCCACTGCCCGACGAACGCTACCTGCAAGGCGCGCTGCAATTGGCCCTGGGTGCCTGCGGCATGGATTTTGTCCCGGAGGTGATCGGTTACAACCTTGGCTACGAACAGTTGCCCTTGCATCTGCTGATCAGCAGTTACGAGCTCAGCGAACTGGGGATTGATCCGTACTATTTCACCCTGCACGTGACCATCGACAACGCCAGCACCGGCCATGCTCAAAAAGCCGTTCAGGCCGTCCTGGATCTGTTGCCTCTGGAAGCCGATCGCAGCGATTTCCTGCGCCGGGTATCGCTGGGCTATCGACTCAATGATCTGGGGCAGGGCAGCCGCGCAATCATCGAGGGCTTCGATCTGGAGCGCGAGTTGTTGGCGATGCTTGAACGCAAGTGTCCGTTCGCGCAACACATGCACTCCGACTATTGCCGCTTCGAAGGCAAGACCGTCAATCAGTGGCTGGCCGATCCGCAGCAGCTCTCCGGGTTCCTGCAGGCCATGCAGGACAAGGGCTGGATCAAGCGCCACGAAGATCCACAGAACAGCCGCTTCTGGCAATTGATCGATGGCGATGGTGCCGCGATGTTCGGCGTGTTCAGCGCCTATGAAAAACAACTGGTGCATGACTGGATTGCCGGTGACTGGATTTCTTCGGACAAACCCGTCGCGTTCCGCCGCCGCCCCTCGGTCCCCGCGCCGATCGAGGTGCCCGAACAGGACCCCGATGTGCAGCGCCTGAATGCGGCACTGCAAGGGCAGAATGCTCACAGCAAAATCACAACGTTGATCCCCTGGCTCGCCCCGGCACGCCATGCGCATCCGGCCGGGCTGCTCGCCACTCGCCGTTTCATCCAACTCAAATCCGGCCTGCGTTAAGGAAATCATCAATGAATCAGGAAGAACAACTGTCTGCCAACGATTTGGTGCTGCTGCAACTGGGGCGGCGCTTGCAGGCCGACGGCTATCGTTTCATCACCCCGACTCCGCTGACTCATCAACGGGTCAACCAGCGCGACGAAGGACAGGCCGCCGATGGCCTGCGGGATGTGTTCGGATGGTCGCGTCCGTTCGAACCCGGCCTTCTGTCTGCCGATGAACAGCGACAATTGCAGGACGCCCAGGTGATTGATGCGTTCGACGGGCGCTTGAAGAGCCGGGTGCGCTGGTCGAGCCTGGATGACTTGCTGTTCGTGCATTCCGGATTCCCCACCGATGCCGCCGACTCAGTGTTCTTCGGCCCGGACACCTATCGCTTTGCCCAACTGATTCACAGCCATTTGCAGCAGAACTTTGCGCCGATCCACCGTGCGGTGGACATCGGTTGCGGCGCCGGAGTCGGCGCGATCCTGATTGGCCGTGCCCGGCGCGAAGCGCAAGTGCTGGCGGTGGATATCAACCCCGCCGCGCTGCGCCTGACCACGATCAACGCGGCGCTGGCCGAAGTGGCCAACGTCGAGGTGCGCGCCAGTGATGTACTGCAAGGCGTGGACGGTGAATTCGACCTGATCGTCGCCAACCCGCCGTACATGGCCGATCCGGCCGGACGAGCTTACCGCCATGGCGGTGGGACGCTGGGGGCGGGCCTGTCGCTGCGCATCGTCGAACAGGCGCTCAATCACCTGACCCCCGGCGGCTCGCTGCTGCTCTACACCGGTGTGGCGATGGTCGATGGCCGCGATCCTTTCCTCGACACGGTATTGCCACGGCTGGATGAAAAACGCTTCGGCTGGACCTACCGCGAACTCGATCCCGATGTGTTCGGCGAAGAGTTGCTGAATCCCGGCTATCAGCGCGTCGACCGGATTGCCGTGGTCGCGCTGACGGTGACTCGAACAGGTTGAAACAAGGCAGGTGCAGGATGAGCAGGAATCTCGACGACTACAACCGGATGCGCGACTTTTCGGCGACCTCTGAACCGGCGGCTGAACGACGTCGGGGCAAGAAATCCGCCGGCGACCACGCCCTGCAGTTCTGCATTCAAAAGCACGATGCCTCGCACCTGCATTACGACTTTCGCCTGGAACTCGACGGCGCGCTCAAGAGCTGGGCGGTGCCCAAGGGCCCGTCGCTGGATCCCAAGGTCAAGCGGCTGGCGGTGCATGTCGAAGACCATCCGCTGGACTACGCGACGTTCGAGGGCAGCATTCCCGAAGGGCATTACGGCGCCGGCGATGTGATCGTCTGGGATCGCGGCGTGTGGATTCCGCAGGAAGACCCGGAGAAAGCCTACGCCAAGGGCAAGCTCAAATTCGAACTGCGCGGCGAGAAGCTTGCCGGGGTGTGGAACCTGGTGCGCACCCACATGCCGGGCAAGAAAGAGCAGTGGTTTCTGATCAAGCATCAGGACAGTGCCGCACGCCCGCAAAGCGATTACGACGTGCTGGTCGCCGAGCCCGACAGTGTGCTCAGCGAGCGCACGATCGTCGACAAGCCCCGGCTCAGTGCGAAGCAGGTCAAACCCCTTCAAGGCCCGGCGAAAGCACCGCGCAAGTCGGCCTCGGGCAAGCTCACCGGGGCGCACAAGGCCAAAATTCCCGCGCAGCTGAAGCCTCAGCTCGCCACGCTGGTAGAGAGTGCGCCGGAGGGCGATTGGCAATACGAAATCAAGTTCGACGGCTATCGGATCATGGCGCGCATTGATCAGGACGAGGTGCAGTTGTTCACCCGCAATGGCCATGACTGGACGCACAAATTGCCGAAACAGGCGCAAGCCCTCGCGGCGCTGGGCCTGGAGTCGGCGTGGTTGGATGGTGAGATGGTGGTCGCCGACGCCGACGGCGTGCCGGACTTTCAGGCCCTGCAAAACGCGTTCGATTCGGGACGCAGCGAAAACATCGTCTATTACCTGTTTGATCTGCCGTATCTGAACGGTGTCGACCTGCGCGAGGTGCCGGTGCAGGAACGGCGCGCAGCGCTGGCCACGGTGCTGAAAGCCCACGAAGATCCGCTTTTGCGCTTTTCCGAAGCGTTCGACGAAACCCCGCAGGCGTTGCTCAACAGCGCCTGCCAGATGCGCATGGAAGGCCTGATCGGTAAACGCCTCGGCTCGCCTTACGTGTCGCGCCGCAGCAGCGACTGGATCAAGCTCAAGTGCAAGCATCGCCAGGAATTCGTGATTGTCGGCTACACCGATCCGAAAGGCGCGCGCAGTTCGTTCGGCGCGTTGCTGCTGGGTCTGCATGATCGTGACAGCGGCGAGTTGCGGTACGCCGGCAAGGTCGGCACCGGATTCAATGAAACCACCCTCAAGAGCATCCTCGCGCAGCTCAAGCCATTGAAGGTGAAGAAACCGGCGGTGATCAATCCGCCCAGCGGTTTCGAGGCCAAGGGTGTGCACTGGCTCAAACCGAGTCTGCTGGCGGAAGTGGCGTTCGCCGAAATGACCCAGGACGGCTCGGTGCGTCACGCCGTGTTCCATGGCTTGCGCGAGGACAAACCGGCCAAGGACATCACCGAGGAGCGCGCCAGACCCATGAAGATTTCAAAGACTGAATCTACCGCGCCGTCGCAATCCGGCTTGGCCGACGGCAAGGTGCGGATCACTCATCCCGACCGGGTGATCGATGCCAGCAGTGGCACCACCAAGATGCAGCTGGCCGAGTATTACGCCAGCGTCGCCGAATGGATTCTGCCGCAGCTCAAGGACCGCCCGGTGGCGCTGGTACGTGCGCCGGACGGTATCGCCGGTGAGCTGTTCTTCCAGAAGAACGCTGAGAACCTGGCGATCCCCGGCATCCGCACGCTGGACAAAGAACTGACCGGCCAGCCGGTGATGCTGATCAACAACGCCGAAGCCTTGATCGGCGCGGTGCAGATGAGCACGGTCGAATTGCACACCTGGAACGCTACCACCACCGATCTGGACAAGCCCGACCGCTTTGTCCTCGACCTCGACCCGGACCCGGCGCTGCCGTGGAAAAGCATGGTCGAAGCCACAGCGCTGACCCTGACTGTGCTGGATGAGCTGGGCCTCAAGGCGTTTCTCAAGACCAGCGGCGGCAAGGGCATTCATCTGGTGGTGCCGTTGACCCGCAAGCATGGCTGGGACGAGGTCAAGGATTTCAGCCACGCCATCGTCACGCACATGGCGAAATTGTTGCCGGAGCGTTTTTCAGCGGTGTCCGGGCCGAAAAATCGTGTCGGGCGGATCTTCATCGATTACCTGCGCAACGGCCTGGGCGCCACCACCATTTGCGCCTACGCGGCGCGTACCCGTGAAGGGTTGCCGGTGTCGGTGCCGCTGTTTCGGGAAGAAGTCGGCGAGATCAAGGGCGCCGATCAATGGAACGTGCGCAATGTTCACGAACGGCTGGCGGAAGTAGGCGATGAACCCTGGGCGGACATCAAGAAAATCCGACAGAGCATCACGGCCGAGATGCGCAAGCGGGTGGGCATGAAAAAATGATCAGGTACCGCGCAGCAAGTCGTGGGCGTTGAGCAGGTCGAAGGCGACTTGCGGATTGTTTTCCAGGCCACGGCGGATGGCGGCCGGGATGGTTTTTCGGGTTTTGCGGCAGAGCCCCGGAAGCTCCTCGACCTCGATTTCGATGCCTCCGCGCACAGTCCGTACTTCACCGAACTTCGGTGCGATCAGCACACGAATGCCTAGCTGATCGAACATCTTGCCTTGCAGCCGCTCGAGGTCGGCGAGGTCTTTGAGGTTTTCCAGACGCTCGAGCAGACGCTTTTCTTCCTCGCGGGTCAGCAACAGGATGCGCACATCCGCGCCGGGCGTACCCAGCAGCGGATCACGCCCGCAGATGCACAGACCCGGCGGGCAAGGGGAGCGGAGTGAGGCGGAAATCGTCATGGCCTCCATCATAGAGGCCGTTCGACGGTTTTGCCCATGGTCGTTCGCCAGCCGTCCATCGGCAGGGCGTAACGGTGGCAAGTCCGTCAGCCACCATCATCGAACGTGCCGTGGTTATTGCGACAGACCTTCGTAGTGAACCAGGATGGCATTGGCCAGCTCTTCATCGCTGGCGTTCAGGCCAGGATTGTCCTGACGCACCTGTTGCAGTACCGATTCCAGGTACACGCCACGGATCGTTCCGCCGCTGGCGACGAATGCGGACAAGTCGTCACGGGCCGGAATCACCATTTTGTGATCCTTGAAGGTCGAGTACAGCGACGCGGAAACCCCCGCTGAAGTAGCCACATCTCCCGCGTCCACGCGGGCGAATGCCGAACCGAAAGGCAGGCACAGCATAAGAGACGAAACGAGTAATAAACGGCGCATGACGGTGTTCCTCCAGCAGCGTAAAGCGAAAAGGAATTACCACATAATGTGAGAGGTGCCGGACAGCCCGGGAGTTCCATGCGCCATGCCGGGCGGTAGTGGCCGTAGAACGAGAACCATCGCACAGTCCGCGTTTTTACCGAATGTAACGACATACCCTGCGACGCTCTAAAGCGGCGGATTCACGTAAATAGGCTTAACTGAAGCGTTGAAAGGCGCCGCGTGGCGCAGCCTGGGAGGAAATCACGGTGTCGATCAAACTGCGTTTGGTGTTGCTGATTGCGACTAGCCTGCTGACGGCGTTGATCGTGAGTCTGGTCAGTTACGTCGGCAATCAGCGGATGGCTTCGGCGGTCAGTGACAACGCGGTCAGCATGAGCGCGCTGCGCAATCACATGGAAGCCGACATGATGCACGACGCCCTGCGCGCGGACGTGTATTCGGCGATGCTGGTGGGGCTGGGCAAAAGCACCAGTTCGGCGGACGAGGTGCGCAGCTCCGTCGAAGAGCATGCGGCGCATTTTCGCGAGGTGCTGGGTGAAAACCTCAAGCTGCCGGTCAATCCCACGATCAAGTCCGCGCTCGAGCAGATCAAGCCAAGCCTCGACACCTACATCAGCGCCGGCGAGCAGATCGTCGGTCTTGCACTGGAAAACCCGGACAGCGCCCAGCAGCAACTGGGGACCTTCAATACCGCGTTCAGCCAGCTCGAAGAACAGATGGCCGCTCTCAGCGAGCTGATCGAAACCAATACCCGGCAGACCAGCGAAGGAACCGAGGCGGCGATCCACAATGCCAATATCGCCCTCGGCATTGTCCTCATTGCCAGCCTGTTGCTGCTGTTGGTTCAGGGCCGCTGGGTGATCCTGAGCATCATGGGGCCGCTGAAGTCCGCCAGTCGCATCGCCGAAAGCATCGCCCACGGCAACCTCAGCGAACCGATCGCCGAACCGTCCGGCAAGGACGAAGCCAGTGCGCTGATCCGCACGCTCGCAACCATGCAGCGCGATCTGCGGGACATGATCGGTGTGGTGCGAAGCAACGCCCACGGCGTCAGCGGCATGAGCGAACAACTGAGCCACGGCTGCCATCAGGTGGCCGACAGCAGCCAGCAACAAAGCACCGCCGCCGGCACCATGGCAGCTGCCGCGAGCCAGATGACCGCCAGCATCGAGGAAATCACCCGTCACGCCGAGCGTGCTTTGAACATGGCCAGCCAGGCCGAATCACTGGCGAAAAACGGCGGGCAGGTGATCCATCAAGTGGTCAGCGATATGGACGACATCGCCCGTTCCGCCCAGCAATCGGCACAGGTGATCCGCACCCTGGATCAGGAATCCGAAGGCATCTTCAATATCATTCAGGTGATCAAAAGCATCGCCGACCAGACCAATCTGCTGGCACTCAACGCAGCCATCGAGGCCGCCCGGGCGGGCGAGCAGGGCAGAGGCTTTGCGGTGGTGGCCGATGAGGTGCGCAACCTGGCTGCGCGCACCAGCGCCTCGACCCAGGAAATCGCCGCGATGGTCGCGCGCATCCAGAACAGCACCCGCGAGGCGGTCAGCAGCATGGAGGCCGGTGTCGCCCAGGTCGACAAGGGCATGGCGGTCACCGCCGACGTCGAACGCGCGATCCGCGAAATCCTCGAGGCCACCCTTAGCACCACGCAACTGGTCAACGACATTACCCGCACCATTGGCGAACAGAGTCAGGCGAGCAACGAGATCGCCCATCAGGTAGAGATGATCGCGGGCATGTCGGAGGGCAACAGCAAGGTCATCGGCCAGACGGCCAATACCACAGACGAGCTGTCGAGTCTGGCGGGGCGGCTGGCGCAGTCGGTGGATCGGTTCAGGTTGTGAGAGCAGGCTCTGCCGCCTTGTCAGCGGCAGAGCTCATGCTTCAGAACTTGTACGCCTGACGCCCCACCAGCAGCCATTTGCCGGACTGCTTCTGCCAGATCTGGAAATTCTCGATTTCCGTCGGCACGACCTCGGTGCCTTTCAGTGCCTGCGCCGAAAAGTGATGGCGCACCAGCGCAGTGTCCCCGGACAGGGTGATGGTCTGGTTTTGCATCTCCAGGGTCTTGAACGCGCTCTTGCCGGTTTCGATATCGGCAATGAAGGCTTTCTTGTCCTGGATCTTGCCGCTGGAGTGGCCGTAGGTGAGGTTGTCGGCGGTCAGGGCGTTCAGCTCGGCGATGTCCTTGTGCAGCATCGCCTGGGTCAGATGGTCGACGGCCTGGGCGACGTCCTGTTCCGCCGGGGCGGCGGCGACGTAGCCGCTGAAAACACAGAAAAGACCGAGCAGCACTTTGCTTTTGTTCATGAAAATTCCTTGTTGTTGTAGGTTTCGGAACGACTGGATCATTTGTCAGTCGTCGTACAACTTATCAGGAACAGGACGGGGTTTGAAAGCGCTTGAGGAACCAATGGAAAACTATCCGGTCGCGAACAGACGCGCGGGTTTGCCATGACGTGATATTCTTCGCGCCACTTGTTTTGACCCCATTCAGTCTGGCGCGCTTTTCGGCGGGCCAGACAGAACCCCTGTCGCTCAAGTAGCTGAAGCCAATAATGATAAGAAGTCAGTTCAGAAGGGACATATAACTGAGGTCGACGCAGCCTGTCGGCCTTGTGTGCCCACCCGTCAAAATTGAAGTGTGCCGGAACCTGCGACGCTGGCCTGAGTGTCGCGAAAAAGGGGACCTCATACGTACAACAGCGGCGGGCGGAAGGCGTTTTATCATAGGTGCAACAGATGTTTAAAAAAGTGAACACAGCCTTGCTGGGGCTGGCTTTGGCGATGGGGATGTCTTCCGCCAATGCCGAAGAAGCAAAGAAAGTCGACGTTCTGCTGATCGGCGGCGGCATCATGAGCACCACCCTGGGTGTGTGGATCAATGAGCTGGAACCGACCTGGTCGATGGAAATGGTCGAGCGCCTCGACGGCGTCGCCCTGGAAAGCTCCAACGGCTGGAACAACGCCGGTACCGGTCACTCGGCGCTCGCCGAGTTGAACTACACCCCGGAAGACGACAAGGGTAATGTCACCATCCCGAAAGCCGTCGAGATCAACGAAGCGTTCCAGGTCTCCCGTCAGTTCTGGGCCTGGCAGGTTCGTCAAGGCGTCCTGAAGGACCCTCGTTCGTTCATCAACACCACTCCGCACATGAGCTTCGTGTGGGGCGATGACAACATCAAGTTCCTGAAAAAACGCTACGAAGCCCTGCAAGCGAGCCCGCTGTTCGCCGGCATGCAGTACTCCGAAGACCCGGCTGTGATCAAGAAGTGGGTTCCGCTGATGATGGAAGGGCGTGACCCGAACCAGAAAATCGCGGCCACCTGGAGCCCGCTGGGTACCGACATGAACTTCGGCGAAATCACCCGCCAGTTCGCCGGTTACCTGCAGACCAAGCCCAACTTCAGCTTGAAGCTGTCGAGCGAAGTGCAGGACATCACCAAGAATGCCGATGGCACCTGGCGCGTCAGCTACAAGAACCTGAAAGACGGCACCAAGACTGAAACCGATGCCAAGTTCGTGTTCATCGGCGCCGGCGGCGGTGCCCTGCACCTGCTGCAGAAGTCCGGTATTGAAGAAGCCAAGGAATACGCTGGCTTCCCGGTAGGCGGCTCGTTCCTGGTGACCGATAACCCGGCCATCGCCGAACAGCACCTGGCCAAGGCCTACGGTAAAGCTTCGGTTGGCGCGCCTCCGATGTCCGTTCCGCACCTGGACACCCGTGTCCTGGACGGCAAGCGCGTCATCCTGTTTGGCCCGTTCGCGACTTTCAGCACCAAGTTCCTGAAGGAAGGTTCGTACCTGGACCTGCTGACCAGCACCACCACCCACAACATCTGGCCTATGACCCGGGTCGGCATCAAGGAATACCCGCTGGTCGAGTACCTGGCCGGTCAACTGATGCTGTCGGATGAAGACCGTCTGAACGCGCTGAAGGAATACTTCCCGAACGCCAAAGCCGAAGACTGGCGCCTGTGGCAAGCCGGCCAGCGCGTGCAAATCATCAAGCGTGATGAAGCCGCTGGCGGCGTGCTGAAACTGGGCACCGAAATCGTTGCTTCCAAGGACGGCTCCATCGCCGGTCTGCTGGGCGCATCCCCAGGCGCGTCGACCGCTGCACCGATCATGCTGAGCGTGCTGCAGAAAGTCTTCAAAGACAAAGTCGCCAGCCCTGAGTGGCAAGCCAAGCTGCACCAGATCGTTCCAAGCTACGGCACCCAGCTGAACAACGATCCAGCCAAAGTGGCTGAAGAGTGGGCCTACACCGCCAAGATCCTGCAACTGCCAACCCCTCCGGTGATTGGCCAGGTTGCAGCTCCAGCGGCGGACGCCTCGGCTGAAAAAGCCCCGGCTCCGAAAGAAAGCGCTGCACGTGACATGGCTCTGTAACCAGACGCCTGACACACGAAGCCCACTGAACCGGTGACGGTCAGTGGGCTTTTTTGTGTGCGGATTTCAGGCCTTGGCGGCCGCCAGATAAGCCCCCAACCGCCGGCCCATTTCTTCGCCCAACGCCTGCAAACCGCTCAACGGCCGCACCATCACCTCGAACTCGACGATCTTGCCCTGTTCATCGAAACGGATCATGTCGATGCCCTTGAGCTCTTTTGCGCCGACTTTGGCGCTGAACTCCAGCACCACATTAAGGCCATCGGCTGTCGCCAGTTCACGGTGGTATTTGAAGTCTTCGAACACATTGAACACGGTATTGAGGATCATCGAGACCACCGGCGCACCGGGGTAGGGGGTATGCGCCATCGGTGAGCGAAACACCGCGTTGGGATCGAGCAGCTCTGGCAGGGCCTCGAGGTTGCCGGTGCGGACCATCTCGTGCCAGCGGCTCAGGGATTCGGCGGCGTTGGGGTGCAGGTTCAGTTCGGACATGGTTTCACTCCTGTATTTTTGTTGTTCTTGGCGCGGCGCCCATGACTCTAGATCAAAGCGGCGTAATGGAAACCCTCTGTATCGATCTGAATATCGACCCATGCGCCAGCCCGATCCATCTGATCCGCTTTTTCATATCGAATCTGCATCTGTAACCATCTCAGCCACGGGCCCAAAATGGCCCTGCCGTTCGGCCATACGCGACGCGCTTCATTCCGGAGCGCTCGGTGCGCCGGACATTCAGTATTCAGGAGGCCTTCATGGCTAAGATGGCGATTTTCCTCGGCGGCTTTCTTGTGTTGACCATCATGATCGGCGTCCTTGCCACGATTTCTCCGGTCTGACGATCAGCCGTCGAGTTGCGACTTGCAGCGCTGCTCGACGATTTCGGATGGAACCGGATCAGGGCGCCCCGAACAGCATCGTCCAGTAAACCCCTTCATCACTGCGCGCCTCACTGGCAAACCCGGCGCCGACCTGGGTGAACATCGGGTTCATCAGGTTGGCGCAGTGTCCGGGGCTGGCCAGCCAGCCGGCCATGGCCTTGCCCGGTGAGCTTTGTCCGGCGGCGATGTTTTCGCCGATCTGTCGGCCACGGTAGCCGGCCGCACGGGCGCGATCTGCCGGGCCGTCGCCGTCCGGGTCGCGGTGGGCGAAATAATTGCCGTAGGCCATGGCCTTGCTGTGGCCCTGGGCGGCGGCGCCGAGTGCCGGGTTCCAGCTCAAGGGCCGGGCAGCGGCGAAGCGCTGGCGGCCGCACATGCGCGGTCGGGCGCGGGCGGCGTTGACCTCCGCCAGCAGGGCCTTGCCGACGCTGCGGTTGTCGCCGACGCGACTGTCGAGCACCGGCCGGGCCAGCACCACTTGCCATTCGCTGCGGGCACGGCTGATGCCGATGTCGGCATATTGACCGTCGAGCAACGCGCCGCAGTAATCGTCTTGCAGCATTTCGAACGCCTCTTCGGCGTCCTGTGCGCCGACGATCCGGATGCTGCGCACCGCCACGGCGGCGTATCCGGAATCTTTCAGTCGCTCACGCAATCCACCGCCGTAGCCATAGCCGACCGGCAACGCCAGATTCGACTTCAGCGTCAGCGGCGCCAGCCGTTGGGCCGGGCGCCGGTCACAACGTTGCGGATGGGCGCGGTAGTCGTTGATGGCGGCCACCAGTTGCCGCTCGGCGCCGGCGTGGGCAGAGGGAGAAAACAGGGGAGAAAGGATCAACAGGCACAGCGAAACGAAGCGAGACGAACGTACGGCGTGGCGCATGGGACGCAAAGCTCTGAACAAAGACAGCACTGAAGGAAAGTGAACCGCAGAACGCGGCGCGGGTAGGACTGGCCTTTTTGCACTTGGTTCACGAGGCGACGCCGGGTTTCTACGGCTGCCGACGAAGTGCTCAGCGATTCAACACATCCTGCATCCATTGCAGATATTGCGGCCGTTCGGAAATCGAATTGTGTGTTGCGTCCGCCACCACTTTGAGCGTGGCCACACCGTCGGGAAAACTGTGCAGCAAGCGCTCGGTGCTGGCCCGTGGAATCACCTCGTCATCACTCGCCGCCAGCAGCAGCGTCGGCACGCGAATGTGCGCCGCGTACTGGCCGGACTGGAAACGATCCTTGAGCAACCACTGCACCGGCACCCACGGATATTGGCGGGCGGCGATTTCTTCGAGGCTATTGTAGGGCGTGACCAGAATCAGTCTCTCCACCGGCCGCTGGCTGGCCAGCCGCACCGCTACTCCGGAACCGAGGCTGCGCCCCAGCAGCGCAATCTGCGGGTGACTGGCATACACCTGATCGAACAGCGCCAACGCATCCTCGGCAATTGCCGCTTCGGAGGGCGAACCACCGCTGCCGCCAAAACCCCGGTAATGCAGCAGATACAGCGAATAGTCAGGAAATGCCTCGGAAAACTCCGGCAGATTGCGCGAAACATCTTCGGCATTGCCGCCGAAATAGATCAGTGCTTTGGGTCCGGCGCGCTCGCGCACTGTCACGCGGATCTCGGCGTCGGGCATGGCCAGCGTCAACCTTGACTCCGGCGAATCGAGGCTGGCGGGCTGGGGAAAATAGATCAGCGCCCGCTGAAACACGAACAGCGCCGCGCACAGGATCAGGTACACGGCGACGATCGATGCGACGAGTGACAACAGGGTTCTGGACATTCGACTAACTTTAACCGGGCGCGCAGGTTGGCTGTCGCAGTGTAGTCCAACGGTTTTGCGGGCCGCGTCAAAACACAAGGTGCAACAGATCCACAGGGCAAGGGCGCCAGTATGAACCACACTGAGGGATATTCCCGCCGCCGGTTGCTGACACTGGCCGCCGGGGTGTCAGCGGTTTTCACCTTTGACCGGGCGCTGGCCGCCATTACGTCGCCGAACGCCACAGGAGCCCAGACCATGCAGACCCGCGCCATCCCTTCGAGCTCCGAGCCACTGCCGCTGGTGGGGTTGGGCACTTATCGCGGTTTCGATGTCGCGCCCGGCGATCCGGTCTACAAGCAATTGCCGGCGGTGCTCGGCGAGCTGTTCAAAAAGGGCGGCACGGTGATCGACAGCTCGCCCATGTACGGCCGCGCCGAGGAAACCACCGGTGAATTGCTGTCGATCCACGAACCGCGCTCACCGGCGTTTCTGGCGACCAAGGTCTGGACCCGTGGTCGCGAGGAGGGCATTGCGCAGATGGAGCAGTCGTTCAGCCTGCTGCGCACCGAGCGCATCGACCTGATGCAGATCCACAACCTGCTCGACTGGCAAACCCATCTGCCGACCCTGCGCGACTGGAAAGAGCAGGGCCGCATCCGCTACATCGGCATCACCCACTACACGCCTTCGGCCTATGACGAGGTCGAAGCGGTGCTCAAGGCCGAGTCGCTGGATTTCCTGCAAATCAACTACGCCCTGGATGATCGCGGGGTCGAGAAGCGCATCCTGCCACTGTGCCGCGAACGCGGGGTGGCAGTGATCTGCAACCGGCCGTTCGGCGGTGGCGATCTGCTCGCGCGGCTCAAGGGCAAACCGCTGCCAGGCTGGGCGGCACAAGTCGGGGCCAGAAGCTGGCCGCAACTGGCGCTGAAATTTCTATTGGCGCATCCGGCGGTGACCTGCGTGATTCCCGGCACCCGCAATCCGCTGTACATGGCCGACAACGCCGGCGCCGGGTTCGGGTTGATGCTGACCGATGCGCAGCGTCAGCAGTTGATTGCGTTGGTGAGTTAGCTATCTCCCGGTGTGATTAGCGCACCAGCACCCCATGCTGGTGCGCTACCGGTTTCAGATCATCGGCGGCAACGCATCAAGAATCTTGTCCAAGGTAATCGGATACTCCCGCACCCGTGCACCGGTGGCGTTGTAGATCGCATTCGCCACCGCCGCGCTGACCCCGCAAATCCCGAGTTCACCGACCCCCTTGGCTTTCATCGGCGATGAAATCGGGTCGGTTTCATCGAGGAAGATCACCTCCTGATGCGGGATGTCGGCATGCACCGGCACCTCGTAGCCGGCCAGGTCATGGTTGACGAAAAAGCCCTGGCGCTTGTCCACCGCAAGTTCTTCCATCAATGCCGCGCCGACGCCCATGGTCATCGCGCCGATCACTTGGCTGCGGGCTGATTTCGGATTGAGAATCCGCCCGGCGGCGCAGACCGCGAGCATCCGGCGCACGCGGACTTCGCCGGTGGCAGCATCCACCGCGACTTCGACGAAGTGCGCGCCGAAGGTCGATTGCTGGTACTGCTTGGCGAGGTCGGCGAATTCGATGCTGTCCTCGACTTCGATCGCGGCCTGTTGCGCGGCCTCACGTAACGGCACGTTCTTGCTGCCCAATCGCACGTGGCCATCGGCAAACTGCGCTTCACTTCCGTTCATGCCCAGTTTGGCGGTGACCGCTTCGCGCAGCTTCATGCACGCTGCGTAGACCCCGGCGGTCGAGCAGTTGGCGCCGAACTGGCCGCCGGAGCCTGCCGACACCGGGAAGTTTGAATCGCCGAGTCGCACCACCACATCGTCCAGGCTGACCCCCATCATTTCCGCTGCAGTCTGGGCAATGATCGTGTAGCTGCCGGTGCCGATGTCCGTCATGTCGGTTTCCACGGTGATCTTGCCGTCGCGCTCCAGCCTCACTCGCGCGCCGGACTTCACCAGCAGGTTGTTGCGAATCGCTGCCGCGACGCCCATGCCGATCAGCCAGCGACCTTCGCGACGGGTGCCGGGCGTTGCATTGCGTTTATCCCAGCCGAAGCGTTCGGCACCGGTTTGCAGGCATTCGATCAGACGCCGCTGGGAGAACGGCCGCTCGGTTTTCACCGGATCGACCTGGGTGTCGTTGAGGATGCGGAACTGGATCGGATCGAGTTTGAGCTGTTCGGCCATCTCGTCCATGGCGATCTCCAGCGCCATCAGCCCCGGCGTTTCGCCCGGTGCGCGCATGGCGTTGCCTTCCGGCAGGTCCAGCGGCGCAAGACGCATGGTCACCAAACGATTTTCGGCGGCATAGAGCAACTGGCTCGGCTGCGCCGCGACTTCGACCTTGCCGTCGGCGAGGTTGCCCGACCAGCCTTCATGGGCGATGGCGGTGAGTTTGCCGTCCGCTGTCGCTCCCATCCGAATCCGTTGAATGGTGGCGGGTCGGTGGGTGGTGTTGTTGGCGATCTGCGGACGGGCGAGGGCGACCTTCACTGGCCGGTTCGCCAGTCGTGCGCCGAGGGCGGCGAGGATCGCATCGGCACGAATGAACAGCTTGCCGCCGAAACCGCCACCAATGTACGGCGAGATCAACCGCACGTTTTCCTTGGGCAGGCCGAGGGTGGTGGCGATGTCGCCGACGCTCCAGGCGATCATCTGGTTGGAAGTCCAGAGCGTCACGTGATCGCCTTTCCAGGCGGCGAGTGTCGCGTGGGGCTCCATCATCGCGTGGGACTGATCCGGCGTGGTGTAGGTCTGGTCGAACTGCACCGGCGCGGCGGCGAAGGCGCTGGCGAAATCGCCGTGCTTGACGTCCGGCAGATCGTCTTTCGGCTCCACGCCCTGATCGCGCACGCTGGCCAGATCAAACTGGCCTTTGTCTTGCGCGTATTCGACGTTGACCAACTGCGCGGCGGCCCGCGCCTGTTCGAAGGTTTCGGCGACCACCAGCGCCACGGCCTGGTGATAGTGCTGCACTTGCGGCCCGGCCAGCAGGTGCGCGGCGTTGTACTGGCCTTTGCCGAGCTTGCCGGCGTTGGCGGCGGTGACGATGGTCAGCACTCCCGGCGCGGCGCGGGCAGCCTCCAGATCGATGCGGGTGATGCGACCCTTGGCGATGGCCGAACCGACCATCACGCCATAGGCCTGATTCTTCACGGCTTCATGTTGCTCGTAGGCGTAAGGCGCCTGGCCGCTGGTCTTCAACGGGCCTTCGATGCGGTCGGTGGGTTTACCGATGACGTTCAACTGATCAATCGGGTTGGTCGTGGCGGGTGTGTCGAATTTCATGCTTCGTCCCTCGCTTGGGCCAGCACCGAGGCAATCGTGCGCTCGACCAGAGTCACTTTGAACTGGTTGTCCGGGGTCGGCGTGGCGCCGTCGAGCAGGCGCGCACTGACTGCTTTCGCGCCTTGCGGCAGCAGCGCTTCCGCCGCTTCGACTCGCCAGGGTTTCGGCGCGATGCCGCCGACGGCGATGCGGCCGCTTCCATCCTTCTGCAGGATCAGGCCGACGGACACCAGGGCGAAGGCGTATGACGAGCGGTCGCGCACCTTGTGATAGACATGGGTGCCGCCCACCGGGGCGGGCAGGGTGACGGCGGTGATCAGTTCACCGGGCGTCAGACTGGTTTCGACATTCGGCGTGGTGCCGGGCAATTGATGGAAGTCCGCGATGGCGATGCGTCGAGTGCTGCCATCAGCCTTGATCGTTTCGACCTGAGCATCCAGCGCACGCATCGCAATCGCCATGTCACTCGGATGGGTCGCGATGCAGGCGTCGCTGACACCGATGATGCCGAGTTGTCGACTGACCCCGCCAATCGCCGCGCAACCACTGCCGGGATTACGTTTATTGCAGGCCTGATTGGTGTCGTAGAAATACGGGCAGCGCGTGCGCTGGAGCAGATTGCCGGCGGTGGTCGCCATGTTGCGCAACTGGCCCGACGCACCGGCGAGCAAGGCGCGGGACAACAGCGCGTAATCTTTCCGGACGCGGTTGTCGGCGGCCAGATCGGTGTTGCGCACCAGCGCGCCGATGCGCAAGCCGCCGTCGTCGGTAGCTTCGATCTGGTCGAGGCCCAGGTGATTGACGTCTATCAGCTGCTGGGGCGTTTCGATGTCGAGTTTCATCAAGTCCAGCAGATTGGTGCCGCCGGCAATGAAACGTGCGCCTTCGATTTGCGCGGCTTGGGCAGCAGCTGCGGCAGGGGAGTCGGCGCGGCTGTAATTGAATGCTCTCATGCTGGCACCTCCGCGACTTCGCTGATGGCTTCGATGATGTTCGAGTAGGCGCCGCAGCGGCAGATGTTGCCGCTCATGCGTTCCTGCAATTCGCTGGCGACCAGTTGCGGTGCTTCGGTGAGGCTGGCGCTGGCGTGGCTGGGGATGCCGTCCCGGATTTCCTGGAGCACGGCGACCGCCGAACAGATCTGTCCCGGCGTGCAGTAGCCGCACTGGTAACCGTCATGCTTGATGAACGCCGCCTGCATCGGATGCAGATGATCCGGCATGCCGAGGCCTTCGATGGTGGTGACTTTGGCGCCGTCCTGCATCACCGCCAGGGTCAGGCACGAATTGATTCGCCGGCCATCGACGATCACCGTGCAGGCGCCGCACTGGCCGTGGTCGCAGCCCTTTTTGCTGCCGGTCAGGTGCAGGTGTTCGCGCAGGGCGTCGAGCAGGGTGGTGCGAGTATCAACCTCCAGCGCCTGTGGCTTGCCGTTGACTTCGATGGTTACTTTGGCCATGGCCGGTTGCTCCAGGCTGGCCGCGTAGGCCTTGCGGCTGATGAAAGGGGGCATCGCGAACGCGGTTGCGGTCACGGCCCCGAGAATCAGGAAACGACGTCGGGAGATCGCCATTGGCGGATGGTCATTCATTTGCTTGGCTTCCTCTATCAGGTCGGCAGGGTGTGAAAGACCCGCACGGGTACGCTGGCGTGGTTGCCAGTCTCGCTCTGTTCTAGGAGTGACCACGCTGGAGAGGAAAAGGTTTTCTTTGATTTGCGCATGGCCTCATGCGCGCGGTTCATGAATCGACAGAAGGAGCGCGGGTGCCTTGGCTGTGAGTCAGATCACTCTCACAACCGAGGCACCCGCGATTCTCAATGTGCGCCGACCACCATGGACGTAAACGGCGCCACATACGCCTGCAACGTCACCAGGCCGCCGACCAGGATTGCCAGCACGATGGAATGGAAGAACACGTAACGCAGGATTTCCCCTTCATGGCCGTACCAGCGTGTCGCGGTCGAGGCGACCACGATCGACTGCGCGTCGACCATTTTGCCCATCACTCCGCCGGAGCTGTTGGCCGCCGCCATCAGGACCGGGCTGATGCCCAGCTGTTCCGACGTCACCCGTTGCAAGCCGCCAAACAGCACGTTGGACGCGGTATCCGACCCGGTCAGTGCTACGCCAAGCCAGCCGAGCAAGGTGCCGAACATCGGGTAGAAAATCCCCGTGGCAGCGAATGCCAGGCCCATGGTCGCGTCCAGCCCCGAATAGCGGGTCAGGAATCCCAGCGCCAGCATCGCGGCAATTGTGGTCAGCGAGAAGCGCACGACCCACAGTGTGCGAAGGTACTGTTTGATCAGTTGCGGGATCGAGTAGCCCATCAGCAATCCACCGACAATCGCCGCGAGCAGGATGCCGCTGCCGGTGGCAGTGAACCAGGTGAACTTGTACACCGCCTCTTCGGCTTTCGGCGCGGCGACCACCGGCGGGACTTTTTCGATTTGCAGATGCAGGGAGCTGAAAGTCACGGCCGGGGCGAACACCGGATTGGCTTCGCGCAGCGGTTTGCCCTGCGGATCAAGCTTGGCTGATTGGGTAACGGGATCAATCGCCGGACGAGTGTCGAACATGTTCTTGAAACCCTGGGTGCCCCAGGCAAACACGAACACCGTGAGGATGATCCACGGCATCCACGCGCGCATCACTGCCGGGCGCGCCTGATCGCTGAATGCGGCGCTGGCCGTGACCTTTTCTTCGTCGACCTTCGAGTCGTCATGCCGCCCCGACAGCGCGGCCGAGGTGTGAACAGTCGCCGGCTTCCAGACCTTGAGAAACAGGGTCAGGCAGGCCATGGAAATCAGCGCGGCGATCACGTCCACCAGCATCGGCCCGTGGTAGTTCGAAACCAGAAACTGCGGGATGGCGAAACTGACGCCAGCCACCAGAATCGCCGGCCATACTTCCAGCATCTTGCGCCACCCGGCGAATGCCCAGATCAGCCAGAATGGCACCAGCACCGAAAAGAACGGCAACTGCCGTCCCACCATCATCGACAGCTCCATTTCATCCAGCCCTGTGACCTTGGCCAGCGTAATGATCGGCGTGCCCAGGGCGCCGAAAGCCACGGGCGCGGTGTTGGCGATCAGCGCCAGGCCGGACGCTGCCAGTGGCGAAAAACCAAGACCGATCAGAATGGCGCCGGTCACTGCCACCGGGGTACCGAACCCGGCGGCCCCTTCGAAGAAAGCACCGAAACAAAAGGCGATCAGCAGCAATTGCAGGCGCCGGTCGTCGGTGATGCGGGCGAGCGAATCCTGCAACACCTTGAACGAGCCGTTCTCGGTGGTCAGACGATGCAGAAAAATGATGTTGAGCACGATCCAGCCAATCGGCAGCAGCCCGTTGGCCGCCCCGAACAGCGCCGCGGAACCGGCCATGTTGGCGGGCATGCCGAAGGCGAAGATCGAGATCAGCAGCGCCGAGGCCAGCGCCAGCAGTGCGGCCAGATGCGCCTTCACATGAAAGAAGGCCAGCGCCGCCAGCATCACCACCACGGGAACGGCGGCCATGATCGTGGAAATCACCGGATTGCCGAACGGGTCATAGACTTGTTGCCAGACCATGTCGCACCTCTGCTTGTTGTTCTTGAGGGGCAGATCCTTTGCGCGTTGCAAGCAGTATAGGTGGCATTTGGCCGCCGCTCGGGCGAGGCGGGCGAGGCGATCAACGGTCATCGGCGGCCTGTGAATCATCGTCGTTTTCCCCGGTCGTATCAGCGGCAGCGCGCACCGCGCCTCTTTGGTACGGGCAGCGCTGACCGTTTCCGTTGTCAAGACCTTGGTTTTAGGGAAATTCTGAATGATGCGTGCAACAAGCCTGCTGCTGACCGTTTCCGCCGCTGTATTGCTGGGCGGCTGTGTGGCGGATTTCGATGATGACCATCGCCATGGCCGGCATTACGACCGCGATCATGGCCGTTACTACGATCATGACCGGCGCTGGGACGACCGCGATGACGACCGCCGCGACGGGCGTCGTTATCACCGCGACCGGGATGATGACTGATTGAAACGAAGAGGGCGTTCCCTTGCGGGAACGCCCTTTGGCATTAAAAGTGAGCGCTCGCCCGGACGCTGGATCGCGCAGGCACTGAGGCCTCGATGTCCAGCAAATGGGTGGCGAGAATGTCGCTCAGAAAACGGAACTGATCGTTGAGGCCCACCACTTCATTGCTGAAATGATTGCTCGCGGCGGGCATCAACAGGTCTTCGAAGGCTTCGTCGAACACCAGCGCCTGTGTCTTGCGCGACACGGCGTGCTGATCGTAGTAGTTGCTGCCGAAGACCGGGAAACTCACGGCGAGGGTGACGGTATTGATCATGATGTGAACTCCTCGTGCTGTGTGTTTCGGATGGGCTAATCGTGCCTTTGGCGAGCAACATGCGGAAGGCAATCGTCGCGATGGTGAATATCGACGCCATTGATGGTTGGACCGGCGCGGCCCAGACCAGCGGATAAACGGCGCACCCCACGCACCTATACTCATTTCATCTTCCCCGCATTCTTCAGGTCTCCTGCCCGAAGAACAGATAAGGACCGCCACCGTGAACCTGCGTGCGCTGCTCGTCGCCGCACTGGTGTTGCTGGCCGGCTGCGCAACCACGGCGCGGGCCCCGGTAAGCGCGCCGGCGGTGGTGGTCTCGCCGGCGACCTGGCAGCAGATCAACCGGGAAATCGTCAACGCCTCGAAGCAGGCCACCGAGCAGGTCAAGCTGTTCGCCCGTGGCTCGATGGAACATTGGCGCACTCGCGTCTATCAGCAAACTGAAGAAAATTTCATCCCGTGGTTCAGCAGCTACTGGACCCAGGAATGGCTGTCGATGAAGGTCAGCTGGTACACGATCAGTGCCAGCGGCGAGCAGGACGCTTCGGCCAAGCGCCTGGCGGATTACCTGCTGGAGCAATATCAGGAACGGGTGCTGGCGCCGGTGGCGGTGGAGATCGACCCGGACGCGATCCTCGGCCAGTCCACCGCGTTCTACGCGCAACTGATGGCGCAGCAGATGCCGGTCATCGCCCAGCGCCACGGCGTGCCCATCGCCCAGCTCAACGGGCGGTTGCAGAAAATCCCCGCCATCGCCCTTGGCCCGCCGCCGGCCCGCGATGCCTCGCTGTATCAGGTTGTCAGCACTGAGCCGTTGAACACGCTGCCGGCCTACGCGGCGCTGATCGACAAGATCCACACCGACGGCGGCTCCAAAGGCGTGACCTCGACTGAGTCGGCCATGGCGCCGGTGGCCAAGCGCGCCAGTCAGCGCATGGAGGCGGAAATGGCCCCGCGCGGCGCCGCCAGCGCAGTGGCGGCAGCGGCAGGCAAACTGGCCGGGGCGCTGATTTCGGTCGGGGTGGCAGGCATCCGCGCAATCATTCAGGCCAACGACCGCCCGGACAGCGAAGCGCTGATCCGCAGCAGCCTGGGCAACACCTTCGACAAGGCCTGGCTGAAACTGCTGCAAAACCCGACCACCGGCGTGATGGCCGGCACGCTGCACATGGCGGCGCAGGTCGAGGGCAATCTGGGCGGGCGAGATGAACCGTCGGTCGGGCTGGGCGTCAACCGTGTCGAATGGCGGCCGCCCGAGTCGACTACTCAGCAGATCGAACCCACCCTGCAAGGAGAATGATCATGGCTTACATCGATGTGTTCGTGGCGCCCGTGCCGAACGCCAACCGCGAACAGTACAAAAAGCACTGCGAAATCGCCGCCAAGCTCTTCAAGGAATACGGCGCGCTGGAGGTGATTCAGGGCTGGGGCGATGACGTGCCGGACGGCAAGGTCACCTCATTCCCGATGGCCGTAAAACTCAAGGAGGGCGAAACCGTATCGGCCGGTTGGCTGGTCTGGCCGGACAAGGCCACCCGCGACACCGGCATGGCGAAAATGATGGAGGACCCGCGCATGCAGCCGGACGTCAATCCGATGCCGTTTGATGGGCAGCGGATGATCTTCGGTGGCTTTAAGGACATTCTCGGGCCTTGATGCCGCGCTGCCGGGTTACTCCGCCGACGGGGTGATCCGGCAGCCTTTGCGGTTGCGGATCTGCTCGTCCGTCGGCCGCTCGCGCACGAATTCGAAACGCGGCTCACCTTCGCTGTAATGCACCAGCCAGCCCCATTCCAGTTCGCTTTCATCCTGCCCGGGATTCGGCGGTCGGGCCCACCAGGGTTCTTTGCTGAGGATCTCGCGCATGACGTCCTCCGGTTGATGGCAATCGTTGAACTATAAACCCCATGCCGAGAGTCGCCAGAAACGGGCGTGTAGAATCCAGGGATCTCGACGAACGAAGGAGCGTGGCCATGACGGACGAAACGCGCGGGGATCAACCATTCAAGCGGCTGTTTTTCGCCCTGGACTGCCCGCCGGCGCAGCGCAAGGCGATTGCCCAGTGGCGCAGCGAGCTGGGTTTGCGTACCGGCAAGCCGGTGCCGGCCGACAACTTTCACCTGACGCTGCTGTTTCTCGGCGCGGTGCCGTTGGCGCAGATTGGCGAAGTCTGCGAGGCGGCGGCGAAGGTGCGCATACCGGGCGAGGCGCTGAAGATTTCGCTGGATCGGTTACAGGTCTGGCGCCGTGCCGGGGTGTTGTCGCTGGCGCCGGAGCAGGCACCGCAGGGATTGCTGCGGCTGGTGTATGCACTGGAGCAGGCGATGTTGCCGTTCGGGTTTGAAGAGGCGACGCGCGAGTATCGTCCGCACCTGACACTGGCCCGGGACTATCGGGCGCCGGAACCGGAATCCGCCACGCCGCCGGAATTCTTCCTGCGGGCCGAACGCTTTGCGCTGTTTGAATCCCACAAGGGCCGCTACCGCTCGCTGGCCGACTGGCCACTGATCTGAGCCACAAAAAAAGGCGCCCGAGGGCGCCTGAATTCACCTGAACCGAGGAAAGCCAGGTGAGGCCGTTCAGAGCAGGGGGCAGCGGTGGTAAGGCGCTGCATGAACGGAAATCGATACTGATCGCTGACTGTCTGATCGTTCCCACGTCGAGGCGTCGAACCGTCCGCGTGGGAATGCCTCAATGGACGCTCTGCGTCCGCTTTGGGACGCGGAGCGTCCCGGGCTGCATTCCCACGCAGAGCGTGGGAACGATCATCGGTGGTGCCATTACTTGCCGAGTTTCACGCGGGTCCAGCCCCGGGTCATGATCCGTTGCGTGGCAATCGGTTGATCCGGCACTGCATACAGTGTCGCCATCACCTCCTGCGACGGGTACGAGCCCGGGTCGTTGCGGATCGCTTCGTCCACCAGCGGCGTCGCGGCTTCGTTGGCGTTGCTGTAACCGATGCTGTTGGTGACTTCGGCGATGATGTCCGGGCGCATCAGGAAGTTCATGAACAGGTAAGCGTTCTCGACGTTGGCGGCATCGCGCGGGATGGCGACCATGTCATAGAAACTGCCGGCGCCTTCCTTGGGAATGCTGTAGTCGATCTCGACCTTGTTGCCCGATTCCACTGCACGGGCCTTGGCCTGCAACACGTCACCCGAGTAACCGACGGCCACGCAAATGTTGCCGTTGGCCAGATCGGAGATGTACTTGGACGAATGGAAATACGCCACCGACGGCCGGATCTTCATGAACAGCGCTTCGGCTTCGGCGATGTGCTTCACGTCTTTGTCGTTCACCGGATAACCCAGGTAGTGCAGGGCGGCCGGGAGCATTTCGGTCGGCGAGTCGAGGAAGCTGATACCGCAGGCCTTGAGCTTCTCGGCGTTCTCCGGTTTGAACAGCAGGTCCCAGGAATTGGTCGGCGCATTCTTGCCGAGCACTTCCTTGACCTTGTCCGGGTTGAAGCCGATGCCGATCGAGCCCCACATGTACGGGAACGCATGGGCGTTGTCCGGATCACTGGCGGAGGCGTTTTTCAGCAGCACCGGGTTGAGGTTTTTCCAGTTTGGCAGCTTCGATTTGTCCAGGGTCTGATAGACCCCGGCCTTGATCTGCTTGGCCAGGAAACTGTTGGACGGCACCACGATGTCGTAGCCGGATTTACCCGCGAGCAGACGCGCCTCGAGAGTTTCATTGCTGTCGAACACATCGTAAGTCACGCGGATGCCGGTCTCGTCCTCGAACTTCTTGACGGTGTCCGGGGCGATGTAATCCGACCAGTTGTAAACGCGCAGCACCTTGTCGTTGGCCTGGGCGCCTGTGGCGATTGCGCCCAATAAGGACAGTGTCAGCAGAGTCCTGCCAAACATTTTCATCGGTGAAACTCCATTCTTTTTATTCAAAAGCTTTTAAGCCAAAGCGCAAAGCCGTAAAACGCGACGGCCCTAGGCCGTCGCTGCCACTCGTTGAGGTTGCGGTTGCTGCCACGATTCGTTGGCGGTCTGATCCATCGCTTCCTGAATCGCACGCTTGCGGTTGGCTTCTGCCTTGCGGCCGAAGTACCAGACCAGGAAGGTCACCAGCGACACCGCCAGCAGAATCAGGCTGGCCACGGCGTTGATCTCGGGCTTCACGCCCAGACGCACGGCCGAGAAGACTTCCATCGGCAGGGTGGTGGAACCCGGCCCCGAGACGAAGCTCGCCAGCACCAGATCGTCCAGCGACAGGGCGAACGACATCATGCCGCCCGCTGCCAGCGACGGCGCGATCATCGGGATGGTGATCAGGAAAAACACCTTGAACGGTTTCGCGCCCAGATCCATCGCCGCTTCTTCGATCGACAGGTCCAGCTCGCGCAGACGCGCCGACACCACCACCGCCACATACGCCGCACAAAACGTGGTGTGGGCGATCCAGATGGTGACGATGCCACGCTCCTGCGGCCAGCCGATCAGTTGCGCCATCGCCACGAACAGCAGCAACAGCGACAGCCCGGTAATCACCTCAGGCATCACCAGCGGCGCGGTCACCAGACCACCGAACAGCGTACGACCCTTGAAGCGCGTTACGCGGGTCAGCACGAACGCGGCGAGGGTGCCCAACGCTACGGCGGCAATCGCGGTGTAGCAGGCGATTTCCAGCGAGCGCACCACCGAGCCCATCAGTTGGGTGTTGTCGAGCAGGCCGACGTACCACTTCACCGACCAGCCGCCCCAGACCGTTACCAGTTTCGAGGCGTTGAACGAGTAGATCACCAGAATCAGCATCGGCAGATAGATGAACATCAGGCCGAAGATCAGCATGAACTTTGAAAATCCGAAGCGTTTCATCCCCGTGCCTCCATCTCTTTGGCCTGGCTGCGGTTGAACAGCAGAATCGGCACAATCAGGATCAACAGCATCACCACCGCCAGAGCAGACGCCACCGGCCAGTCGCGGTTATTGAAGAACTCTTGCCACAGCACGCGACCGATCATCAGGGTCTCCGGGCCGCCCAGCAGTTCCGGAATCACGAACTCGCCCACCACTGGAATGAACACCAGCATGCAGCCGGCGATGATGCCGTTCTTGGCCAGCGGCACGGTGATTTTCCAGAAGTTGTTGAAATTGCTCGAACCCAGATCCTGCGCGGCTTCCAACAGGCTGCCGTCGTGCTTCACCAGGTTGGCATAGAGCGGCAGCACCATGAATGGCAGGTAGGCATACACGACCCCAATGTAGACCGCCGTGTTGGTGTTGAGGATCTCGATCGGGTGATCGGTGAGCCCGGTCCACATCAAAAATGCGTTAAGCAGACCGTTGTTGCTGAGGATGCCCATCCACGCGTAAACGCGGATCAGGATCGCGGTCCAGGTCGGCATCATGATCAACAGCAGCAGGACGTTTTGCGTTTCCTTGCCGGTCTTGGTGATCGCGTAGGCCATCGGGAAACCGATCACCAGGCACATCATCGTGCTCAGCGCCGCGACCTTCAGCGAACCGAGGTAGGCCGACAGGTACAGCTCGTCCTCGCCAAGCATGGTGTAGTTGCCGATGTTCAGCAGCAGCTGGAATTTCTGTTCGGCGTAGGTGTAGATCTCCGAGTACGGCGGGATCGACAGCGCGGCTTCCGAGAAGCTGATCTTCATCACCAGGAAGAACGGCAGCATGAAGAACAGGAACAGCCAGATGAACGGGATGCCGATGACGAACTTTCGCCCGCTGGGCACCAGGCGCAGGAATTGCTGATTGAAGGTTCTCATGAGCGCAGTACCACGCCGCTGTCGTCTTCCCACCAGACGTAGACCTTGTCGTCCCAGGTCGGTCGCGCGCCACGGCGTTCGGCGTTGGCCATGAACGACTGGACGATTTTGCCGCTCGGCAATTCGACGTAGAACACTGAGTGGCCGCCGAGGTAGGCGATGTCATGCACCTTGCCTTCGGACCAGTTGTAGCGGGTCTCCGGCTTGATCGTGCTGACCAGCATTTTTTCCGGGCGGATCGCGTAGGTGATCGACTTGTCCTGCACCGAAGTGCTGACGCCATGACCGACGTAGATCTTTTGCTGCAAGTCCGGGCTGTGAATGATCGCGTGACCTTCAAGATCCTCGACCACGGTGCCGTCGAAGGCGTTCACGTTGCCGATGAATTCGCAGACCATGCGGCTGACCGGTGCTTCATAAATGTCGACCGGGCTGCCGATCTGGGCGATCCAGCCCAGGTGCATGATCGCGATGCGTTCGGCCATGGTCATGGCCTCTTCCTGGTCGTGGGTCACCATCACGCAGGTCACGCCGACGCGCTCGATGATTTCCACCAGTTCCAGCTGCATTTGCGAACGCAGCTTTTTATCCAGCGCCCCCATCGGTTCGTCGAGCAGCAACAGCTTCGGACGTTTGGCCAGTGAGCGGGCGAGGGCCACGCGCTGACGCTGACCGCCGGACAGTTGATGCGGGCGACGCTTGGCGTATTGGGTCATGTGCACCAGACGCAGCATTTCTTCGACGCGGGCGTCGATTTCGCTGGCCGGCAAACGATCCTGCTTGAGGCCGAAGGCGATGTTCTGCGCCACGGTCATGTGCGGGAACAGGGCGTAGGACTGGAACATCATGTTGATCGGCCGCTCGTACGGCGGCATGTCGGTGATGTCGACACCGTCGAGCAGAATGCGTCCTTCAGTCGGCCGTTCGAAACCGGCGAGCATGCGCAGCAGGGTTGATTTGCCCGAGCCGGAGCCGCCGAGCAGGGCGAAGATTTCGCCCTGATGGATCTCCAGGGACACATCGTCCACCGCCGTGGTTTCGTCGAACTTCTTGGTGACTCGATCGACTTTCACCAGAACCTTTTTCGGTTGCTGATGACCTTCAAGAGCCTTCCTGTAAGTGCTGGAGGCGTTTGCCATGTGAAACTCCCAACAGGTTTCAGTCGCCGGGCCAACGCGGCCTGGCTTAAGAGTGGATTGCAGACTTGCAAGAGCATTTCCTGTCGGATCGCATCCCCCTGTGGGAGCGGGCTTGCCCGCGATGGCGGCGGGTCAGTCACCTCGATGTCGAAAGTGACGGCCTCATCGCTGGCAAGCCAGCTCCCACAGGGTTTTGCATTGATCCGATTGGTATTGCGCTTGCCGATCCGGCTTGGTCGGCGCCGCCGTCCTGGCTGCCTGGGTAGTACTTGTTGTTATTACGGTTTGTTGTTTTCACGGATGACGGGTGCGCACACGCGCAGCCGCCGACCCCGTGGGGGCAGTAAACAGTGATGAAATTCTGGGTTGTGTCAGCGCTGGTTGCGTCGCGCCGCACGCTGGCGGCAAGCCTCGCCGAATGCCTGGAAAATCCGCAGGTAGTTCGGGTTGTCCAGCACTTGCCATTCGGGGTGCCATTGCACGCCGAGGGCGAAGGTCGGGCTGTGCTCCACCGAGACCGCCTCGATCAGGCCGTCCGGCGCCACGGCTTCGGCGCGCAGGCCGGGAGCGAGGCGGTCGATGCCCTGACTGTGAATCGAGTTGACCTGGAATTCACCCGGCAGCTCCAGCGCTTCGAACACGCCACCGGGCAGCACCGTCACGGCATGGGCCGGGGCGTATTGCACGGCGACATCCGGGCTGTCGGCTTCGCGGTGATCGAGCATGCCCGGCAGCTCATGCACCTTCTGGTGCAGGCTGCCGCCGAACGCCACGTTCATTTCCTGGAAGCCGCGGCAGATGCCGAGTACCGGAACGCCCGCCGCGATGGCTGCACGCAATAAAGGAAGGGTAGTGGCATCCCGCGCCGGATCGTGATCCGTGCCGGGAGCGCTGTCCGGGCCCTGATAGTGGAAGGGTTCCACGTTGGACGGCGAGCCGGTCAGCAACAGACCGTCGAGCTGACCCAGCAGGTCTTCGATTTCAGTCAGTTGGCCAAGGGAAGGAATGACGACGGGCAACCCCAGCGCCGCAACGCTGACAGCGCGAACGTACTTGTCGCCGCTGATGTGATAGGGGTGCAGGCCAATCTGTTTGACGCACGCAGTAACGCCGATCAATGGCTTGAATGCCATTTTTATTCACCTCGAAGTTTGACACTTGAACGAGCTTTTCCGGAGCTTAGCCTCGTTGATTTTAATTAACAACTCCCATGTAAAAAATTCTAAACGCTGCTCATCAAATCTTCATGATTCGCGGGCCTCTGGCGCCTGAATTAGCACGTGAGTGTTAAAAAAAGCCCGAAAAATAAACGCTGAGCGGCCCTCTGTTCGCTATTGACTTCACTTTGCCGTTCGGGTTGACTGGCTCGGCGAAACAGCAGTGAACATAATAATTAACAGCTAAATAGGTGCATCATGTCGGTCCCTCTGCGTGCCGTTCAACTCAACGAAGCAAACGCATTCCTTAAGAAACATCCTGAGGTTTTGTACGTCGACCTTCTGATTGCAGACATGAACGGTGTGGTGCGCGGCAAGCGCATCGAGCGCACCAGTCTTCACAAGGTTTACGAGAAAGGCATCAACCTGCCGGCCTCGCTCTTTGCCCTCGACATCAACGGCTCCACGGTGGAAAGCACCGGCCTGGGCCTGGACATCGGCGACGCTGACCGCATCTGCTACCCGATTCCGGGCACCCTGAGCATCGAGCCCTGGCAGAAGCGCCCGACCGCGCAACTGCTGATGACCATGCACGAACTGGAAGGCGAGCCGTTCTTTGCCGACCCGCGTGAAGTGCTGGCCAACGTGGTGCGCAAGTTCGACGCACTGGGCCTGACCATTTGCGCCGCGTTCGAACTCGAGTTCTACCTGATCGACCAGGACAACGTGAACGGCCGTCCGCAATCGCCGCGTTCGCCAGTCTCCGGCAAGCGTCCGGTGTCGACCCAGGTTTATCTGATTGACGATCTCGACGAATACGTCGACTGCCTGCAAGACATCCTCGAAGGCGCGAAAGAGCAGGGCATTCCTGCCGACGCCATCGTCAAGGAAAGCGCCCCGGCGCAGTTCGAAGTCAACCTGCATCACGTGTCCGATCCGATCAAGGCATGCGACTACGCCGTCCTGCTCAAGCGTCTGGTGAAGAACATCGCCTACGACCACGAGATGGACACCACCTTCATGGCCAAGCCGTATCCGGGCCAGGCGGGCAACGGTCTGCACGTGCACATTTCGATCCTGGACAAAGAAGGCAACAACATCTTCGCCAGCGAGGATCCCGAGCAGAACGCCGCGCTGCGCCACGCGATCGGCGGTGTGCTGGAGACCCTGCCTGCGCAAATGGCTTTCCTGTGCCCGAACGTCAACTCGTACCGCCGCTTTGGCGCGCAGTTCTACGTACCGAACTCGCCGAGCTGGGGCATCGACAACCGCACCGTGGCCGTCCGTGTACCGACCGGTTCACCGGACGCCGTGCGCATCGAGCACCGTGTCGCCGGTGCCGACGCCAACCCGTACCTGCTGATGGCTTCCGTTCTGGCCGGTATCCACCACGGCCTGACCAACGAAATCGAGCCGGGCGCCCCGGTCGAAGGCAACAGCTACGAGCAGAACGAACAGAGCCTGCCGAACAACCTGCGCGACGCCCTGCGTGAGCTGGACGACAGCGAAGTCATGGCCCGCTACATCGACCCGATGTACATCGACGTGTTCGTCGCGTGCAAGGAAAGCGAGCTGGCCGAGTTCGAAAACTCGATCTCTGACCTTGAGTACAACTGGTATCTGCATACGGTGTGATTGGCGTGGGCCCTCAAAAGCCCAAAAGCCCCTCACCCTAACCCTCTCCCGGAGGGAGAGGGGACTGACCGAGTTGTCTTGAGATATTCAGCGACCTGACCGATCCAATCGATTATGGATTCGGAAGAGATGTTTCAGGTCGGCGGAGCTCTCCAGCATTCCCCGGTCGGTCCCCTCTCCCCCCGGGAGAGGGCTAGGGTGAGGGCAGCCATCTCAAGCCGAACACACACCAGACACCCCCAAATTCCCCCGCGTCGAGCCACCACCATGACAACGACCCGCAACGACTGGGAACAACGCTTCCAGTCCCTGACCCTCGAATCCCGCGCCTTCATCAATGGCGAATACCGCCCGGCCATCAGCGGCGAAACCTTCGAATGCCTGAGCCCCGTCGACGGCCGTTTCCTGGCCTCCGTGGCCAGCACCGATGAAGCCGACGCCAACCTCGCCGTTGAAGCTGCGCGCCAATCCTTCAACTCCGGCGTGTGGGCCAACAAGGCCCCGGCCGAGCGCAAGCGCATCCTGATTCGCTTCGCCGATCTGATCCTGCAACACCAGGAAGAACTGGCGCTGCTCGAAACCCTCGACATGGGCAAACCGATCAGCGACTCGATGAGCATCGACATCCCGGCGACCGCCAACGCGATCCGCTGGAGCGCCGAAGCGATCGACAAGATCTACGACGAAGTCGCCGCCACCCCGCACGATCAACTCGGTCTGGTCACTCGCGAGCCATCAGGCGTGGTTGCTGCCATCGTGCCGTGGAACTTCCCGCTGATCATGGCCAGCTGGAAATTCGCCCCGGCGCTGGCGGCGGGTAACTCGTTCATCCTCAAGCCTTCGGAAAAATCCCCGCTGACCGCGATCCGCATCGCGCAACTGGCGCTGGACGCGGGCATTCCGAAAGGCGTGTTCAACGTCCTGCCAGGCTTCGGCCACACCGTCGGCAAGGCGCTGGCGCTGCACATGGACGTCGACGTGCGGGCCTTCACCGGCTCCACCGCGATTGCCAAGCAACTGATGATTTATGCCGGCCAAAGCAACATGAAACGCGTCTGGCTCGAAGCTGGGGGCAAGAGCCCGAACGTGGTGTTTGCCGACGCACCGGACTTGCGCGCGGCAGCACAAGCGGCGGCCGGCGCCATTGCGTTCAACCAGGGCGAAGTCTGCACCGCCGGCTCCCGCCTGCTGGTGGAGCGTTCGATCCGCGAGCAATTCATCCCGCTGCTGGTCGAAGCGCTGCAAGCGTGGAAACCGGGTCACGCCCTGGATCCGGCGACCACCGTCGGCGCCGTGGTCGATCAGCGTCAACTGGACAACGTGCTGCGCTACATCAGCATCGGCCGCGAGCAGGGCGCCGAAGTGATCGCCGGCGGCCGACGCACCCTCGAGGAAACCGGCGGCACCTACATCGAACCGACGATTTTCGACGGTGTGACCAACGCCATGACCATCGCCAAGGAAGAAATCTTCGGCCCGGTGCTGTCGCTGATCACCTTCGACACCGTTGAAGAAGCGCTGCACATCGCCAACGACAGCATCTTCGGCCTCGCCGCCGGGGTCTGGACCAGCAACCTGAGCAAGGCCCACACCTTCGCCCGTGGCCTACGCGCCGGCAGCGTGTGGGTCAACCAGTACGACGGCGGCGACATGACCGCGCCGTTCGGTGGCTTCAAGCAGTCGGGCAACGGTCGCGACAAATCGCTGCACGCGTTCGACAAGTACACCGAGCTGAAAGCGACCTGGATCAAGCTCTAATTCTATTTACAACGGTGGACGCCGGTTTTTCCGGCGTCCCTCGGAGAACAATAATGAAACAACAACACGTCAACAGTTATTACGCCGCCACCCGCAACGAAGTCATCGACTTCCCGACGCTTGAAGAGTCGGTGGAGTGCGATGTCTGCATCATCGGCGCCGGCTACACCGGCCTGTCCTCGGCACTGTTCCTGAGCGAAGCCGGCTACAAGGTGACGGTGCTGGAAGCGGCGAAAGTCGGCTACGGCGCCAGCGGTCGAAACGGAGGCCAACTGGTCAACTCCTACAGCCGCGACGTCGACGTGATCGAAGAGCGCTACGGCGACAAGACCGCCGAAATCCTCGGCAGCATGATCTTCGAAGGCGCCGACATCATCCGTTCGCGCATCAAGGAATACGACATCAAGTGCGACTACCGTCCGGGCGGTATCTTCGCAGCGATGAACAACAAGCAGCTCAAGGGCCTCGCCGAACAAAAGCGGAGCTGGGAACGTTACGGCAATAAAAACCTGAAGATGCTCGACGCTGCGGACATCCGCCGCGAAGTCGGCTCCGACGCCTACGTCGGCGGTCTGCTGGACATGCAGGGCGGCCACATCCACCCGCTGAACCTGGCCCTCGGTGAAGCCGCCGCCATCGTGCGTCTGGGCGGCAAGATCTACGAACAGTCCGCTGCGGTGGAAATCAAATACGGCGAGCCCAACGTCGTGCGCACCGCCAAAGGCCAGGTCCGCGCCAAGTACCTGCTGATCGCCGGCAACGCCTACCTGCCGCAAGGCCTCGACAACCGCGTGACGGCCAAGAGCATGCCGTGCGGTTCGCAGATCTGCGTCACCGAACCGCTGACCGAGAAGCAGGCCCGCAGCCTGATCACCAACAACTACTGCGTCGAAGACTGCAACTACCTGCTCGACTACTACCGTCTGACCGCCGACAACCGACTGCTCTACGGCGGCGGCGTGGTCTACGGCGCCCGTGAACCGGACGACATCGAAACCCTGATCCGCCCGAAGATCCTCAAGACCTTCCCGCAGCTCAAGGACGTAAAAATCGACTACCGCTGGACCGGCAACTTCCTGCTGACCATGTCACGCATGCCGCAATTCGGCCGCATCGAGAAAAACGCCTACTACATGCAGGGCTACAGCGGCCACGGCGTCACCTGCTCGCACCTGGCCGGCAAACTGATCTCGGAAATGATCCGTGGCGACGCCGAGCGCTTCGACGCCTTCGCCTCCCTGCCACACATGCCGATGCTCGGCGGCCGTACCTTTTCGGCCCCGCTGACCGCCCTCGGCGCCGTGTATTACTCGCTGCGTGACCGTTTCGGCATCTGATTAACCTCCCCGGCGGTGGCCCCGCACAGGCGCCGCCGGTTTTTTTACCTGACAAGCCGCACCACAAACCCTGTGGGAGCGAGCTTGCTCGCGAAAGCGGTCTATCAGCAAAAAGGATGTTGAAAGTGCCGCCCAATCGCTGGCAAGCCAGCTCCCACAGGTTTTGCTTTTACTTCGCAATTACCCTCAGCAGGCTCTTTTCACCCACCGTCCATCGAACCTGCTGAGCAACGCCAACAAACGTGATTTAATAGCCGCCTTTCACGGTTCCGGGACACGGGAGCAACGTGATCCGCGCGCCTTGCGCGGCACCCGCCACCCACCCCCATCGCCCTTAAGTCGTTCTCACATAAGGCTGTCATGGATACGGGTTCTCGACTCAAACTAGTACGCGAAAGCTACAAACTCTCCCAGCGCGAGCTGGCCCGGCGTAGCGGCGTGACCAATGCCACCATCTCCCTGATCGAACAGAATCGCGTCAGTCCTTCCGTCAGCTCATTGAAAAAGCTGCTCGAAGGCATCCCGATGTCCCTGGCCGACTTCTTCACCTTCGACCAGCCGCCCCGCGAACACCAATACGTCTTCCGCGCCAACGAACAACCCGACCTCGGCCGCCACGGCCTGCGCCTGCTGCTGATCGGCGCCTCGGTCCCCAGCCGCCAGATGCGCTTGCTGCGCGAGCAATACGCACCGGGCGCGAGTTCCGGGGAAGAGCCGATTGTTCACGCGGAAGGCGAGGAGTGTGGGTTGGTGACGCGCGGCACCGTGGAGTTGACGGTGGATGGGCAGGTGAGCGTGTTGAGTGCGGGGGATGGGTATTACTTCCCTACGACGCTGCCGCACAAGTTCCGGAATATCGGGGCGGATGAGGCGGAGATTATTAGTGCGAATACGCCGGCTAACTTCTGATGCTGCGATGCGATGCGACGTAGTCTTTATTGGTTTCTAATTAAATGAAGCAACCATGCCTTGTATAACAAAGCATGGTTGTCTGGGTTTCAAAGGCGTCAGATCAGCGCTGGCCTATGTTTGGTCATGCTACTGGCCGTATTGCAACTCCGCCATGGTGGGTGCTTTAGGTTGTGTGTTTGGCTCTCGATAAAATCCGCCCGTTTGGCCGCCGTTTAGTATAGCGGTCCATGTTTGGAAGGATGGCTTACCGTTGACGTGATCCGCTGCCAATTCCCAGTTTCCGACCGAGGTCGTTACGTTGAGCACGGTCTCGTCCCGACCATCGGAAAAAAAGTGATAGCTACCACTGACTTTTTCCCATTTGTTGGTCTGATTGTTGTGGAAGTAGCCTTTAAATGTGCCCATTGACTCATCCTGACTTTCGATCACCAGGCGATAGATGTTTCCGTCCCCGCCGTCGTAGTTACCTCTAATGTCGTTTGCCATTTTCCTTACCCTCTGTCAGCCGGTTAGGAGATGCAATCATCCCCAGTTCCTGGAGAGTAGGCGGATGGCTTTGTTGAGGAACCTGTTAGAAGTTACAGTTTTTTATACTGATTAGTTATTGATCCTGTATTTTGGCGCTTTCCACGCTATGAGTGCATAGCGAATTTCGTGCATTTGTTGATCGCTATGGAACATCAAATTTTTGAACAAGCTCGCTCACCACGAGCAGTCATTTCCTACGCGGTTTTCAGATCCCGAAATTCATCACATATTCCTGCCCCGGAACTTTCCTCAAAAACGATGTCAATTTGATGGCGTGTCGCGACGCTCATTTGAACGAATCACCCAGTACCAGGCTGTTTCCTGGCAAGCCAAGGAAGTGTGAGATGAAACTGATTCTTGCGATGTTGTTGCTGTTCAGCGGTTATGTTTCCGCCAGTTGCTCCAGCATCAGTGATCACGACAAACGCAGTTACTGCCAGGCCAGGGAGGAAGGCAGCAGTTGTTCTTCCATCGGCGACCACGATTTGCGTTCGGCCTGCGAAGCGGAGAAAGGCAGTTCGTGCTCAAGCATTGGCGACCATGACCAGCGCGCTTATTGCGAAGCCAAAAAGGGTAGCAGTTGTTCCTCCATTGGCGATCACGACATGCGTTCGGCGTGCGAAGCGGAGAAAGGCAGTTCGTGTTCAAGCATCGGGGATCATGACCAACGTGCCTTTTGTGAAGCGAAGAAGGGCAGTAGTTGTTCGTCAATCGGCGATCATGATCTGCGCAATCAATGCGAAGCCATGAAACGCTGATCCATCAGCCTGAATCCACACGCAAACAGGGACACCCCAACGGTGTCCTTTTTTTGTGGGCGACTGAAAGGGAATCCCCGGACTGCCCAGTTAAACCTTTCACTTGTCACAACCCGGCTCATCACCAAAGGTTCCCCCCATCAGCACCACGTCGTAGACTGCGAAACAAGTTGTAACGCCTCTCCCACGGACGGAACCGCGCATGATTCAGATCGGCAGCCGCAACAACGCCCCCACGTCGCAGCACAAAACCCAGGACATCTACATCTTCAGCATCGACCTGTCCCGCCCGGCGACGCCGTTCTGTTTCGAGCAATCGATCGGCGGCGGGCATGTCGAGCAGGGTGGTGCGCGGTGGTTGGCGCTGGATGAGCTGGATGGCTGGCCCGGTGAATGGCGGGAGCATTTGAAGAAGGCCGGTTGTGCCTGGGTGGTCGAGTTGCTGGATGCTCATCCGAGGGAGAGTCAGGCTGATCTGGTCTCTCTGATCCTCCAGCGCTATGCCGAGCCGGCGCAGCCAACTGGGCGTTTGCAGGCGATTGGGCGCTGGTTCAAGCGCCACTTCTATATTGGCGGCCGGTACGGCGTCTGACCCGAGGAAACCCCCATGACTCAGACACTGGAACGCGCCATCGCGATTGCCGCCACAGCCCACGCGGGGCAGGTGGACAAGGGCGGTGCGCCGTACATTTTGCATCCGCTGAAAGTCATGTTGCGCATGAGCAGCCTGGAAGAGCGCATCGTCGCGGTGCTGCACGATGTGGTCGAGGACTGCGGCATCAGCCTGGAGGATTTGCGCAAGGAAGGTTTCAGCGAAGCCGTTTTGTCCGCCATCGAATCAGTGACCAAAGTGCCCGGCGAATCCTACGAGGACTTCGTCGAGCGCGCGGCGCAGAACCCGATCGGGCGGGTGGTGAAACTGGCGGATCTGGAAGAAAACAGCGACCTGTCGCGGATTGCCTCGCCGAGTTGGGATGATCTGGAGCGGATCGAAAAATATCGGCGGGCGATTGGACGGTTGCGCGCCTGACCTAATTGAAAAGCACCTTGAATAGCCAGGAAGGCGACCATGAAATCCATTCTGTGTTTGGCGATTGCTGCCGGCTTCGGCGCACTGTTGCAATTCGAAGGCGTGCCCCACGGTTTGTTGTTGGGCTCGATTCTTGTGACGGCACTGGTCGTCACCAAATTCAACTTCGCGCCAGCGACGCCCTATGGTCTGGGCTACATCCAGGTCACGCTGGGTATCGCCACCGGGTTGATGTTCGAAGCGTGGGACAGCGCGACCGTCTCGACGATGTTGCCGAGCCTCGGCGTCTTGCTGTTGTGCCTGGCAGTGCAAGTGGCGCTGGCCGCGTGGTGGCTGTCGCGCGGGGCAGGGTGGAATCGCACGGATGCCTTGTTGGCCGTGTATCCGGGGGCGTTGGCGGCGGTGTTCGATCTGCTGGAATCGCATCAGGCGTCGAGCAAGGTCATCATCGTGCACTTGATGCGGCTGCTACTGATCACGGTGCTGGTGAGTTTGCTGATTCCCGGAACGGCGCCGGTTGCGGTGGCCGAGGCCGATCCGCTGTCGACGGGCATGGCGCTGACCGTGCTGGCAGTGATCGGTTTGAGCGTGGTGGTCGGGCGTCTGCTGCTGGCCGTTGGCGTTCCGGCGCCGTTCATGTTGACGGCAATCATCATCACCGCCGTGTTCGTGAAATCAGGATGGCTGCAGGGCTTTCACATGCCGGATTGGAGCCTGAATATGGCGGCGCTGATTCTGGGTGTGCGGATCGGCTCCCGATTCCAGGGATTGGGCCTCGCGGAACTGGGACGTCATGGCCGCACGGCTCTGGTGTCGGTCGGTTTGATGATTCTGGTCGCGGCGATTTTTGCATTGGCGGCGGCACGGTTGCTGGGCAGCGATGCGTTGTCGCTGTGGCTGGCCTACATGCCGGGGGCAATCGAAACCATCGCGATTGTGGCGTTCGCGGGCGGGCTGAATGTGGTGTTTATCCTGACTCACCATCTGGCGCGGATGGTGGTGTTGCACTTTGCACCGGCGTTGTTGGTGCAGGTTCGGCGGGTGCGGGAAGGGGCGTGATCCAGGTTGTGCTGATTTTTATGGATAATCAGTGCCACCGTTTGGATAACGGCATCTGCAAATTCGCCGGGCGGTTAGATCGACCCCTTTGAAAAAGCCATATTTCTGAAAGGCCAAAATCGAGTAGTTCGAACAGCTAGGTTCGAATCTACATGCCGATCTCAGCCTTTCAGGCGCCATTTTCTGATAGCAACGGATTGCCAATATGGCGATGGGGACCATCATGCAGGCTTGCGTAGGGAAATGACGTAATACTCGGTCAGTACGTTTTTCTTACCGAGCAGCGCATCAAAGCACCCTGGTTTGACAGAAACCCCAATGGTATCGATTCGGTAAAACTCCCAACCGTCTTCTGCGTGGGAGTTCACTACGTTCTGAAGGTAGGCTGCGGCTTCATTCCCACGGTGCTCCTTGGCACGGACTTCAATGTTTGGTGGGACCTGAACCATTTTATATACGTACATCCTTGCTCATCCTTTCCATCGCTGCATTCCGAATGAATGACAGAACCCAACGTTTATACTCAATTTGATATCTCTTGGCCATCACTCGCTCAGCGTTGCTGAATTGGTCGTTAACTACACTCCCAGATTACCCCGCCCCACAGGCAACCCCGCCGCGTCGGAGGTCATCATGTTCCGCCATTCACTGTTCATCGCAGCGTGCCTGTGGGCCACACAGGCCAGCGCTGAATCCGTCGTCCCGCTCAAGGGCCAGACCACTCAACAAACCCAGATCGACATCAACGACTGCCATTCCATCGCGTCCACCTCAACCACGTCGACACCCCAGGCCGGCGGTCGGTTGAAGGGCGCCGCAGTGGGAGCCGCTGCCGGCGCCACCGCCGCCGAAGTGCGCGGCCGTCAACACGACGAGTTTTACGAAGCCGTGGATGATGACCGCAAGCAGGATTACCGCCAGAACCGAGCCAAAGAGACGGCAGCGGCGGGTGCGGTGGTTGGCGGTGCGCGGCAGCGGCAGGATCGGCGCGAGCAGCGCCGGACCGATGCTTCAGCCAGTTCAAGCGCCTACACCGGTTGCCTGCAAGGGCGGGGTTATCAGGTCACGCCCTGACGGCTTTCCCGGTGCGCGACGAGCAGGTGCATCATCACGCCGCTGTAGAGCGTCACCAGAATGAACAAGCCCATGCGCACCGCGAACGCGGTGTAGACGTCCTTGCCCGCGGCGCTGTCCTCAACGGACTGGCCGAGCAGGATGATCATGGTGATCAGGGTGTTGAGCCAGAACCCCGGCGTGAGTTGCGTCGGGTGCAGCCGATAGAGTTTGCGCGCCACGAACAGCCCGAACAGCAGCATCCACAGAAAGAACATCCACAGGTGCACGAACAGGCTCAACGCGCACCAGAACAGCACCGCCAGCAGTCCGCCGAGCAAGGTCGAGCCGAGCAGTTCGCGCCCGGCGTGGTGGGTGCGGGTGGTGGTGCTTTGCTGGCCGAGGCTGACGGCTTTGAGGATGATCGGCAGGTAGCTGGCCGGGTCGATCAGCACCAGCAGGAAGGTCGGCAGCACGATCAATGTTGCGCGCATTGCTACGCGGGGCACGTCTTCGGCGGGCAGGGCGGGAGCGGGGGGGGGCGCGGGGCTGTTGGCCGGTTCCGGGAACAGGACGTGGCTCAGGCCGACGATGACGACGGCCAGCAACAGGCCTTTGACCAGCGCGCCGATCACCGCCATCGCCAGCTCGAATGAGGCGAAACCGGCGGCGGAGATCATGGTCATGCCGATCACCAGAAACGTCATGATCAGCACGTTGCCGCCGCGCAAGCCGTAGGTGAACACCAGAAACAGCCCGACACCGATCAGCAGCACGCCGCATACCGGGTAATAACGCAGCAACGGCACCAGCAACAGCCCGAGACTGGTGGTGAATGCGGCGACCAACGTCAGCACCAGCGCCATTTTCACCGGCAACGGTCGAGGCATGCTGGCCAGCAGCAACACCGCTAACACCGGCGATAGAAACGACAGCGGAAGAGCGAGGCCGTAACTGGCGGCTGTGCACAACGCCGTGCCGCAAGCCAGGCGCAAGGCCCGTTGCGCCGGAACGCTGCGTTCAATAGGCATACGACAGCCAACTCATCAACCAGACAAACATCCGCCCGAGTGGATTGAGCAGATTGCCCTCGCTCGGAAACGCCATGACTTCCGCCTGCCCACCGGCGCGAATCGACCGACTCTCGAACAGACGCTTTTTCGCCTCTTCGCTGAACTCGATGATCACCGGAAAGCGCTGGGCCGGACGCAGCCAGTCGCGGCTGTTCTGGATCGTCGGCAGTGTGCCGGGCGGCGGCGTCTGGCCGACGCTGACACCGTAACCGACGCTGCGCACCCGGCCGTCGAGCACTTCGCCGGGCAGGGCGTCGAGGATGATCGACACCGGTGTGCCGGGCTTGATCCGGCCGAGGTTGTTCTCGGTAAGGTCGGCGCTGACCCACACGTCCTGGATCGTGATCAGCGTCATCACCGGACTGCCGGCAGCGGCGAACTGGCCGACATCGGTGCGCAGGTCGGTGATCAGACCCGCCGAACGCGCGCCGATGCGGGTGTTGGCCAGATCGAGTTCGGCCTTGGCTAGCGTGGCGGCGGCGCTGAGCAGTTTGGCGTTGGTGTCGGTGTTGCCGCCTTCCTGCTCCTGGGCGCGCAGCACTTCGGCCCGGGCGGCGGCGACCTGGCTGACGGCGGCCTCGTGATTGGCCCGGGACACTTCCAGCAGCCGTACGGACACCGTGCCTGGGTCTTCTTTGTACAAGCCTTCCAGCCGTCGATTGTCCTGACGCGTTTTGAGTTCATTGGCTTGCGCCGCACGCAACGATGCCTGAGCCGACGCGATGCCGGCGGTGCTGGCGCCGACCGTGCGCCGGGTGTTTTCCAGATCGGCGCGGGCCCGGTCGACGGCGATCTGCAGCGGCTGCGGATCGAGCTCGAAGAGGATGTCGCCGGCCTGCACGTCCTGATTGTTGCGCACGTTGACCTTGATCACCCGGCCCGCGACTTCCGCCGCCACCGGGATCACAAATGCGCCGACCCGCGCCTGTTGGGTGTAGGGCGTAAAACGGTCGGCCAGCAGATACCAGACCAGGCTCAGCACAATCACCAGCAGCACCCAGCGGATGCCTTTTTTCGCCGGATCCGGCGGCGCTTCATCACTCATGGCGGTCTACCTGCGAGGGAATCGGATAGGTCGGTTGGGGCGGCGGGGCGCTCAGCAGATCGCCCCAGTCGGTGCGTTGCTGCATCTGCTGTCGGGTCGCTGAATCAATCTGCGGTCCGGCGCTTTGCCAGCCACCACCGACCGCGCGGTACAAAGCGATCAGATTGCTCACGGCGTTGCTGCGGCTGACCAGATAGTTGTCCTGTAGCTCCAGCAATGCGCGCTGGGCATCGAGCACCCGCTGAAAGTCTGAATAGCCTTCGCGATATTGAGTGTTGGCCAGCACCAGCGAACGTCGCGCCGCGCCTTCGGCCTCGCCGAGAATGCGCTCGCGTTCCAGCGCTTTGGTCAGGCCGCTGGCGGCGTCGTCGGCCTCGCGGGCAGCCTGGCGGACTTTGTCGCGATAGGTCTCGATCAGTTGCTGCAACCGCGCGTCCTGCACGCGGATGTTGTTGTGGATGCGGCCGTAGTCGAACAGATTCCAGCGCAGGCTCGGGCCGCCGATCAGGTCGAGGCTGCGCGGGGTGACGCCGAGGGTGTCGCTGGACCAGACAATGCTGCCCAGCAGGGTGAGCGAGGGATACAGATCGGTTTCCGCCACGCCGACCAGCGCCGATTGCGCGGCCACGTTCAGTTCCGCCGCGCGCACATCGGGACGGCGCAGCAGCAGGTTGGCCGGGACATCCTGCAACACGGCGCGATCCACCAGCGGAATCAGCCCCGGTTGTTCCGCCAGAAACGTCGCGCCGCCGGGCGGCTGGCCGACCAGCACCGCCAGCGCATTGCGGGTACGCAGCAATTGGTCTTCGAACGCCGGAATGCTGCTCAGGGTGCCGAGGTACTGGGTTCTGGCCTGTTGCAGATCGAGTTCGGCGGTCTGGCCGCTGCGAAAGAGTTTTTCGGTGATCTCGAAGTTGCGCTTTTGCTGGGCGGCGTTTTCCCGGGCGACCCGCAGCCGGGCTTCTATGGTGCGCAGGGCAAAGTAGGTGTCGGCCACTTGAGCGCGTAAAAGAACGAGGGCGTCTTCGTAGTTGGCCTGGGCGGCGAAGTAGCTGGCGTCGGCGGATTCGATGGCGCGGCTGAAGCGCCCCCAGAAATCCAGTTCCCAGCCGACATCGAACGCGGCGCTGTGTTGCCAGAAGTGCAAGTCCTGCGGATTGCTGCCGCCGGACTGGTGGCGGTCGATGTACAGGCTGTCGGCGCTGGCCTGTTGCAGTTGCGGGTAGCGCCCGCTGTCGGCGATGCCCAGTTGCGCGCGGGCTTCGAGGACCCGCAGGCCGGCGATCTTCAGGCTGCTGTTGCGGGCTTCGGCGTCGCTGATCAAGCGGTCGAGCACCGGATCGGCAAACACCTGCCACCACTGGCGCAGATCCGGCACGGTGCCGCGTTCGCTGGCCTGCTCGAGCGCCGGACTTTGCCACTGCTTGCTCCAGGCCTCGGCCGGCGGCTGGAAATCCGGGCCCAGCCGCAGGCAGCCGCCAAGGCTCAGCGCACCGAGCAGCAGCAGGTGGCCGGGACGGATCAGCAGGGCTGGCGTTGCAGGCATACCGGGAGGCCCCAGCGGGAAATGTCACTGGAGCATAGACCGCAGATTGCCGGTTGATCGAAGCAATCAACTGCTACGCTTTTTCAGGCGAACTCCCCTGAACCGCCCCCGACGAAAAGGTAGGAAGCCATGGACACTGCTCAAGAACCGCTTGCCCCCACCAGCGCCAGCTGGCGTTTCAAGGTCGGCGTGGCAATCATCTGCCTGATGCTCGGTTCGTGGCTGATGGTGCCGATTGCCGCCGCCCTCGACGTGCCGGGCTCGAAAGTCGCGGCGCTGACCGGGGTGCTGTTCATCAGCAATAAAGTGCTGTTGCTGCTGGTGATCGCGGTCATGGGCAAGGCCGGGTTCGCCGAACTCAAGCGCACGATTGGCCGCTATATCTCCGGCGTGATTCCGACTCCGGTGGCTGAAGTCAGCCCGCTGCGCCACAAGATAGGTGTGGTGATGTTCTGCCTGCCGCTGCTGTCGTCCTTTCTGGAACCGTATTTCGACAACTTCTTCCCGGGCGTACGGCCCAACCTCTGGCAGATGCAGGCGCTGGGCGACTTGATGTTCGTCGGCAGCTTTTTCGTGCTGGGCGGCAATTTCTGGGACAAGGTGCATGCGCTGTTCGTGCGCAAGGCGCGGGTGTTGGCGGAGTGATCGCCGATCGAGCATTGATTTCGATCAGGCATGCCCGAGCGCGATGGCAAACGATACGACGACCATGCAGGCAAATGCGAAATTGAGGTTCATGGGGTATTCATCCTGGTCCTTTTGAAAGTGGGGCCATTCTGCCGGGGTGGGGTAAAAAGAAAAAATTCGGCTTCGTGATTCCAATGATCGAAGCCATTGATACCTGCGTTGTGTTTACCGACCGGCTTGGCTAATCTCGCCAAACCTGCAACGACAAGCACAAACAGGCAAAACCATGCACGATCATTCCGCATCCGAGCTTCCTTCCCTGCGCCGGCAGAAAATCCTTTTGATCCTCGAACGTGACGGCAAGGTCATGGCGTCCGAGTTGAGCCAGCATTTTGCGGTGTCCGAAGACACCATCCGCCGCGATCTGGCCGAGCTGGATAACGCCGGACTGGTGCAGCGAGTGCATGGCGGGGCGCTGCCGAGGCCCAAGGACACCGGCAAGGATTACTTCACCCGGCTGGACGAGATCGACGAGGTGAAGATTCGTCTGGCGCAATTGGCGGCGCAGCAGGTGCGCAATGGGCAAACGGTGATGTTCGACTCCGGTTCCACCTCGTTGCAGGTGGCGCGCTCGTTGCCCAGGGACATCAGCCTCACGGCGGTCACGGCGTCACCGATGACGGCAATTGCGTTGTCGGAATACCCGGGCGTCAAAGTGATTCTGGCGGGCGGGCAGCTCAATCCGAAAACCATGGCCGCCGGCGGTCACGAGGCGCTGCGGCTGTTGTCGGGGATCAAGGCGGATCTGGCGATCACCGGGGTCTGTGCGATTCATCCGGAGGTGGGCATCACCTCGCTGCATTTCGATGAGGTGCCGGTCAAACAGGCGCTGCTCGACTGTGCGGCGCGGGTGATTGCCGTGACCACGGCGGACAAGCTCGGCGCGGTGGAACCGTTTGTGGTGGCGCCGTGCGAACGCTTGCACACGCTGATCACCGAACGGCATGTGGCGTCGGGGAGTGTCGAGGATTATCGGCGGTTGGGGATTGAGGTGGAGCAGTTGCCCGACTGAGGTTTTGCGGCAAAAAAGACCCCATCACTGGCGATGGGGCCTGTTCGATCAGCGCAGTTTTTCCAGCATCTGGTAGTACCACATGCCGGCCGCCAGCATCGGATTCCCCAGCAGATCGCCCATCGGCACGCGAATGTGCGAGCACGCGGCAAACGTGTCGAACTGCTGCATCTGCCCGGTGATCGCCCGGCTCATGATTTCGCCCATGATGTGGGTCGTGGCGATGCCGTGGCCGGAGTAGCCCTGGCAATACCAGACGTTGTCCGAGAGCTTGCCCAGTTGCGGAATGCGGTTGATGACGATGCCCATCGCGCAGCTCCACTGGTAATCGATCTTAACCCCTTTGAGCGCCGGGAAAGTCTGTTCGATGCACGGCCGCAGTTCGCCGGCGATGTCCCGTGAGTCCTTGCCGCTGTAGTTGGCGCCGCCGCCGAACAGCAGGCGGCCGTCGGCGGTGAGACGGTAGTAGTCGAGCACGAAGCGGCAGTCGTAGACGGCGAGGTCTTCAGGGTTGATCTGTCTGGCCAGATCCCCCAGCGGTTCGGTGGTGACGATGCCGCCCATGGCCGGGAAGATTTTGCCCTTGAGCTGGCCCGGTTCGAGTTTGTGGTAAACGTCGCCGGCCAGCAGCACCTGATTGGCGTCGATCCGGCCGTGGGCGGTGCGCACGCCGGGACTGTCGCCATGAATGATTTCCAGCACTTCGCTGTTTTCGAAGATCAGCGCGCCGAGGCTTTCTGCCGCCCGCGCTTCACCGATGCACAGGTTGAGCGGGTGCAGGTGCATGTTGCGGGTGTTCTTGATTGCGCCGTGATAGAGCTCGCTTTGCAGCAGATCGCGCACCTGGCTGCGGTCGAGCAGGCTGACTTCATCGCCCATGCCGCGCCGCACGGCTTCGTCGTAATCGCTGCGCAAACCGGCCATGTGGCTCGGCTTGTAGGCAGCGTGCAGGTGGCCGTGCTTGAGGTCGCAATCGATGGCGTATTTCTCGACGCGCTGTTTGATGATTTCGTGCCCACGCCAGCGCAGGTGCCAGATGAAGTCATCGACCTCGTCGCCCAAGGTGTTGCGCATTTGTTTGCGCATCGCGCCGTCGCCGGACAGGCTGCCGGTGACCTGCCCGCCATTGCGCCCGGTGGCGCCCCAGCCGATCTTGTGGCTTTCGACGATGGCGACTTTCAGGCCTTTTTCGGCCAGCTCGACGGCGGTGGCGACGCCGGTGAAACCGCCGCCGATGATCACTACATCGACCTGGTGCCGGCCTTGCAGGGTCGGGTAGTCAGTGTCGCGGTTGAGTGTCGCGGTGTAGTAGGAATTGCTGCGTTGAGTCATTTTTAGTTCCACACAAAATTCGGGAAGCAAAGTGCAGTCCTTGTGGGAGCTGGCTTGCCAGCGATGGCGGAGTGTCAGTCACCAGAGATGCTGAATGTGCCGACCTCATCGCTGGCAAGCCAGCTCCCACAGTGGACTGCGGGGAATGTTCAGGCCTCTGTGAGGTACCAGCGCCAGTCCTGCTCACCCACTTCGGCCATGAACTGCCGGTATTCCGCGCGTTTCACCGCCAGATACACCCCGAGGAATTCCTGCCCCAGCGCATCCCGCGCCCACACCGAGTTTTCCAGCGCCGTGAGCGAGGTCAGCCAATCGGTCGGCAGCAGCTCTTTCGCCTGCGCGTAACCGTTGCCTTCCACCGGTTCACCCGGATCGATGTCGTCTTTTATCCCGCGATGAATGCCCGCCAGGATCGCCGCCGCTGCCAGATACGGGTTGGCATCGGCGCCGCAGATGCGGTGTTCGATGTGCCGGGTGATGGCCGGGCCGCCGGGCACGCGCAGGCTGACGGTGCGGTTGTCGACGCCCCAGGTCGGCGCCAGTGGCGCGTAGCTGTTGGCCTGGAAACGGCGGTAGGAGTTGGCGTTCGGGCAGAACAGCAGCAACGAATCGAGCAACGAGGTGAGCATCCCGCCAATCGCCGTGCGCAGCAGCGGGGTGCCGGCCGGGTCCTCGGAGGCAAACAGATTGCGTCCCTCGGCATCGGCGAGGCTGACGTGCATGTGCATGCCGGTGCCGGCCAGATGATCGAACGGCTTGGCCATGAACGTCGCCTGCATCCCATGCTTGTGCGCTACGGCTTTTACCAGGCGTTTGTAGCGCACGGCCTGGTCCATCGCCTCCAGTGCATCGCCGTGTTCGAGGGTGATTTCCACCTGGCCCGGCGCATATTCCGAGATCGCCGTGCGCGCCGGAATGCCGTGCAGTTTGCAGGCGCTGTAAAGGTCGGCGAGGAACGGTTCGATCTGTTCCAGCTCACGCAAACCGTAGACCTGGGTGTGTCGCGGTCGACCGCCGTCGGCATCCAGCGCCGGTTGCGGGCGGCCGTTGTGATCGCGTTTGGCGTCGAGCAGATAGAACTCCAGCTCGCAGGCCATGACCGGGTGGTAACCCTCGGCTTTCAAGCGGTCGATGACCTTGATCAGCAGATGGCGCGGGTCGGCAATGCTCGCCGGCATGCCTTGTTCCGGGTGCATGCTGACCTGCACCGCAGCGGTCGGAATCTGCCGCCACGGCAGGCGCACCAGACTGCCTTCCAGTGGGTAGGCGCGGCAGTCGATATCGCCGACGTCCCACACCAGACCGGAGTTTTCCACGTCTTCGCCATGCACGGTCAGGCCGAGAATGGTGCTTGGCAGCGGTCGACCGCTTTCGTACACGGCGAGCAATTCTTCGCGGTGCAACAACTTGCCGCGGGGCACACCGTTGGCGTCGAGGATGAACAGCTCGATCATGTCGATGTCAGGGTTCTGTTCGAGAAAGTGACGGGCGTCTTCAATGGCTGCGAATTTCATAATCAATCACTCACGATGGCGCCGCACAGGCGCGCAGATTCGGGCCGGACGCAGCGCGGCAAAAGGCGCGGGCGTCCTGGCAGGGATATCGAAAAAAGAAGGGGAGCTGTCGCGGTTTTTATCGGTGCGATCAGACGGGCAGGCAGATATCCGGCGGGCGTGCGGAGTGACGCAGCTTGGAACGGCTCAGGGCCATGGGGAGATTGACGATGCGATTCATGCGCGGCCCCTGTGAAGGAGGGCGCACATTGCAGAGACGTTCAACGATTCTGATTGTTGGAGTGACGTGCTCATGACGCGTGTTTCCGTTGGCGGAAAACGTCGGCGGCGGGAGCGTCCCGCCATGCCGGTGTGGCTGGATAGTAAGGGGGAATCCCCGGACAAGTAAACGCCTGATTCCGCGAGCGGTGGCGTGCCCCCCGGTTCAGCGCAGCAGGTAAAACCCCAGCCCGACGAGGGCGCAAACGATCAACACCTCGATTACCCCGCGCTTGAAAAAGAACAGGGCGAGGGCGGCCATGAGGGCCAGCACGATCGAGAAAACATCGGGCTGACCGGTAAAACCGGCGGGCCAGAACACGTGGTAAGCAAAGAAACACGCCAGATTGAGGATCACCCCGACCACCGCTGCGGTGATCGCGGTCAGTGGCGCAGTGAACTTCAATTCGTTGTGCGTCGACTCCACCAACGGCCCACCGGCGAGGATGAACAGAAATGAGGGCAGAAAGGTGAACCAGGTCACCAGTGTCGCGGCCAGCGCGCCGGCGGCGAACGCGTGTTCCGCGGCGAACGTCGGTTGCACGTAAGCGCCGACGAACCCGACAAACGCCACGACCATGATCAGCGGCCCCGGCGTGGTTTCGCCCAGGGCCAGACCGTCGATCATCTGCGTTGGCGTCAGCCAGCCGTAATGCCCGACCGCGCCCTGATACACGTAAGGCAGCACGGCGTAAGCGCCGCCGAAGGTGAGCAATGCCGCTTTGGTGAAGAACCAGCCCATCTGCGTGAAGGTGCCGCCCCAACCGAACAGCGCCGTCAGCAACGCCATCGGCAGGCACCACAGCAGCGCACCGATCAGCACCAGACGCAGCAGCCTCGGCAATCGGAACCGCGCATGCTCGGGCGGCGGTGTGTCGTCATCGATCAGCGCCGGGCCGAAGGACTTTTCGCCGCCGCGATGGCCGCCGTTGCTGAAGCGCTGCGGCGCCCAGCGTCCGCCGAAATAGCCGATCAATGCTGCGCCGAGCACGATCAGCGGGAACGGCAGGTTGAAGGCAAAAATCGCCACGAACGCTGCCCCGGCGATCGCCCATAACCAACTGTTCTTCAACGCTCGCGAACCGATGCGATGGGCCGCGTGCAACACAATCGCGGTCACCGCCGGTTTGATTCCGTAAAACACCCCGGCTACCGCCGGTACGTCACCGAACGCGATGTAGACCCACGACAGAGCGATCAGAATCAGCAGCGAAGGCAACACAAACAACGCCCCGGCCAGCACGCCGCCACGGGTGCGATGCAGCAGCCAGCCGATGTAAGTCGCCAGTTGTTGGGCCTCGGGGCCGGGTAGCAACATGCAGTAGTTGAGCGCATGCAGGAAGCGCCGCTCGGAAATCCAGCGCCGGCGCTCCACCAGTTCCTGATGCATGATCGCGATCTGCCCGGCAGGGCCGCCGAAGCCGATGCAGCCGAGTTTCAGCCAGAAGGGCCAGGCCTGGCGCAAGGTGATGGGTTGAGGACGGGGCAAGTCTTTTGGCGTCTGGCTCAAGTGTGGCTCCACGTTCGAATCGGCGGGAGCTGCTATCTAATCAGGCTTTTGTCGCATTCGACAGTACCCGGTCAGGCATGCGCCAGACTCCAGCGAAACGCCGCATTCTGATCACTCTCCCGCGCCTCGACCCAATGCGAACCCTCCGGCGTGGTCTCACGTTTCCAGAACGGCGCCCGGGTCTTCAGCACGTCCATGATGAACGCGCAGGCCTCGAACGCCGCATGCCGATGCTTGCTGCTGACGCCAACAAACACGATCGGCTCGGTCACCGACAGCGCACCGACCCGATGCACAATCTCCACCGCCAGCAACGGCCAGCGCTCGCGAGCTTGTTCGGCGATCTGCTCCAGAGCCTTCTCGGTCATGCCCGGATAGTGCTCCAGAAACAGCTCGGTCACCGACTGCCCGACGTTCAGATCCCGCACATAACCAATGAAATTCACCACCGCGCCCACCCGTGGATTGCGCGCATGCAGGTCGGCAATCAACTGACCGGCATCGAAGCCTTTACACTGGACTCGAACACCCATGCCTCAACCCCCCGTGACCGGCGGGAAAAACGCGATCTCGTCGAAATCCTCGATTGCCTGATCCGGCTGGCACAGCTCCTGATTCACCGCGCACATCAGGTTGCCGGCGCCGAGCACTTCACGCCAGACATCGCCGCGCTGCATCAGCATTTGCCGCACATCTTCGACACAAGCGAGGGTGTCGCTGGCCGGAATCTTTTCACCGCCCAGATTGAGCCGGTCACGGTAGCTTGCGAAGTAGTTGATCAGAATCATTGCGGGTTCTCCCATTGAAAGTGGCCCGAGCGGCCGCCCTGTTTGCTCAGCAGGCGGATGTCGCCGATGACCATCGCCCGGTCCACCGCCTTGCACATGTCGTAGATAGTCAGCGCGGCGACGCTGGCGGCGGTCAGGGCTTCGAGTTCGACGCCGGTCTGGCCGGTGAGGCGGCAGGTGCTGGTGATCTGCACGCGGTCCGGTTCACAGGCCTTGAGCTCGACGTGGATCGAACTGAGCAGCAGCGCATGACACAGCGGAATCAGCTCGTGGGTGCGCTTGGCCGCCTGGATCCCGGCGATCCGCGCCACGGCGAACACATCGCCCTTGGGGTGGCCGTTGGACTGGATCATTTGCAGGGTTTCCGGACGCATCTGCACCCAGGCCTGGGCGGTGGCTTCGCGGCGGGTCGCGGCTTTGTCGCTGACGTCGACCATGTTGGCGCGGCCCTGATCGTCGAGGTGGGTGAGGGTGTTGCTCATGCGGTGGGCTCCTGGATCGGGCTGTAGATTCGCGGGGCGTTGCGGTGCGGGACGTGGATCAGGTTCAGGCGGTGCTTGAGCGCCCAACGCACGGTCAGCGCGGTGGGGGCAGACAGGCTGACAAGGGTGCCGAGGCGGGCGCGCACGGCTTTGTGAATCAGTTCGAGGCTGCAACGGCTGGTGACCACGACGAAGCCCTGACGCGCATCGAGACCTTCGAACTGCAAGGCGCCGATCAGCTTGTCGAGGGCGTTGTGGCGGCCGATGTCTTCACGGCACAGCAGCGCTTGGCCGTCCGCATCGAAGTACAGCGCCGCGTGCAGGGCGCCGCTGCTGCGGGCCAGTTGCTGGGCCTGTTCGATGCGCTGGCGGATGCCGTTGAAATGCGCGGCCGGTGGCAACGGTGTCGGGGTGAGGATCTCCAGTTGCGGCAGCGCCTGCTCAAGGGCTTCCACACCGCAGAGGCCGCAACCGCTGGTGCCCGCCATCTGCCGCCGATGATCTTTCAGAGCCCAGAATGCACGACTGGAAATCTGCACGTCGGCCTGGCAGGCCTGGTCGAAATGGGTCAGGCGGATGTCGTGAATATCGTCGAGGCGGTCGACGATGGCGTTGCTGAGGCTGAAGCCGCGAATGAAGTCCTCGATGTTGCCCGGCGAGACCATCATCACCGCCTGATTCAGTCCGTTGTAGCTGATGGCCAGGGCGATTTCCGCCGCCAGCGCCGCGTGGGACACCGGCGTGTCGTCGAGGTATTCGCGGTACGCCACTTGCGCCGGTTGTGGCGCGGGGGCATTGGCGTCGCCCGGTTCGATGAGTTGTTCAACTTGGCACAGCATCTTGAAAGTCCCACGAAGCGCTGAAGTGGGTTCAGGCTACGGGGCAGGGAAAAGTGCGTCCAATCGCTTGTTCCGATGCAGTGATTGGATTGGTCGATCACCGCTTTCAGGCCGAGAATAGGTGTTGACTGATAAGGCCTCATCGCTGGCAAGCCAGCTCCCACAAGGTTTCGTGTCAAACACAGAATTTGTGACTAACTCAATCACTGTGGGAGCTGGCTCGCCAGCGATGGCGGCCTGACATTCAACACATTTATTCGGCAGGCGCCTCGACCCCGAACATCTTGCGCGCCTCGGCAAAACACTTCTCGGCAATCGCCGAGCGCGGTTCGGTCTTGCGCATCACCAGCCCCAGCGGCGCGAGTACGCTGGCATCCGGCAGGTTAATGAAAGCCAGGTGCTCGATCGGCTCTTCCAGACCGCTGTCCAGCGGCATGATCGAGCAGCAGAAGCCCTGGTGAATCGCCTGCAGCAGTTGGTAGGTCGAGTCGCTTTCCAGGATCGGCTGCGGATTCAACCCGCGACTGCGGAAACTCAGGTCGATGGATTTTCGGTAGTGCATGCCGGTGGTGATCATCCCCAGCGGCAGTTCGGCGGCGTCTTCCCAGCTCATTTCCGGGCCTTCGAAGTGGAAGTGGCGGGTGTCGTAGAGCAGGCCGACGCGGGTTTCGCCAATCTCGAAGAACTCGAAATAGTTCGGGTTGACGTGGTCGAGATAACACACGCCCAAGTCCAGCTGATTGTTACCCAGACCTTCGATGATCTCGTCCGAACTCAGCGACGACAGGCTGTATTTCAGCTCGGGAAATATCCCTGACAAACCCTGAATGTAATTCACCGGATTGAAGTTGCTCAGCGGCACCAGCCCCAGGCGCAGGCTACCCACCAGTTGTCCGCGGCATGCCGCCGCTTCGGCAAACAACCCGTCATGGGCAGCCAGCAACGTGCGGGCCCAGGCCAGGACGCGCTCGCCGGCCTGGGTGAACCCTTCGAAGCGCTGGCCGCGATTGACCAGCACCAGATCCAGCTCGTCTTCCAGATTGCGCAGGCGCATCGACAGGGTCGGCTGGGTGATGTGACAGCGCGCGGCGGCCTGGCCGAAGTGGCGGGTTTCGTCCAGCGCGATCAGAAACTTGAGTTGTTTGATGTCCACGACGGCACCTGCTCGATTGAGAATTTTGATTGAGTATTGACGCAGATGCGTACGGCGCACGGAAAGCGCAGGGAGCGACGATCCCACTGAGGGCTTTTTTCGTCCAATCGGCAGTGTTTACGAGCCTATCGAGGGTTTCGATGACCCCCGGTTTTATTGGCCCGGACAGCGGTCGAGGGGTTGAAAAAAATCACCGATAGAGCAGGTCGATAGTGTGGTTGGCCAGAGTGATTAGACAGTCGTCACAAGCGGCACTTAGGCTCGTCATCCATTGAATTGACGACGGCCGGAGAGTGCCATGAGTGTGAAATCGGATGCCTTGTTCGTTCCCCTGAATATTGCCGTGCTGACGGTCAGCGATACCCGCGATTACGCCAGTGACACCTCCGGCCAGTTGCTGGTCAGCCGTCTGCTGGAGGCCGGCCACACCCTGAGCGAGCGCAACCTGCTCAAGGACGACCTGTACAAGATCCGCGCCCAGGTCGCGCAGTGGATCGCCGACGACAACATTCAAGTGGTGCTGATCACCGGCGGCACCGGTTTCACCGGCCGCGACAGCACCCCGGAAGCCGTGGCCTGCCTGCTGGACAAGCAGATCGACGGTTTTGGCGAACTGTTCCGCGCCATCTCGATTCTCGACATCGGCACCTCGACCGTACAAAGCCGTGCGCTGGCGGGCTTGTCCAACGGCACGCTGGTGTGCTGCCTGCCGGGCTCCACCGGCGCTTGCCGCACCGCATGGGAAGGCATCCTCGCCGAACAACTGGATAACCGTCATCGCCCGTGCAACTTCGTCCCGCACCTCAAATCGGTGCAAGCCTGCGGGCCGCGCGGATGAGCAAGCCGGGGTTGATGCCGGTCGAGGACGCCCTCGACCAACTGTTGGCGATGGCCGATGAACAACGTCTACCGGACAGCGAAGCGGTGCTTCTCAATGAGGCGCGCGGGCGGGTGCTGGCCAGCGATCTGGTCGCCACACTCGATCTGCCGCCGTGGCCGAACAGCGCCATGGACGGTTATGCCTTGAACCTCCCCGACCTGCATCGCCAGCCGTTGAGCGTGTCACAGCGGGTTTACGCCGGGATGGCGCCGGACGCCTTGCTGCCCGGCACCTGCGCACGGATTTTCACGGGTGCGCCGTTGCCGCCCGGCGCCAATTGCGTGGAGATGCAGGAAAACGTCGAGGTGCTTGAAGACGGCCGCGTACGTTTCCTGCAACCGCTTAAGGCCGGCCAGAACATCCGCGCCCAGGGCCAGGAGAACCGCGTTGGCGACACCTTGCTGCGCGCCGGCAAACGCCTCGGCCCGTTCGAACTGGCCGTCGCCGCCGGGCAGGGCATGACCCATTTGCCGGTGGTGCGTCGTCCGCGGGTGGCGTTGCTGTCGACCGGTGATGAGCTGGTGGAACCTGGCCAGCCGCTGCGTCCCGGCAGCATCTACAACAGCAACCGCACCTTGCTCGACCACTGGTTGCGCGAACTGGGTTGCGAGGTGATCGACGCCGGGATTCTGCCCGATCGCCCGGCGCAGACCCGGCTCAAACTCGAGCAACTGCAAGTGGCGGCCGATCTGATTCTGACCACCGGCGGCGTGTCTGCCGGCGATGCCGACTGCCTCGGCCAGGTGCTGCGCGACAACGGCAAACCGCTGCTGTGGAAACTCGCGATCAAGCCCGGTAAACCGCTGACGGTCGGGCATTTCGGCTCGGTGCCGGTGATCGGCCTGCCGGGCAATCCGACCTCGGCGCTGGTGACCTTCGGCCTGCTGGCGCGCCCGTACCTGCTGCGCATTCAAGGCGTGGAAGAGGTGATGCCGCTGAGCTTCACGGTCAACGCCGGCTTCGATTGGCCGAAACCCGGCAGCCGTCGCGAATACCTGCGGGTACGCCTGGAGGGCGGGCAGGCGGCGCTGTATCCGAACCAGAGTTCCGGGGTTCTGCTCGGCGCGACCTGGGCCGACGGGTTGGTGGAAATCCCCGAGAACAGCACCTTGCAGATGGGGGATCCGCTGCGTTTCATCCCGTTCAGCGAGCTGTTCTGAGCGCGATCAACAATCTGTCGAAGACTGGGGGCAGCTACCGGGTCAGTTTCAGCCGTTCGTGCCATTGGGCGATGGATTCTTCGGGGTAGACCTCGAACTGCTGATCCTTGGCGCTCGCTTGCACTTCGACCCACGAGGCCTTGGAGCCGAGCATCAGGTGGGTGTGTTCCGGCGGCACCGGCAATGGCGTGTCGATGGCCGAGGCGAACGGGTGGATCAGCTCCGGCCATTCCGGGCTGAACAGCCACAGTCCGCTGCCGCACAACGAGCAGAAGTGCCGTTCGGCGCTGCTGCGGTGGGCGCGGGCATCGCCTTCGTCTTTCATTTTCGCGTGGTAGATCGTGATGTGTTTGCGCCCGCTCACCTTGAGGCTGGCCGCGTCGCCGCCGAGGTTGATCGCATAGCCGCCACCGCCTTGGGTCTTGCGGCAGATCGAGCAGTAGCAGCGCTGATAAGGGTAGGGGTGGGCGCTGTCGAGGGTGAATGAAACCGCGCCGCAGTGGCAGGAGCCTTCGAGGTGCATGAGTGGCCTCCGGTGTTTTTCGTCGGTGCGGTTCAGCCTAGAAGAGATGGGGTGAGTGTGCTGCTCGCGATGAACGAAAACGCGTTCTACGGCTTGGCTACCCGCCACAAATACCACGCCGCCACGGTGCGAAACGGACTCCACGCCAACCCGATCTCAATCATCTGCCTGCGCGTCGGCTGCACCTCCAGCCCCTTCAACCGCCGATACCCTTCGCGCACTCCAAAATCGTCGGCCGGCAGAATATCCGGCCGCTCCAGGCTATAGATCAGCAACATCTCCACCGTCCAGCGCCCAACCCCGCGCAGGCTGACCAACCGCTCGATCAGCGCCTCATCCTCCATCGCCAGCGCGGTCGGGTAATCCGGCACCACGCCGTCGAGGGTCGCCTGGGCAATCCCCTGAATCGTCGCAATCTTGCCCGCTGAAAACCCGCAACCGCGCAATTGATCGAAGTCCGTCGCCAGAATCTGCTCCGGACGCGGAAACGTCTGCCCGGGAAACAACCCCACCAGCCGCCCGACAATCGCATCGCCAGCCCTGGCGTGCAGTTGCTGATAGGCAATCGCCCGCACCAGCGATTCATACGGATCGCGCGCCGGATGCGGCTGATGCAGGCAGGGGCCGACCGCAGCGATGTGGCGCTGCCAGTCGGCGTCGAGGCTGGCCAGAAACTCGCTGGCCGGTTGGTAGGGATCGGGTATCTGCAACTTCGGTGATCCGTTGATTTGAAAGCCGGGAGGGGCGTGGGTGTCGATTTGTCAGAAAGCCAGTTGTTGCGTGAGCTGCACGGCGGCGTTCTCCAGCCGGAGCAGAAACGCCTTGCGCGGTTGCCCACCACCGTAGCCGGTCAGCGAGCCGTCCGCACCGATCACCCGATGGCATGGCACCACGATCGACAGCCGATTGTGCCCGTTGGCCAGCCCCACTGCTCGGCTGGCGCCGGGTTTGCCCAAGCGTGCGGCGATGGTGCCGTAGGTGCTGGTTTGGCCGTAAGGGATTTGCCGAAGTTCGGCCCAGACCTGTCGGGCAAACTCGCTGCCGGGCAGGTGCAGTGGCACACTGAATTCGCTCAGCTTGCCGGCGAAGTACAGCGCCAGCTCGTTGTCGATCTGCTGCAAATGCGCGTTCTGCCCCGGTGCGACCACGTAGCCGTAGCGGTTCTGCAGTTCCTCGACTTCGCGGGTCAGCGCCGGGCGATCGAGAAACTCCAGCAAGACCAGCCCGCGCCGCTCGGCCATGGCAATCATAGGACCCAGTGGTGTGGTCAGGCGGGTGAACAGCAGCGGTTCACTGGCCGCTGCGCGCCCCGGCGTGATGTGGAACGACTTCTGAAACGCATCGCGAAAACCACTGAGGGATTCATAACCGGAGTCGAACGCGGCATGGTCGATGGACGTGCCTTGCTTGATCCCGCCCAGCGCCACGCCGAGTCGGCGGGTGCGCAGCCACGCATGGAAGGTCATGCCGAAATGCTGCTTGAACCAGCGCCGTAGCTTCAGCGGTTCAATGCCTTCGGCGAGCAATTGCGCATCGCTCCAGCGCAGCTCCGGGTCGGCGTCTACCGCTTTTAGCAGCTGCTGCACCCAATCCGGGGCGATGGCCGCAGCGTCCAGCGGTTTACAGCGCAAGCAGGCGCGGTAACCCGCGGACAGGCAATCGTCAGCATGGGCGAAGAACTCGACGTTTTCCGGTTTCGGCTTGCGCGCCGTGCAGGTCGGGCGGCAAAAGATCCCGGTGGTTTTCACGGCCGTGAAAAACACGCCTTCATAGGCAGTGTCGCTTGCGAGCATGGCGCGAACCATTTCGGCGTGAGGGGGCAGGGCAGCGGTCTGTATGTTCATGGGCCGAGGATAAAACCAGTTATTCGATGGCTCCACCGAAAAATCGACAGTGAATTTTCGGGCCGCTGCACTACAGTGATCGGGTCGCTACAACTCGGGAAATGAAGGTATGCCACCGTTCACGATTCACCACATCGATCACATCGTGCTGCGCGTTGCCGATATGCAACGCAGTATTGATTTCTACGACCGGGTCTTCGGCGCCGAAGTGGTCAAGCGCAACGAAAAGTTCGGTCTGGTGCACCTGCGCGCCGGCACGTCGATGATCGATCTGGTCGACCTTGACGGCGAAATCGGCCGCAAGGGTGGCGCCGCTGCCGGCAGCGAACGGCGCAATGTCGATCACTTCTGTCTGCGCATCGAGCCGTTCGATGAAGCGGCGCTGGTCAGTCATTTGCAAGCCTGCGGCCTGACCGTCGAAAAAGCCGCCACCCGTTTTGGCGCCGAGGGCTACGGCCTGTCGCTGTACTGCTTCGACCCGGACGGCAATCAGGTCGAACTCAAAGGCCCGTCTGAAACTTAGGCGCGCTTGGCCATCAGCAACACCGAAGCCGCTGCCGACAGCAGCCCCGCGCAGCAACGGTTGAAAATCCGTTTGCCGCGCGGCTCGGCGAACCAGCGGCGCATGTGCAGCCCCATGTACGCGTAGGCGCTGATAGCGATCCATTCCAGCAGCAGGAACAGCACGCCCAGCAGCATGAACTGCGGGGTGATGGCGCGGTTCGGGTCGACGAATTGCGGCAGGAAGGCGGTGAAGATCAGGATTGCCTTGGGATTTCCCGCAGCCACTAAAAACTCCTGACGTGCCAGGGCCAGAAGCCCGTTCGCCGGCGCCGCAATGGCGTCTTCGGCGGCAGGATTGGCTCGCCACAGCTGCCACGCCAGATACAACAGATACCCCGCGCCAACAATCTTGATCCCATAGAACAACAGCTCGGACGTTTGCAGCACCACCGCCAGCCCCGCCGCCGCGAGAGCGATCATCCCGGCAAACGCCAGCAATCGCCCGATCCCGGCCACGCAGGCGCGCCGGTAGCCGTAACGGGTGGCGTTGCTGACCGACAGCAGATTGTTCGGCCCCGGTGCCATGTTCAGGGCGAAACAGGCGGGCAGGAACAGGGAGAGGGTGGCGATATCCATGGCTCGGGCTCCGGTGACGGGAGCGTTATTTTTATCACGCGGGTGTGCGGCCCTGAACCGTACAGTCAGGCGCCAGAGTCGCGGTACAGCGACTATCGGCAGTGAATTCCTTCGAACTTTCTGCCGTCCGGTCAGCTCTTAACCCTTCACAGGTTGATGAATTCATCAGAGAATCCCATCTACCGGGTCAGAAACTACCATTGCCGTGTAAGCTTTCGCGCCATGCTTCTCCATTCCCCCATGGCCCCAGGCGGCCCACTGTACGAGCGACTACATGCAAGCAAAGGCCCGCGAGGTTCATGTACCACCGGTGTTGCAAGATTTGCGCGCCGGCACGGCCGAACTGCACATTGCACTGGAAAAACGCCTTCCTTTCTTCTCCGATACCCTTGATCTGCACGCTTTCGAGCGATTGATGCGCGCCTATTACGGCTTCTATCAGCCACTGGAAAGCGCATTGCAGGACAGCGACGCGATTCCCGCCGATTTCGATCTGGTTTCACGCCTCAAGGCGCCGACCCTGCAACGCGATCTGCAAGCACTGGGCGCAAATGGTGGCGATTTTCCGATCTGCCGCCGGTTGCCCGCCATCGATTCCGCCGCCGCCTGCCTGGGCGTGTTGTACGTGCTGGAAGGCGCAACCCTCGGCGGACAGATCCTGCGCCGGGAAATCGCCACACGCCTGAGCCTTGGCGCGGATAACGGTGCAGCGTTTCTGGACATCTACGGCGCTGCCACCGGCCGGCGCTGGCGCGATTTCATCGAATACCTGGGCAGCCGCCCGATGGACGCCGACGAGCGTAAAGCGGTCGTGGCGGCGGCCCACACTACATTCAGTTGTTTCGAGCAGTGGCTCGAAAGTCAGGAGGTTCTGGTATGAACCCGCAAGACAAAGAAGCCTTTGAAGAGTTGCTGGCCAACTGCGCCGACGAGCCTATTCGCTTTCCCGGCGCGATCCAGCCGCACGGTTTGCTGCTGACCCTGAGCGAGCCGGACCTTTCGATCATTCAGATCAGCGCCAACGTCGAGACCTTGCTCGCGCGCCCGGCGCAAGAGCTGATCGGCCAGTCACTGCAAAGCCTGATCGGCGATGCCCATGCCGCGCAGGTTCGCGAAGCCTTGCAGCAATCGGCCTTGTCCGATGCGCCGCCGCTGCACTTTCGCCTCAACGGCACCGCGTTCGAAGGCTTGGTGCACCGGCATCAGGATGTGCTGATTCTGGAGCTGGAAATCCACGTCGAAAACTTCCAGCCGCGTAACGTCGCCGGTACCGAAACCCACCTGGGACGGATGCTCGCGCGGCTGCAAAAGGCCCAGAGCCTGCAGGCGCTGTACGACATCAGCGTCAAGGAAATCCAGGCCATGACCGGTTACGACCGGGTGCTGATTTATCGCTTCGAAGAGGAGGGCCACGGTCAGGTCATCGCCGAAGCGTCCGATCCGTCGATGGAAGTCTTCAACGGTCTGTTTTTCCCGGCCTCCGACATCCCCGAGCAAGCCCGCGAGCTGTACCGCACCAACTGGCTGCGGATCATTCCGAACGCGGACTACCAACCGGTGCCGCTGGTGCCCAAGTTGCGCCCGGACACCCAGACCCCGCTGGACCTGAGCTTCGCCACGTTGCGCAGCGTGTCGCCGATCCACTGCCAGTACATGAAAAACATGGGCGTGCTGTCCTCGATGAGCATTTCCCTGCTCAAGGGCGACAAGCTCTGGGGCCTGATCAGTTGCGGCAATCGCCAGCCGCTGCATGTACCGCATGAATTGCGCACCGCGTGCCAAACCATCGGCCAGGTGCTGTCGTTGCAGATCAGCGCGATGGAAGCGCTGGATGTCAGCCGTCAACGGGAAGAAAAGGTCGAGGCGCTGGCGCTGCTCAATCAGGCGATGATCGACTCGCCACAGAACGTCTTCGATGGCCTGGCCAACCAGCCACAAGTCCTGATGGCGCTGGCCAATGCCGGCGGCATCGCGATCATCGAAGACAAGCAATTGCACCGTTACGGCAACTGCCCGGAGCCTGAAGAAATTCGGGCCCTGCACAAATGGTTGCAGGAGCGTGGTGAGCCGGTGTTTGCCAGTCATCACCTGGCCAGCGTCTACCCGCCGGCCGCGCACTATCAGCAGGTCGCCAGCGGCGTGCTCGCCATGAGCCTGCCCAAACCGGTGGACAACGGCGTGCTGTGGTTCCGCCCCGAAGTCAAAGAGAACATCAACTGGAGCGGCGACCCGCGCAAGCCGCTGGACCTGGAAAACTCCGACGCCGGCTTGCGCCTGCGGCCGCGCACCTCGTTCGAAATCTGGAAGGTCGAAATGGCCGGGATTTCCACCAAGTGGAGCCACGGCGATCTGTTCGCCGCCAACGACTTGCGTCGCTCGGCCCTGGAAAACGATCTGGCCCGCCAAGTACGCCGCGAGCAAGAAGCGGTGCGCGCCCGTGATGAACTGGTGGCGGTGGTTTCCCACGATCTGCGCAACCCGATGACCGTGATCTCGATGCTGTGCGGCATGATGCAGAAGGCGTTCAGCTCGGACGGGCCGCACACTTCGCGGCGCATCTCGACTGCGATCGACACCATGCAACAAGCCGCCGGGCGCATGAACACGCTGCTGGAAGACTTGCTCGACACCTCGAAAATCGATGCCGGGCGCTACACCATCGCGCCGCAGAAACTCGATGTCGCGCAGATGTTCGAAGAGGCGCAATCGCTGCTCGCACCGCTGGCGCTGGACAAGGACATCAGCATCTCGTTCGAGGCTGATCCCGACCTGAGCATTCATGCCGACCCCGAGCGGTTGTTTCAGGTGCTGTCGAATCTGGTCGGCAACGCAATCAAGTTCACTCCGCGCCTGGGCACGGTCGACGTGTATGCCAAATCGGTCGGTGACGACATCGTTTTCACGGTGCGCGACAGCGGCGAAGGCATTCCCAAGGATCACTTGCCGCACGTATTCGACCGTTACTGGACGGTGAAGGAAGGCAATCCGACCGGCACCGGGCTGGGTCTGTACATCACGCAGGGCATCGTCGAGGCGCATGGCGGGCAGATCGTTGCCGAGAGTGAGCCGGGGCAGGGCAGCGAATTCCGCTTCACCGTGCCGCGTCTGGACTGAAACGCGGATTCAGCGCTCGGGTGGCTGCAACATGGCCACCCACTCGGAGGCGAATCGATGGCAGTCGCCGGGCCAGCGCGCCGTCAGCAGTTGGCCGTCGCGCACCACAAATCCTGATTGCAGTTTCTGCGCACAATCGCGTTTGGCGATCAGCGGCCCGCGTATGAAGTCGGATTTGCTGGCCAGCGCGGTTTTAACTTCCGCTTCGACGGTCTGCTTGTAGGTGCGGTAGTAGCGCCCCAGCCACGCAGCTGTCATCAGCCACGCCGGCAACTCCATGGTGGCCGCGAGCAACGCCGTGACCTTGCGCCCGAACAACGCCGAACGCCCGGTGTCGGGGTCGAGCGTCCTCGCCAGCAACAGCACGCCATGACAGACCGCCGCCACGGGTTTTTCTGCTTTGAAAAATTGCAGGGCAATCTGCTGGGCCTGCGTCGATTCCAACAGCGTGCGCATTCCTTTGGCATGCCCGCCGGGGATCAGCAGACCATCGAATCGATTCGTGTCGACATCGGCATACGCCAGCGGCTGCCTGAACGCTTCGGACTCGATCATCTGCGTGTAACTGTCCAGATCGGCCTTGCGTGTCATCAACATCGAATTCAACAGGCCGAAACCGATGTTCACCAACCGTGGGTCGGCGTGGGCGGGCAAACCTTGCGGGGTGGCAAAACGAACTTCGATGCCCGCGTTACGCATCGCCTGCCAGGGCACGCTGCTTTCGGTCGGGTCGTAATCGGCGCTGGGCAGCAGAATCAGAATCATCGAGGGCAGACTTCCTGGTCAAAAGTGATCGCATAGCCAGAGCGTAGTGGGTCTGCGCGAGCGGGGGTAATTTCCTTCAATACCGCCTGCGGTGCGCCGGCTACCGTGAGCGCCTTGTTCCTCGATTTGAAGCAGGTGTGCGATGAGTCTGATTGTGTCGATGGCGGCGTTTGCCCTGGCCGCGTCCATTACCCCGGGGCCGGTGAATATCGTGGCGTTGAGCTCGGGGGCGCAGTTCGGTTTTCGCGCCAGCCAACGGCATGTGGCCGGGGCGACGCTGGGGTTTGTGTTGCTGCTGGTGTTGATGGGGCTGGGACTGCATGAAGTGCTGGAACTGTGGCCGTCTCTGACCCGTGTGGTGCAACTGGCCGGGGTGGCGTTTCTGCTGTTCATGGCCTGGAAGCTGGCAATGGATGACGGGCAGTTGAGTGCGGGAGAAGCGGGAAGGGCACCTTCGATGCTCTACGGCGCGGTGATGCAGTGGCTCAACCCCAAGGCCTGGCTGGCTTGTGTGGCGGGGATGGGCGCGTTTGTCGCTGACGGCGAAGCGCGGCTGGTGTGGCAGTTTGCTGCGGTGTATCTGGTGATCTGTTACCTGTCGGTCGGGTGCTGGGTGTATGCCGGGACGTTCTTGCGCGGTTATCTCGGCAACCCGGCGGGGATGCGCTTGTTCAACCGGGTGATGGCGTTGCTGTTGGCGGTGAGTGCGGGGTATCTGTTGCTGCCGTGAGCGGGGCGGGGCTTGGGTTTAAAGGTGTTTAAGGATGCGTCCGACAAGCCACGCGAACTTGCGCCATGGCCTACGCATCCGCCAGAATCCGCCGGCTTGTGGGCCTTGGGGTCGGGTTCTATCGTGGGTCGGTCGCTGACGAATCAGCGATCGGGTTTCGCAGCCCGGATCAATCAAGGCGCCCAGAGCGTCGTTTCCGTTCAGCTTTTTGGCTGATCGCGTCATGACGGTTGTGCGCGGGATACCTTCGGGTATGCCGGGTTCCTTGATTCCCGGTCTGCGAACCCGCGTACAGCTGTCACCTCCCTTCGTTTCGCAGCGAACCGTGGCAGCTCCATCAATCAGGGAGTTTTACCATGATCAAACCAACGCCAAACCCGCCTGAAACCGACCCGACCTCGCCCTCGACCACTACCTCAATCCGCTGCTCCCCAGAAAACCGCTGCTCAAACCCAATACCCGCTACCTCATCGCCCTCGGCATCGACAGCGAAGAATTGCTGGCCGACGCCTGTGAAACCCTGACCTCGGCCAAAATCATGGCTACCGACTTCGCCGGGCTGGTGGATGGCTCGCATCGGCATGTGCTGCTGGGGATCGCGCAACTGATCATGCTGGGGGAACTGGCGGTGAATCGGGTGTTGGATAGTCTGGAGTTGAAGGCTGAGGCGCCTCTGTAACCTGATCAAAGAAAACCTGCCGTCCCGTTTGATCGGGACGGCGGGTTTTTATCATTTCACTTGCAGCTTTATGGCGGCATGACTGAAAGCGAGTTCCCAGGCGAGCCCGTCCGTCGAAAATCCTCTCCCCCCTGTCAGATCTGACAGTAGCCAAAGCATCCGTCTGGTCGCTCAATCACTCCATCGCCCACACCCTTCGGCAGGAGTTCTCGCCATGCTCGTCCAACCAAAAAAAGCCATCGGCACGCTCGCACTGCTCGACCCTGACCTTCCCGGCGCCAAGCAGCTGCCGAACGGAGAATGGGCCATCAACCGCGCCGCCGCACTGCTCAACTTCCCTACTCTGGGCATGAAAGTGCAGATCCCGGTCTGGTCAAACAAAAGTCTGGCCGACAAGGTTGAGCTGTTGCTCAACAACCTCGTGGTCGATCAGCAAACCGTTACCCAGGATGCCGAACTGACCCAGCGCGCTACCTTGTTCGTCGCACCGGGCCGTTTTCAGAGCGGTACGTGGGATCTGGCCTATCGGGTGACGCGCTTCAACCAGGCGCCAGAACTTTTTACGCCACCGCTCAAACTCTTGGTCAAACTGGAAATCCCCGCCGGCCAGGACACCGATCCCGGGCAGGGTCACTCCAACCTGCACATGGAGTTCAGGCCGTCGGAAATTGTCCAGGACGGTGTCGACAAGGACACCGCCGAAAATGGCGTGGACATCCGGATAACTGCCAAACCCGGCAGCGGCTCCAGCCTGCCCTACCCCGACATCGCCGTCGGCGACGTGATCTGGGTGAGCTGGGGCGGCAACATGGTGCCGTCGGATCCGGTTACTCAAGAGCAAATCAATGATCCACTGAAGAACCCTATCGTGATCCACATCGGCAAGGACGTCATCCTCGCGGCGGGTGACTCCGGGAACGAAGGGCTGGCGGTGTCATTCTTCGTCAGAGATTTTGCAGACAACGATTCCGAAGACTGGTGCAAGGAAACGCGCATCGTCGTCGACACCGGCAACTCG
>NZ_NEII01000017.1:0-93384 GCF_002112685.1 Pseudomonas sp. R15(2017)
TAAGCTTTGCCGGGTGGCATTCGCCCTCATGAAAAATCAGAGCGAATACCAACCCAATTTAAGGTTGCAGGGTTCCCCTGCAACATAGAATCTCCCACAGGGTTTATCGGATCGACCGGATCAGCGGCGATCCAGCCACACCGTCTGCGCATTGCAGAACTCGCGCACGCCGAAGTGCGACAGCTCACGGCCGAAACCGCTTTTCTTCACGCCGCCGAAGGTCACGCGCGGGTCGCTGGCGGAGTAACCGTTGATGAACACGCCGCCGGTTTCCAGTTCGCTGGTCAGTTGCTGAGCCAGAGCGATGTTGGCGGTGTAGATCGTGGCGGTCAGACCGAACTCGCTGTCGTTGGCCAGGGCCACGGCGTGAGCGCAATCGCGGGCGGTGATGATCGAGGCCACCGGGCCGAACAGTTCCTGTTTGAACGAGGTCATGCGGTCGGTGACATCGGCCAGCACGGTCGGTTCGTAGTAATTGCCGGGGCCTTGGGCCTTGCCGCCACCGAGCAGCAGGGTGGCGCCTTCTTCGAGGGTGTCGCGCACTTGTTGATCGAGTTCGTCGCGCAGATCGAAACGGGCCATCGGGCCGATGTAGTTGTCGGCGGACAACGGGTCACCCATCTTCAGCTGACGGGTGGCTTCGACGAATTTGCGGGTGAACTCTTCGACCACGCCTTCTTCGATGATCAGGCGTTTGGCGGCGGCGCAGACTTGCCCTGAGTTCTGGTAACGACCGATGACTGCTGCTTGCACGGCTTCGTCGATATCGGCGTCATTGAGCACGATGAACGGATCGGAACCGCCCAGCTCCAGCACGCATTTCTTCAGCGCGGCACCGGCCTGTGCGCCAATGGCCATGCCGGCGCGGACGCTGCCGGTCAGGGTTACGGCGGCAATGCGCGGGTCGGCAATGGCGCTGGACACGCCTTCCGGTGTGACGTTGATCACTTCGAACACGCCATCGGCGAAACCGGCGCGGGTGAAGGCATCGCGCAACAGATAGGCGCTGCCCATCACGTTCGGCGCATGCTTGAGCACGTAGGTGTTGCCGGCGATCAGCGCCGGGACCGCACCGCGCAGCACTTGCCAGATCGGGAAGTTCCACGGCATCACGGCGAGGATCGGGCCGAGTGGGCGATACTCGATGCGCGCCTTGCCGCCTTCGACCAGCGTCGCTTCAGCGTTGAGCATGGCCGGGCCGTGTTCGGCGTACCACTCGCAGAGCTTGGCGCATTTCTCGATTTCGCCACGGGCCTGGGCGATCGGCTTGCCCATTTCCCGGGTGATCATGGTCGCCATGGCTTCGCTGCTGTCCCGCAGGGCCCCGGCCAGCGCGGTCAGGGCGCGGGAGCGATCCTGCAGCGGTTTGCGTTTCCATTTGTTGAAACCGAATGCGGCGCGGGTCAGCGCAGCGTCGAGGGCTTCGGCGGATTCGAAAGCGTAATGACCGATCTGCTCGCCGGTAGCGGGATTGATCGAGATGGCGTGGGTCTGGCTGGAAATCGGGCTCATGGCGTCGTCCTGCGAGGTCAGTGGATGCGCTCAGAGTAGGGTGGCGTTTGGTTTCTGGAAACTGAATAATAAAGAGCGTTTCTTTCACGATTGGAGAATGAGTGTGGATCTGGTGCAACTGGAAATCTTCAAGGCCGTTGCAGAACACGGCAGCATCAGCGCGGCGGCGGCGCAGATCCATCGCGTGCCGTCGAACCTGACGACGCGCATCAAGCAGTTGGAGGAAGATCTGGGCGTCGACCTGTTCATCCGCGAGAAAAGCCGTTTGCGCCTGTCGCCGGCCGGCTGGAGTTTTCTTGAATACGCGCGACGCATTCTCGACCTGGTCCAGGAAGCCCGCGCCACGGTGGCCGGCGAGGAACCGCAAGGCGCGTTCCCGCTGGGCTCGCTGGAAAGTACGGCGGCTGTGCGGATTCCCGGTTTGCTCGCGACCTACAACCAGCAACACCCCAAGGTCGATCTGGACCTGTCGACCGGTCCGTCCGGGACGATGATCGACGGTGTGCTTTCCGGGCGTCTGGCGGCTGCGTTCGTCGACGGCCCGATCCTGCACCCGGCGCTGGAAGGCATCCCGGCATTCGAAGAGGAAATGGTCATCATCTCGCCGCTTCAGCACGGGCCGATCCAGCGCGCAGCAGACGTGAACGGCGAGAACATCTATGCGTTCCGCTCGAACTGCTCCTATCGCCATCACTTCGAAAAATGGTTCAGCACCGACGCTGCCGTGCCCGGCAAGATTTTCGAAATGGAGTCCTATCACGGCATGCTCGCCTGCGTCAGCGCGGGCGCCGGTCTGGCGTTGATGCCGCGCAGCATGCTGCAGAGCATGCCCGGCTGCGCGACGGTGAGCGTGTGGCCGCTGGCGGCGGATTTTCGCTATTTGACGACGTGGCTGGTGTGGCGGCGGGGTACGGTTTCGCGCAGTCTGAGTATGTTTGTGCGTTTGCTGGAGGAGCGCGGTGTGGTGCGTGCAGAAGAGAATTGATGCTTGGGGTCCGGGGCGTTCCCCTGAAGATCTGTTCATTTGATTGAAAAAAGTGCCCGGTTCGGTGACCCGCCGAACCGGGCATTTTTCATTGCCCGTCGATGCTGCGGGGCAGGTCGAGTGGATTGGCGTCGCGCAATACCTCCGGCAGCAAGGCATCGGGAAACCCCTGATACGCCACCGGCCGCAAAAAGCGCTCGATCGAGCTCATGCCGACCGAGGTGAAGCGACTGTCCGAGGTGGCCGGGAACGGCCCGCCGTGCATCGTGGCGAAGGTCACTTCCTGCGGATGGGCGAAGGCGTTGACCACGATGCGTCCGGTGCGGCGTTCGAGGATCGGCAGCAGACGCCGGGCCAGATCCAGATCGCGGTCTTCAAGGTGAATGGCTGCGCTCAACTGACCCTTGAACGAACGGGCAATTGCCAGCAACTCTTCCTCATCGTTGACCGTCACCAGCAGTGCAGCCGGGCCGAACACTTCATGGGCCAGCGCAGGCTCACTGAGGAAACGCTGGCCACTGACTTCCAGAAACGCCGAGCGGCCCTCAAACTGGCCATCCGACGGCGCGCCGACCGCCACCAGATTCGCCCCCACGCGTTCCATTGCCACCAGCCCTTTGACGTATGAACCGTGAATCCCCGGCGTCAGCATCGTACGCGCCGGCGCTTCACTGACCCGCTTGATCATGGCGCTGCGCAACGCTTGCAGACCTTCGCTCTCGACCGCGATCAGGATCGACGGGCACAAGCAGGCTTGCCCGACATTCACCAGCATTCGCTCGACAAAACCATCGCCGATCTCACTGCCACGCGCGGCCAGCGCGGCGGGCAAAATGAAGGTCGGGTTGACGCTGGTCATTTCGGTGAACACCGGGATCGGATCAGGCCGTAATTGCGCGCGACGATAAAGCGCCATACCGCCCACCTCTGAACCGGTGAAGGTCACCGCTTTAATCAAAGGATGATCGACCAGCGCTTCACCGATCGCGTTACTACCACCGCGCACCATGGAGAAAACCCCTTCATGCAAACCATGCGCCTGCACCGCTTTGCGGATGGCGCGCGCCTGAATTTCCGATGCACCGGGATGTGCGTTATGCGCCTTGAGAATCACCGTCGCACCGGCCGCAAGTGCCGACGCAGTGTCGCCGCCGGCCACCGAATAGGAGATCGGAAAATTGCTCGCACCGAAGATCGCCACCGGGCCGATGGCGATTTTTTGCAGGCGATGATCCATCCGTGGTCGCGGCTGGCGATCGGGTTGCGCCGGGTCGATCGCCAATTGCAGGAAGCGACCCTTGCGCACCACGTCGGCGAACTGGCGGAACTGGGTGGCGGCCTTGGCGGCTTCGCCCTCCAGTTGTGCCTGGGGCAGGCCGGTTTCCAGTGCGGCGCGGGCAGCCAGTTCTTCGCGTACGGCGTCGAGGTTGTCGGCGATGCTGTCGAGAAACGCCGCACGTTCGGTCAGCGAAGTGTGGCTGTAGCTGTCGAAGGCCGCATCGGCGAGGGTTGCCGCCTGATCGATCTGCGCCGCACCGCCGAGGGCGAATTCCGGTTCGAGCAATTGGTTGGTTGCCGGGTTCAGTGCTTTCATCGTGCCTTCGGTGGCGGACACGTCAGCGGCGCCGATCAGCAGATGTCCGGTCAGATTCATTTCGCTTCACCCTGCGACTGAAGGTTGGCGATCAGTTCGTCCGTGGTGGTGATCACATGGGCGAACGTCGGGCCGTTGAGTTCGTGGGCGGCGTGCATCATTTCCTCTTTGAACGCAGCGGTCGCATCGCGCACCAGCGTGACGTGGTAGCCGAGTTCCGACGCGTAACGGGCGGTGGCTTCGATGCAGGTGTTGGCCAGCAGGCCGACGATGATCACATGGGTGATGCCTTGCTGTTTCAGACGAAAATCCAGGTCGGTGTTGGCGAAACCGCTGGAGCCCCAGTGTTCCTGAACCACGATGTCGCCATCCTTCGGTGCGAAATCCGGGTGCCATTCACCGCCCCATTCGCCGCGCGCAAAGTGGTGCATGTGCATGATCTTTTGTTGGGTCGGGGTGGGGTGATCCCAGTTCTCGTAGTCACCTTTTACCCAGCGGTGATGCGGTACGATGACGACCGGAATCGGCAGGGCCCGCACGGCGCGATCGAGTTTGCGCAGGTTGTCGAGCAGGCCGTTCTGCTCGGCCATCGGTTTGAGCAGCGGAAAGATCTTGCCGCCCTCGGAGAGAAAATCGTTGTACGGATCGACCAGCAGGTAGGCGGTTCTGTCGAGCGGATAGAGAGGTTTCGACATGACGATGGACTCCGGCAATGAGAGTGATCGATGCTCAGGGCTTGTTCCCGCATCGTGTCAATATGATAATCATAGTAACTGTGAAAGAGGCAAGCCCTGATGGCTGTAAACGATAGTCTTCCCGACACGCTGTGCCCGATTTCCCGGGCCGAGGCGATCGTCGGCGACCGCTGGACGGTGCTGGTTTTGCGCGAATTGTTCATGGGCAGCCATCGCTACGACGAGATCCTGGTCCAGACCGGCGGTACGCCGCAGATGGTCGCCGCCCGTCTGAAAAGCCTCGAGGCCGACGGGTTGGTCGAGCGTCGCTTGTACAACGAGCGGCCGAAACGCTACGAGTACCACCTCACCGCGAAGGGCGAGGCGTTTTACCCGGTGATAATTGCGTTGCGCGCCTGGGGCGAGACCTGGTGCAAATCGCCGGAGGAGGGGCTGGCGGTGAACATGACCCACAAGAACTGCAATCACAGCGCGGGCCTTGGGCCGGTGTGCGATCACTGCGGCGAAGTGTTGCGTCGTGAGGATCTGATCAGCCAGCCGCAAGAGGCGTACGCCGCCGAACGGCAGGCGCGGCGTGAGGCGTTCAAAACGAAATAGACGGCTCCATCCAAAACAAAAAAAGGCCCTCATTTGCGAGGGCCTTCGCGTGTCAGCGCAAAACGGATGACTTACAGATTGTTCGCCAGTTTTCCGCAAGTCAGCCGCCGACGATAAGCACTGTCACGAGTCGCCAGCCAGAAATACAGCGGCGAGGTCACCAGCAGGCCAACCAGCCAGGACAGGTCCGCGCCGTTGATGTGCGCCGACACCGGCCCGACGTACAGCGGCGTGTTCATGAACGGAATCTGCACCGCGATGCCGATCGCGTAAGCCAGCAAGGCCTGCGGGTTGTAACGGCCGTAGATGCCGCCATCGACCTGGAAAATCGAGCCGATGTCGTACTGGCCTTTGTGGATGGCGTAGAAGTCGATCAGGTTGATCGCGGTCCACGGCACCAGCACGACCAACAATACCAGCACCATGTCGACGAAGTGGCCGATGAAGTCCGTCGAAGCGCCGACCGCAGCGAAGCAGCAGGCCAGCAGCACGATGATCGAAATCACTGCGCGGCTCTTGGCGGTCGGAATCCAGCGGTAGGCGAAGGTTTGCACCAGGGTGATCAGCGACAGCACCGCGCCATACAGGTTGAGGGCGTTGTGGCTGATGACGCTGAGCAGGAACAGCACCAGCATCAGCGGGCCGATGGCGCCGGTGGCGAGTTTCACCGCGTCCATGGTGTCCAAGCCCACTGGCGTTGCCAGCACGGCGACGGCGCCGAACACGAACGACAGACTCGAACCCAGCGCCGAACCCAGATAAGTCGTCCAGAAGGTCGCCGCCACTGGCACATTCGCCGGCAGGTAGCGCGAGTAGTCCGACACGTAAGGCGCAAACGCGATCTGCCACAGCGCCGCCAGCGACACGGTGGCGAGCCAGCCCGAGAGGTTGAAGCTGCCGCGAGTGAGGAAATCATCGGTCTGGATGTGGGTGAGGATGTAGCCGAAGCCGACCACGATGCCGATCCCCAGGACCCAGGTGCCGATGCGGTTGAGCACGTGGATGAAGCGGTAGCCGATGATGCCGATGATCCCCGAACCCAGCGCGCCGATGACGATGCCGACCGGCACCGGAACGCTGTCGACCACGCCATGCAGGGATTTGCCGGCGAGCACGATGTTGGAGGCGAAGAAGCCGATGTACATGACGCCGGCAATCAACACCACCAGCAGTGCGCCGAGCGAGCCGAACTGCGCACGGCTCTGGATCATCTGCGGGATGCCCATCTGCGGGCCTTGCGCCGAGTGCAGCGCCATCAGCACACCGCCGACCAGATGGCCGACCAGAATGGCGACGATGCCCCACACCAGATTCAGGTGAAACAGTTGCACGCCCAAGGCGCCAGTGACGATGGGCAACGGCGCGATGTTGCCGCCGAACCAGAGGGTGAACAGATCCCGAACCTTTCCGTGGCGATCTTCGGGCGGCACGTAGCCGATCGTGTGTTTTTCAATGAGCGGTGCGGACGTTGATGCAGGGGTGGCCATGACGAACTCCAAGGCAAGGACGAGTACGTGGACGTACTTCAGTGAGCGCCGGCACGGACGGCGCATTTCTTGTTGGGGTTGATCATGGGCAAGGAAAGGGCAGAGATAAATTAGTAGTTTTGTTGCTTCAGGCGTTAAAAAAACGAGCTTCTTTTTTCTGTCGTAACCGCTCTGTTTCGGGTCTTTCGTGCATGCAAGCGCGAACGCAGCCGACCTCCCCAGGAGCAGCTGTCTGTCGGTGGCGGCACATCGAAAATCTGTGCCAGTCGCTGGATTACTGTGGGAGCGGGCTTGCCCGCGAAGAGGCCATCAGCCTCAACATAAGCAGAGACTGATCTGACCCCATCATCGGAGCGCCGCCCGGACCAAGTCCGCCCCCCCAGCATGGGGCAGGTGTCAAAGGCGAATTGACGCCAGCATTCGTTGCAGCATCTCATCGCAGGCCGTGAGCTGATCGACGCTGACGAACTCGTCCGGCTTGTGACCCTGATCCATGCTGCCGGGACCGCACACCACCGTGGGAATCCCCACTGCGTCGAACAAGCCGCCTTCGGTCCCAAACGCCACGGTGCCGAAATCGTCCGAGCCACAGAATGTGGCGATCAATTGCGCAGCCTGGCTTCGGGCATCGGTGGCCAGCCCCGGATAGGCTGACAATTCACTGAAACGGATATCGCTCTGCTCGCTGACCGCCCGCATGCGCGGCAGCATTTGCTGCTCGGCGTAGGCCTTGAGTTGCTGCGCAACGACCGCCGGATCCTGCGAGGGCAGGGCGCGGATTTCGAAGTCGAAACGGCAATCGGCGGGGACAATGTTCAGCGCCTTGCCGCCGCTGATCACGCCGGTTTGCACGGTGGAATACGGCGGGTCGAAACGCGGGTCGAGGTGTTCATCCTTGAGCTGCCGACCGATGCGTCCCAGCTCGCCGATCAGCTCGGCGGCGCATTCGATGGCGTTGACCCCAAGTGGCGCGTAAGCCGAGTGACAGGCATGACCCTGGACATCGCAGCGCATGGCCAGTTTGCCCTTGTGCCCGAGTACCGGTTTGAGTTCGGTCGGTTCGCCGATGATGCACAACAGCGGTTTGACCGGACGCGGCTCCAGCACCTTGAGCAGCGAACGCACGCCGAGGCAACCGACCTCTTCGTCATAGGACAAAGCAATGTGCACCGGCATACGCAGCGGTGCTTCGATCAACGACGGCACCAACGCGAGCACGCAGGCGATGTAGCCCTTCATGTCCGCGGTGCCGCGACCGTAAAGCTTGCCGTCGCGTTCGCTCAGTTCGAACGGCGGTAGCGTCCATGGCTGGCCATCGACGGGCACCACATCGGTGTGTCCCGACAGCACGATGCCCGGCTGATCGGCCGGGCCAATCGTGGCGAACAGATTGGCCTTGCTGCGCTCATCGTTGTAGATCAGCTCGCACGGCACATCGAAACCTTCGAGATAGCTGCGTACGAAGTCGATCAAATGCAGGTTGGACTCGCGGCTGGTGGTGTCGAACCCCACCAGCGTCTTGAGCAACGCGACGCTGTCGCTCATCGGTCGTCTCCGGCAACTCCATAACCCGGCGCCTTTGCCGGATCGAGGGCGCGGTCGATGTAGTCCTGAAGCTGTGGGCGATAGGCGTCCCACAGTTTTTGCAGTTGGCCGATCGGGTCTTCATCGGCCCAGTCCACCCGCAGGTTGACGATGGGCCAGGTCAACTCGCCGACCACGACCACGGCTGCCGAATGCACCGGGCCCGCTTCACCGCCCAAGGCCTGAGCGGCGTGCAAGGCCTTGATCAGGCGATCGGCCAACTGGCCTTCGCCTTCTTCGAACGCGCTGACCATGGCTTCGATCACCGAGCGCCCGGCCAACATGTTGCCCGCCGCCACGCATTGCTCGCCCGACACGGCGTTGTGCACGCCCAAGGTCTGCGCGCCGCTGAAATGCGCGGTCTGGCCGAGGTGGTTGATCGCCGTGATCTGCCGGTACTGACTGTAGCCGTTGCGGGTCAGCACCTTGTCCAGCGCCGCCTCGGGCGCCAGGCCTTGTTCCATCAGGGCAAGCACTTCCGGGCCGAGGGACGGCAGAGTGATGTTCTGGCTCGACACCGCACCAACACCCGGCAACAGCCACGGGCAGCGGGCGCCGACGGCGATGCTGGAGGAGCTGATGGCGATGCCGAACTGACCGGTTTCGGGGCAACGGGCGGCGATGGAAAATGTCATGTGTGGCCTCCTTTCGCTAAGGTCGAATTACTCGGGAATCACCGCAACCACATCAATTTCCATCAGCCATTGCGGCTGGCCCAGTGCCGACACCACCAGTCCGGTGGAGATCGGAAAAACACCCTTCAGCCATTTGCCAACTTCCTGATACACCGGCTCGCGGTAGCGCGGGTCGATCAGGTAAGTGGTGGTCTTGACGATGTGGCTGAGGTCGCTGCCGGCCTCTTCGAGCAGTTGCTTGACGTTGCGCATGGCCTGTTCGGTCTGCGCGCGCGGGTCGCCGAGGCCGACCAGTTCGCCCTCGAAATTGGTCCCGACCTGACCACGCACATACACGGTGTTGCCGGCGCGCACGGCCTGGCACAGGTCGTTGTCCAGGGTCTGGTTCGGGTAGGTGTCCTTGGTGTTGAACATGCGGATGCGGGTGTGGGTTGGCTGACTCATGTGCGGCTCCTGACGAAATCGGACCCGGCGCGACGGACGCCGGGATTGAAGAGGGAAATCAAGCGTCGACGGTGTCGACAGCGTGGTTGTGCAGCGCGGCTTCGCGTTGTTCGGCATCGCGATAGGCCAGGTATTTGCGCTGGGTGGCGATGTGATCGGCCACGTGCTTGGCGTCGTGCCACACGCCCCAGATGAACGAAGAACCGCGTCGCGACTGCCACGGCAGACCGAGGAAATACACGCCCGCTTCGCTGGACACGCCGCGCTGATGCTGCGGCTTGCCGTTGTCATCGAACGCGGCGACTTTCAGCCAGGAATAGTCCACGGCAAACCCGGTGGCCCAGATGATCGAGGTGATGCCGGCGGCGGCCAGATCGAGATCGGCCAGCGGGTTTTTCACGCATTCAGGATCCGGATAAGTTTCTCGGGCTTCCGGTTCCAGTGGCAGATCCAGACCGTTGCGTTCGATGTAGGCGTCGGCGGCATCCAGCAGCGCGAGGTAGTTCTCGTCGCCGCGCTTGAGGTTGTCGCGCAGGTCCTGTTTGAAGGTCACCACGCCGTTGCTGAACGATTCGGTGACGCCGACCAGGGTCATGCCGCGATGGGCCAGGCCACGGAAGTCGATGGTGCGGCCACCGTGGGCGCCGCTGACGGCGATGGTCACGTGCTCGCGGCCGGGTTTCATCGCGGCTTGATCCCACTCGCCGAGCACGCCCAGCCACCAGCAGAAATCACGGTTGCGGTAAGCGCGGGGAGGGCGGTCGTGGGCGCCGACCGAGAGGTAAACCTGCTTGCCCGAGCGCTGCAACTCATCGGCGATCTGTACGCCCGACGAACCGGCACCGACCACCAGCACTGCGCCGGCCGGCAGTTGCTGCGGGTTGCGATAGTCGGCCGAGTGGATCTGCAGCAGACGCTCATCTTTCGGCGCAATCGCCGGGATCACCGGACGCTGGAACGGGCCGGTGGCGGCGACGACGCGGGCCGCTTCGATCACGCCCTCGGAGGTATCGACGGTGAAGCCCGGACGCCCGACATTGCGCACCACGCTTTTCACATCGACGCCGGTGCGGATCGGCGCATTGAATTTCTTCGCATAGGCTTCGAAGTAGTCGGCGACGCGTTCCTTGTGGGCGAAACCGTCCGGATCGACATCATCGAATTCCATCCCCGGAAAGCGGTCGTGCCACGCCGGGCCGTTGGCCACCAGCGAATCCCAGCGCCCGGTGCGCCAGCGTTCGGCAATGCGGTTGCGCTCCAGCACCAGGTGCGGCACACCGAGTTTGCTCAGGTGTTCACTCATGGCCACACCCGCTTGACCGGCGCCGACAACAAGCGTGTCTGTTTTTATTATTTCAGTGGTCATCTCTGATCCCTTCTCACGAGGCCGTTGGATTCAGGTCGCTGTCGACCTGTTCTCTGTGCTTGGGATCAGACTAGGGAGGGGGTGGTTATCGGTAAAATATTATTAAGCTGGCATGTGAAGATAAAAACGTGATGCAGAGGCCTGAAAGCCCCGTAAACACGGGGCTTGGCCCTTTCGCCGAAATCCGGGGCATGGAAAAAAGGGCCATCGGCAGGTGTGTCGACGGCCCTTTTCAGATGGCGCTCGATTTACATCGAACTCAACGGTTGAGGAACGCCAGCAGGTCTTCGTTCAGTGCCTGAGCATGGGTCACGGCAAAACCGTGCGGCGCACCGGCATAAACCTTGAGCTCGGCACCCTTGATCTGCTCGGCGGCGCGTTTGCCGGTGGTCTCGAATGGCACGATGACGTCGCCGTCACCATGGATCACCAGGGTCGGTACATCGATTTTCGCCATGTCAGGACGGAAGTCGGTTTCCGAGAACGCGGTGACGCAATCCACGGTGCCTTTGAGCGAGGCCAGCAGGGCGATGTTCAGGGTTTGTGTCAGCACGCCGTCCGAAACTTTCTGACCTTTATCGAGGCCATAGAACGGCGTGTTGAAGTCAGCGATGAACTGCGCGCGATCCTTCAAAAGACCCGCCTTGATCCCGTCGAATACCGACTTGTCGACGCCCTCGGCGAAGTCCGGTTTCTTGCCGAACAGCGGCGTTACCGCGCCCAGCAACACCAGCCCGGCGACACGCTCGCTGCCGTGGCGCGCGATGTAACGGCTGACATCGCCGCCGCCCATGGAGAAGCCGACCAGGGTCACGTCACGCAGATCCAGGTGCTCGATCAACTGCGCGATGTCATCGGCGAAGGTGTCGTAGTCGTAGCCGGTCCACGGCTGCTCGGAGCGTCCGAAACCACGGCGGTCGAAGGCGATGGTGCGGTAGCCGCGGCTGCTCAGGTACTCCATCTGGTATTCCCACATGTCGGCGTCCAGCGGCCAGCCGTGGCTGAACAGAACGGGCTTGCCGCTGCCCCAGTCCTTGAAATAGATCTCGGTGCCGTCTTGGGTCTTGAACGTGCTCATGAAAACTCCTTGTGTCGGGGCGTGTGTGGTTGCCGGGATGGCATCGCTGACTATCGCGGTTAAGCGTCTGGTCTACTTGTACGCAGGTGCTAAGTTTCGCCAGCCAATCAGCGTAGACGCCTGCGGGCGTCAGAGTTGTAAGATGCAACCACGATTTGATGACCGTTTTGCTGGAGAGCGCTGAATGAAACGCAAAAGCCTGGAGGGCAACATCTGCCCGGTTGCCCGGACGCTGGACCTGATCGGTGACTGGTGGTCGCTGCTGATCATCCGCGACGCGCTGGAAGGCATCAGTCGTTTCAGCGATTTCGAGAAGAGCCTGGAAATCGCCAAGAACATGTTGAGCACCCGGCTCAAAGGGCTGGTGGAGCGCGACATCCTGCGCCTGGCGCCGGCGTCCGATGGCAGCGCCTACAAGGAGTACGTGCTGACTGAAAAGGGCCGGGCCTTGCAAACCGTGATCGTTGCGTTGTCGCAGTGGGGGGGGGAGTTCATGTTCGAGCCGGGTGAGGCGGGGTCGGTGATGGTGGATGCGCAGAAGGGGCAACCGATTCGCAAGCTTGAGTTGCGGTCAGCCGATGGTCGAGTTCTGGCACCGGACGAAGTAGCGACGAAACGGGCTGTTGAGCACTGAGGTGAAGTCGGCGGGGTCTGTCGGATGTTTCGTTTTTCGGAACGTTCTCTGATTTGGTGACCGTTTTTCCTTGGTTGATCTACGAAACATCCTGCATCTCTGTCGGAGTCGGACGATTTCACCGATGCCGCTCGTCGGCCACACTATTTCGGTGAATCCTTAAATTGACGTCAGAATAGTGGCACTTTAACATGGCGCCACTATTCTGATATCGCTTTCCGTCTCGAGGGATCGAACATGTCCTCACCCGCCCTCGTGGCGAGGTTGTGCCTGGCTTTGCTATGCCTTTCTCCGCTCCAAACCGCACTTGCAGCACCCACCCCCGGTGAAACCGACCTGATTCGCGAACGCCAGAACCGTCTGCTCGAAGAGCAGCAGCGCCGGCTCGAAGAGCTCAAGGATCTACCCGGCAAAGAGGCCAAGCCGGCGCAGCCGGAAGCCCCCGCCGACACGCGTTGCTTTCAGATCAACGACATCGAGCTCAAAGGCGCCGACAGCCTGTCGCAGAGTGACAGGACTCGCCTGCTCAAGCCCTACATCGGCCAGTGCCTGGGCGTGCCACAGCTCAACGAGTTGCTGAAAGTCATCACCGACCACTACATCGAGAAGGGATTGGTCACCAGTCGTGCCTACTTGCCGCAACAGGACCTGTCCGGCGGGCACCTGAAAGTACTGGTGGTCGAAGGCAAACTCGAGGGCTTGAAAGGCGCCGACAACAGCAAGCTTTCGGAGCGTGAGTTGTCGATGGCGTTTCCCGGCAAGGCCGGCGAGTTGGTGAACCTGCGCGAGATCGAGCAGATGGTCGATCAGCTCAATCGTCTGCCGTCCAATCAGGCAAAAATGGAGCTTTCGCCGGGCAAGAACGTTGGCGGCAGTGAGGTGCTGGTCACCAATACTCCGCAAAAGCCCTGGCGCGCAGGGCTGTCGCGCAGCAACGACGGCCAGCGCAGCACCGGCGAGCAGCAGTGGGGCACGACATTCGACTGGGACAGCCCGCTGGGCCTGGCCGACCAATTGAGTCTGCGCGGCGGTCATGACGCAATGACCGATCATCAGCACACCTCCAACAACGCCATGCTCAACTACAACCTGCCGTGGGGCTGGTGGAACTTCAGCTACACCTACAGCCAGAGTGAGTACCGCTCGCAGATCGCTGCCAACGGCTACAACTTCAAGCAGACCGGCGACAGCGAGAACCATCAGTTGCGCGCCGAGCGGGTGATCCATCGCGACTCGGTCAGCAAGACCTCTCTCAGCGCCGGTCTGTCGTATCTGCGCACCAACAATTTCATCGAAGACAGCAAGCTCAAGCTGAGCAGCAACCGCATCAGCGAAGCACAGTTCGGCTTCAACCATGGGCGGCGGATCGGCAGCGCCTTCGTCAACTTCGACGCCGGCATGCAGGAAGGTATCGGTGCATTCGACGCTCAGGGCAGTCACGATCCAGGCCCCGGCGAGCCTGACGCGCGCTACCGCAAATACACCGCAACCCTGAGCTATCTGCAGCCATTCAAAGTGTGGGGCGAGTCCTTCAGCTTCAGCAGCCTGATGACCGGCCAGCGCAGCGAAGACGTGCTGTTCAGCCCGCAGCGCACCAGCCTCGGCGGGTCGTCTTCGATCCGTGGCTACAAGGATCAATCGCTGTCTGGCGACAGCGGCGGCTACTGGCGCAACGACCTGCGCTGGTCGCGCCCGATCAACGCCGAATGGCTGCGCCCGGTGTTCGCCGAATACGGCACCAGCCTCGGCTACGACCAGGGCGTGATCCGTGGCGACCGTTACAACGGCGAGCAACACGGGCGCATGTCGAGCAACTCGCTGGAGTTGTTTGCGCGTGGCGAACACGTGGCAGCAAGTGTGACTTTTGCCCATTCCCTGGAACGCCCTGACGTGCTGACCGAGCGCGAAGCGCCGATCTATTTCCGCGTGGATTTCTTCCTCTAGTTTTTGCCCTTTCCGAGATTCTGCTATGGACTTCCGCCAACTGGCCTTTCTGGCCAGTCAGCCTTCTGCTGCCGTAAAAAACCGTGAACACTTCTGGGGCATGCCCAAACGCGGCCTGGCGTTCCTGCTGGCCAACGTCATGTTCTGGCAGCCGATGTGGGCGCAGGCAGACGGTATTGTGGTCAGCGCGCCCGGCACCACGCTCGACCGGGCGGGCAACGGCGTGCCGATCATCAACATTGCCACGCCCAACGGCGCAGGGCTGTCGCACAACCAGTTCCACGATTACAACGTCGACGCCCAAGGCCTGATCCTCAACAACGCGACCAGTCGAACTCAGCTGACGCAGATGGGCGGGATCATTCTCGGTAACCCGAATCTGCGCGCAGCAGCTGCGCAAACCATCCTCAACGAAGTCAACGGTGGCAGTCCGAGCCAGTTACGCGGGTATACCGAAGTGGCGGGGCAGTCAGCGCGGGTGATCGTCGCCAACCCGTACGGCATCAGCTGTAACGGTTGCGGCTTCATCAATACACCACGCGTCACCCTCACCACCGGTAAACCGGTACTCGATGGCGCGGGTCGGCTGGATCGTTTCCAGGTCGATCAGGGCAGCGTTTCCATCGATGGCAAAGGTCTGGACGCCAGCGCTGTCGACAGCTTCGAAATCATCACCCGCAGTGCGCAGATCAACGCGCAGATTCACGCCAAACGCCTGAACATCACCACCGGTCGCAACGATGTAAACGCCGAAACGCTCAACGCCACCGCGCGTGCCGATGACGGCAGCGCCAAGCCGCAGCTGGCGATCGACTCTTCGGCACTCGGCGGGATGTACGCCGGGGCAATCAAACTGGTCGGGACCGAGGCCGGTGTCGGCGTAAAACTGGCAGGCGAACTGGCGGCGAGCGCAGGCGATATCCAGATCGACGCCAATGGCCAACTGACGCTGGCCAAAGTCACGGCCAGCAATGCGGTCGACATCAAAGCCAAGGGTCTCGAAGCCCAGCAGTCCGTTTACGCGGGCACGCAACTGGCGGTGCAAACCGCACAGGATCTGGTCAACCAGCAAAGCCTTGCCGCCAGGGACAGCGTTCGCCTGACCAGTGGCGGCAAACTGGTCAATTCCGGCGTGATCGAGGCCGGGGTGAATGCGGACAACAGCCGCAACAGCAATGGCGATCTCACCCTCAACAGCGGCACCGTGAGCAACCGTGGCAGTGTGTTGGCCAGTCGTTCGTTGAGCGCCAGTGCCGCCGGCGGATTCGATAACCAGAACGGTATCGTCCAGGCCAAAAATGTCGCGCTGAGCGCCACTCGCCTGGTCAACCAAGGTACTGACGCACGGATCTACGGCGAAACCAGTCTTGCTTTCAACGTCCCGGCCATCGTCAACCTCAGCGGCTTGATCCGCTTCGCCGATGGCCAGGCGGCAACGCTCTCCGTTGATAATCTGGACAACCGCAAAGGCCGGATTGAAATCGCCGGCGGTAGTTTGAAACTCAATGCGCGGGCGCTGCACAACGACGACGGCAAGATCATCGCCGGACGTCTGGATATCGATACCCGACAACTCAATAACGCTGGCGGCCTGATTGCTGCAAGCCAAAGCGACACCAAAGTCGTTGCCCTCGAGCGTCTGGACAACGGCAAAGGCAAGATCCAGGCAAAGACCGACCTCGTCGTATCGGGTGCGGAGCTGCTCAATCAGGGCGGTACGTTGGCCGCCGATTCGATTCGGATCACCGGCACTCGGCTGGACAACAGCAGCAAGGGTGTCATCAGTGCCGAAAACGGCAATGTTGATCTGACGCTGGATCAGGATCTCGACAACCACGACGGCAAGGTGCAGGCATCGAAGCATTTGAACGTCGCGGCCCAGCGCATCGACAACCGCAATGCCAGCCTGACCGGTAAAACACTTGGGCTCACCAGTCGCGGCAAACTCGACAATACCCAAGGCACGATTTCATCCGATGACAGCGTGCTGGCCAGCGAAGACCTGGACAACACTCAGGGCCTGATTCAGGGCAACACGACCCTGAACCTGACCGCACGCGATCTGGACAACACCAACGGCCAACTGCTCGGCGGTGTTGTCGATGCGACGCTGGACAATCTCACCAGCAATGACAAAGGCACTATCAGCGCCGAAGCCGGCAAGCTCACACTGGTCGTCAACAAGCACCTGAACAATGCCTTGGGTCGACTGCAAGCCAGCCAGGGTGATGTAGATATTCACGCCGACAGTGTCGACAACCGCAAAGGCGTGGTGGCTGCGCAACAATTGCTGTTGGTCGCTCGCAATGGCCACATCGACAACCGTGGCGGGCGGGTGATCGGCGATCGCCTTGACCTGCAAGCCGCCAGCCTCGACAACGGCGAGGGCGGTCTGTTGGCGGCGGGTGTTGACGGCGCTCGGCTGATTCTCAAGCAAACCGTTGCCGGTCAGTCGCAACTGCTTAATCAAAAGGGCCGGATCCAGAGCGACGCTGACCTGTACATCGAAAGCGACACGGTCGACAACCGTGCCGGTGTCCTGCTGGGCAAAACCATTGAAGTCAACGCGATTGAACTGAACAACAGCGACAAGGGCGGCATCGTCGGCACGGGCGGTGACATTACGCTGAAAATCGCCGGGGTCTTCAAAAACGTCACGGGCGTGGTCGACGCCGCCGAGCAACACCTGCTGCTCGAACAACTGGTCGAACTCGACAATCGCGGCGGCACATTGCGCGGCCAGCGTCTGGACATCACCAGTACGTCCATCGACAACCGTGACGCGGGCCAGATCATTGCGGGCAGCGATGGTCTGAAAATCGTCGGCAGCACCGTGCTGAATCAGCAGGGCGCGATTCTCGCCAATGGCAGCCACGCAGAACTCGCGCTGGGCACCGGAAACCTGCAGAACCAGGGTGGCACGCTGCAGGCCGACACCCTCGACATCACCAGCGCCGACCTCGACAACAGCGCAGTCAATGGCAAGGCCGGTTTGATCTCCAGCCTGCTGGGTGATTTGAAGTTGACGGTGACACGTCTGACCAACCGCGCCGGCAAGATCTTCGGCAAAGACCAGGTCGTTTTCGATGGCACCAGCCTGGACAACACGGGCGGCGAGATCAGCGGCAATCGACTGGGCCTTGAAGCGGTCAGCCAGATTCTCAATCAGGGCGGCCTGATCGAGTCGGCGACGGACCTGAAACTGATCGGCGGCCAACTGAACAACAGCGCTGGCGGGCAGATTCGCGCACTGGGCGGCGCCTCCAGCCAGATCAAACTGACTGGCAACCTGAACAACCAGAACGGCGTCATCGAGATCGGCAGCCACGATCTGGAACTTGCCGGTGCCCAGCTCAACAACCTCAGCGGCAATGTTCGTCACGCCGCTCAAGGGCTGTTCGATCTGGACCTGAGCAACCTGACCGGCTCTCAAGGCAGCCTCACCGGCCTGGGCAAAGGCGTTTGGGATATCGCTTCGGTCAATGGCGTGGGCACCTGGCAACTGAATGGTGGCCTGACCTACACCAGCACGCAGGGGTTGACCCTCAACGCCGGGGATCGTATCGCCAGTGCCTCGTCGCTCAAACTGAATGTCGCAAGCCTGGAAAACGCCGGCGAACTGGCCAGCGACGGTGACCTTACGCTGAGCCTGGGTGGCAACCTGATCAACAGCGGACGGGTGTCCGCCAAACAGAAACTGGTTATCGGCGCCAACGACCTGATTCAGCGGGATGGCCGTCTGGTCAGCGGTGGCGACACCGAGCTGACACTGCGCGGCACGCTCGACAACCTGGGTCGACTGATTGCCAACCAGAACCTCACGGTTTCCGCTGCCCGAATCGACAACAAAGGCACGCTGGGCGCACAAGGCAATCTTCTGTTCAATGCCACCAACGGCATCAGCAACGGCCCTGACACGCTGCTGTTCAGCGGCGGCACGATGGAGCTGCACGGCAACAGCCTGAGCAACTTCTATGGCGATATCTACAGCCGCGGCAAGCTGACATTCGACGCTGTGGGCGGTGGCCGGGCCTCATCCTTCAGCAACCTGTCGGGCACCATTGAAGGTGAAGGTGACATCGACATCAACGCCGTTTCGTTTGAAAACGCCAAGGCCGAATTCGAGATGACCTCGGGGCAGTCGTCCGGCAGCCTGAGCTGGGTGTGTGGTCAGCATTGCGGCGGCGGTGACGGCTGGAAGCGCGGCACTATCACCATCACCACCGATTTCAACGACCAGGTCTTGAAGGACTCTCGCGCAGCACGGTTTGTCGCTGGCAAGAACCTCACCATTCATGCCAATAACGTCGAGAACCGCTACAGCCTGCTGGCCGCGAACGGCGATCTGACCGTGTCTGCCGACAGTCTGCTGAATCAGGGGGCCGTGTCGCGCTCGGGTCATCGGGTGGTGAAGATCGGTACTCCCGGGCACATCGACAACAGCCTCTGGGACAAGATGGAATTCATCGACATCCCGGCCTTCAACGCGGCGGTCGCCGCTGGCAACTTCGACGAGGAGCGCTTCAACGAACTGGTCAGCCGCTCCAGCGACTCACGCTTTTCGCAGATGAGTGACGTCACCACTTGGGATGAAAACGGCAACAACGTCTATTCGGCGGTGCTCCAGGCCGGTGGCAAAGTCAAACTGGACGTCGCTCACAGCATCCAGAACGGCACGCTCTACGACAACACCTACGATCAACTGACCGGCAAGCTCTCCAGCGATCAGACGACTTCGGTCGGCGGCATCAACATCAACCTGGGCAAGCACAGCACTGACGCCAGCGCCCAGGCGCCGAAAGACGTCACCCGGATCGAGCGCGTGGACGCCGATGGCGTGAAGCAGATCAGCTTTGTGCCTGTCGACTTCAAAGGCGTGCCGTTTGCCGCTGTGGATCCGACGGCGTCCTCGACATTCCGTCTGCCGAAAGGCCCGTACGGCATGTTCGTGCAGAGCTCGAACCCGCAGAGCCGTTACCTGATCGAAACCAACCCGGAGCTGACCCAATCCGCGCCGTTCATGAGTTCCGATTACCTGCTGGGCAAACTCGACTTCAGCGCCGATGAAGCGGCGCGCCGACTCGGCGATGGCCGCTACGAGACGCGACTGATCAGCGACGCAGTGATGGCCCAGACCGGTCAGCGCTTCCTCGCTGGTGGCCTGAACAACGATTACGAGCAGTTCCGTTATCTGATGGATAACGCGCTCGCCAGCAAGAATGAGCTGAACCTGTCGGTAGGCGTGAGCCTGACGTCCGAGCAGGTGGCGGCATTGACCCACGACATCGTCTGGATGGAAGAACGCGTTGTCGACGGTCAGAAAGTGCTGGTGCCGGTGCTCTATCTGGCCCAGGCCGAGTCACGCAACGTGCGTGGCGGCAGTCTGATTCAAGGTCGCGACCTGGAACTGATGGCGGGGAATGATCTGGTCAACGTCGGCACGTTGCAGGCGACCAAGGATCTGTCTGTCGACGTCAAAGGCAGTCTTTATCAGGGCGGGCTGGTCGAAGCCAACGAGCGCATCACGCTCATGGCCTCCGACAGCATTCGCAACGCATTGGCCGGCGAGATTCGCGGCAATCAGGTCAGCCTCACCAGCCTCAAGGGCGACATCGTCAACGATCGCACCGCCGTCGCCGTACGTGACGGCAACGGTATGCGCACCCTGGTGGACGACGGTGGCAACATCAGCGCACGCGACACGCTGACCATCAAGTCGGGCCGCGACCTCGTCAACTCGTCGTCCATCAGCAGCGGCGGCGACGCCACCCTGAGCGCCACTCGCGACATCAACCTGTTGGCGACGCGCAACGAAAGTGAACTGCACGAGTCGTTCGATGGCGGCCATCGCTCGGTCATCACCACCACCGTGGAAAACCTCGGCTCCAGCGTGAAAAGCGGCGGCAACCTGAAGCTCGACGCCGGCCGCGACCTCAATGTCGTGGCCAGCACCGCCGAGGCCAAGGGCAACCTGACCGCCGACGCCAAACGCGACATCTACCTGTCCTCGGCGGGCGACGAACACAACCTCGAAACCCACAGCAAGGACGGCAAGAAACGCGTTCACGAAGAAGACAACCACACTGTCCAGAAGGCTGCCGAGTTCATTGCCGGTGGCGATGTCAAGACCAACTCCGGTCGCGATACGACGCTGGTTGCAAGCAAGATCAGCGCAGGCAATGAAGCCTATGTCTACGCGGGTAATGACCTGAATCTGCTGGCCGCGCAGAACAAGGACTACACCCTCTATGACATGAAGGAGAAGGGCGGCTTCGGCAACCTGAAACTACAGCGCGACGAAGTCACCCAGATCACCCACGTCGGCACCGAGATCAAGACCGGCGGCAATCTCTCGCTGGTCAGCAAGGGCGACCAGACCTATCAGGTGGCGAAGCTCGACAGCGGCAAGGACATCATCCTCGACAGTGGCGGCTCCATCACCTTTGAAGGGGTGAAGGATCTGCATGACGAGAGCCACACCAAAACCAACAACAACGCCGCGTGGGTATCCGCCAAAGGCCGCGGCAATACCGACGAAACCCTGCGCCAGACCCAGATGATTGCCAAGGGCAACATCGTGCTGAAGGCGGTTGATGGGCTGAAGATTGATATCAAGGATGTGAACCAGGAGTCGGTCAGCCAGACCATCGACACCATGGTCAAGGCCGATCCGCAGTTGGCGTGGCTGAAGGATGCTGAAGCGCGGGGGGATGTTGATTGGCGGCGAGTGAAGGAGATTCACGAGTCGTTCAAATACAGCAACTCGGGTCTTGGTCCGGCCTCGCAGATGATCATTGCAATCATCATGGCAGCCTTTGTCGGCCCCGCTGCGTTTACCGCACTGAGTGCGAGTATGGGGACAGCCTGGGCTGCTGGCCTTGCCGCAGTCGCGGCGGGAGCAGCTACGAATGCAACAACCAGCTTCATCAACAATGGCGGAAATCTCGGGGCTGTTTTTGCGGACGTCACTTCACCCGATGCATTGAAGGGCTACGTCATTTCCGGCGTGACAGCCGGATTGATGTCTGAGTACCTGACTAAGTTGACGGGTTTGAAATACGAACCTAACACCGGAAAGTTGCTTGGGCCGTCATTGGCGACATGGGAAGGCGTCGGCAGATTCGCGGGAAGCCAGATAATTCAAGGCGGTACCTCCGCGCTGATCACCAAGGCAGTGGGAGGCGATGCAAGCGTCGCTGACGTGTTGAAAACCGCCCTTTTCAATACGGTAGCGGCGTTCAGTTTCAACCTGGTAGGGGATCTTACCCAAGGCGTTGTTGGTGATGGTTCCGCCAGCAAAGTCATCATTCACGCGGCAGTGGGCGGGTTATTGTCCGAAATGACTGGCGGGGATTTCGCGACAGGCGCATTGGCGGCTGGTGCGAACGAAGCGCTTGTTGTTGAGATGAACAAGTGGTTCAAGGGTAATCCTGAATTATTGCTGATGGGGTCGCAGATTGTTGGGGTGTTGTCGGCTACTGCGCTGGGCAATACGGACCAAGAGTCATTGGAGGTCGCGTCTTGGATTACGAACAACGCGACTCAGTACAACTTCCTGAATCACCAGCAGGTCGACGACCTCGTCAAGGACCTCAAGGGGTGTAGGACCGCTCAAGATCCAGCTGCCTGCCGACAAAAGGTGAAAGATGAATATGCCAAATTAAGCGCAAAAACCAGCGGTAATGAATTGTTCAAGTGCGAGGGATTCGCCGAGTGCAATGGCCAAACGACCGCTGCTGAAGGTGGGACGCTGGCGCTGGAGGACTATGACGCTAACGGAGCTTTAAATGCCGAAGAGCGTGGGATCGTCCAGGATTTCCAGGATTCAAACCACACAGACGAACTGAATTCTGCCCACAAAACGATGTTGGGTGATCATGCGGAAATTGCTGGGACGGTGCTCACAGCAGGTTTGGGTACTGCAGCAAATGCCGTTGGTCGGACCGAGACAGCCTTAGTAGGTGAGGCTGCGGGAACCAGTGTTGTTAGTCGGACCGAGACCACCTTGGTAGGTGAGACTGCAGGTACTGGCGTTATAGGCCGGACTGAGACTCACCTGCCAGGTGTAGTTGCCGATACAAAAACTGTTGCCACGCCTGGGGTGACATCGTCAGGAGGAGCAGCAGGTACTGGCACTATAGGGCGACCGAATACAACGTTCCAAAGTGATGCCGCAGACTCAGGCAATCAGTTCTTTGCCCCGATAACAAAGCTTCTCGATGACGCTCGAAGTCAGCTGGATATTTTTATTGGGTCATTCACTGGTAAGTTTAAGCCCGCGACAGCCATTGGGGCTGTAGATCCTTGGACAGGGAAAGTTGTGGCTTCTTCGAATGGTCCGGTACCGGATATAATCGCACCAGAACTCAAGGCATATGCAGAGCGTTTGGGTGGTTTGGGTGTGAAAACAGCTTGCGGAAATACGTTGGGACGTTGCGCAGAGTTCAGAGCAGCAAACGAGTTGCTTCTGAATAATCCGCATCTAAAGCTTAAGGATATAAAGTTTACATCCGCAATCAGGCCTAGAACCGGTGAGGTAATTCCTCGTTGTCAAAACTGCATCAACATGTTCGGAGAAGAATGATGGAGATGGATCAGGAATTTTTGGAGCTCCATGATCTGGACTGGTTTGCGTCGAGCCTGGACGGAACGGTATTGCATTTCGCGACAGGTGGGCGCGGTTTTGTTCCGGATTTTGTAAGGCAATCAATTTCAGCCTACGAAGAAATATATGATTATATTTTTTCAATATCTGCTGGTTGTGGTGTTGAAATTGTTGAGAAAAATCTACCAGGGTTTAATAGCGATATAGAGCGCCAACGTTATTTGAAGTCTTTTTCTGAAATGGCCGGTAGAGGGGTCTTTAGCTATGATGTTTTTAATGATGGAGGATATAAGCTGATCGCTAAGCCGGTCGCTCCTTTAAAGTTGTCGGATCTTCCAGATCAAGTGAGGCATTGTATTTTTCAATCCTCGATGCATGCTCTTAGCATGGTTTTACCGTTGGATATTGAGCTCAAACGGGAAAAGCAAGAAGACTAGTCATTAGCCAAAGGAAAAGTGGACAGGTTTATTCGATTAATAAATCTGTCCACTTTTTTGCGGTTTCATGCTTTTAGCATTTGATGGGAATGCATATGTCACTCTCGGAAACTGCAAAATTTTTAATGGGAATTTTGGAGAAGTAAAAAGAAGTAAAAAGGGACAGATTTATTTGATTTAATAAATTCATCCCCTTTTTGTAATGTTAAACCCGTCGATAAATAGGTGATTGGGATGGACCCAAAAGTATACGAGTTGCTTAACGGTATTCCGGAGGAGGCAGATTATGCGGTGAGTGCAGGGGATCTTGATCCAGAAGACATACCACTAAACCGAATTGAAGCTGTGAAGGAATTGCTTCTAGATACAGTCGGTGATGACGAGCGATTTTTTGCAGCGAAACTACTGACCAGTTGGGGAATTCATGAAGGTCTGGTTGCTCTTGAAAGAAGTATGGAGAGCCCGGAGAGTTTGGAAGGTACATACAGTCATCGGCTGCGTGGATATGACGATACGTATTGCCAGATACTAATGGCTGTGACTAGATATTTTGCCAATGTGGCTGATAGGGGAGATACAGACTTGGCGCGAGCGCAGGTTTTTTCTCCCTTGACGAAAATTATTGAATTGTCGAATAGCAAACCCTTTGAGATAGGGAAAATTTTTGATTTTGTCGTTAATGAAAAATATCTTGAATATTTGCATTATATAAGGAATCACCTTTCCTTGATAATCGATCATCCAGATATTCATCGCTGGAAAATCTATGATGCTATTGAGTGCTTGTTGAAGCTGGATTCGAAGTTTGTTATGTCTCTCCTGAAAGAAAAAAATAAGACGGTTGAAGATTTCAGACCGTCAGTGGCACGTTGAATGAAGATCGGCAGTCGACGCGGTCTAAGTTAAAGGGGGGCAAGGAATACACTGATCAATGCTTTTATGCATTACGGAATGCATCTGCAATTGTAAAGCAGAAGGTTTAATAATGGATCCGAGAATCTATGAATTGCTCAATGGTATTCCAGAAAATGCAGACTATGCCGCAGAAGCAGGAGATCTGGATGTTGAGGATATTCCACAGGATAGACTCGACTCTGTGAAAGAGCTACTTCGTGAATCGAATGATGAATTAGTACGATTTTATGCTGCAAAGCTGTTAACGAGCTGGGGCGCTCGTGAAGGCCTGGTTGCCTTAGAAGAATTTATGAGTAAACCTGAAGTTTTTGAACGGCTATATGTTCACCGGTTACATGGTTATGATGATACCTATCGCCATATATTAATGGCGGTGACAATGTACTTTGCAAATGTCGCTGATAAAGAAGGGAAAGAAGTCGCAAGGGTACAGGTTTGCGATCTTCTTTTGAAGATTGTTGCGTTGGCCGGAGTGAGGCCTTTCGAGATTTCCGAAATGCTTCGCTTTGTTAGGCGTGAAAACTATATAGAATACTTGGCGCCACTAAAGCAGTATCTTTTGTCGATAATTGATCATCCAGAGGTGCATCGTTGGAAAATTTATGATGCTCTGGAGTTTTTTATGACTTTCGATTCGGAGTTTGTCGTGTCTTTATTGAAAAGTAAAAATATGTCTATTGATGATTTTAGCCCCCCCCCCCTGAGTCAAAGCTGATGGCGGTCTAGCTTGGGAGGGGGGATTCTATTTAATAAATATGCTCCCCTTGTTTTGAAAACCTTTTGTTTCATGCTTTTAGCATTTGATGGGAATGCATATGTCACCCTCGGAAACTGCAAAATTTTTAATGGAAATTTTGGAGGGAAAACTGCCAAGCACGGTATTAAATAGGGTGCTAGAGGCTGATCCCGGTATGGATAAGTATGAATTAGCTAATGTTTTCCTGACGAGATTTGATCGCTTGGACAGTAAGGTTCTGCCTGCGATATGGCATTGGAAAAGCGTCAGATCAATTAGAGGAATGTCTGACGAACAATTTGATGTGACCGTGCTTGCTCTGATGAGGTCCGCGGGTTATAGGGTTTGAAAGGAAAGATGAAAAGGGGCGGTTCTTTTCTTCATCATTATTGGGAACGAGACCCCAGGCACGATCCTGCTAATGGAGCGGTTGATGTGTAAACCCCCAAATTCCGTAGTTGCAGCGCTTTCCAAATATCGCCACGGTGTAGGTGTTGCCTTGTTGGCGGCGGCACTCATAAATGGTTATTTTCAGTTCAATGGCAGCTGGGGACGTTTTTTCACTGTGCTCGCGGTTCAACTGTGGTTTGCACAGGGTGTCTATTGCTACTTCTGCGGTGCAAGTATTTCAATTGCCCCAGGTGGATTGGGAAGAGATGCAGATCCCGAGTGGCGTGCGGCTTTGGCGGCCTTTGCCTTCTTTCTATACGCCGTATTTTTCTTTCTGGATTACCAGTATTAGCGACTGATCCGGCAGAGTCATCGTTGCCTCCATCCCTGAGCTGAACCGCATACGAAAACGCCCCGAACATCTCGGGGCGTTTTCGTATGCCGGGTAGCAGGTCTATCTGAACGCCGGCACCACATGCTTGATAAACAGCTCCAGCGACTTCTTCTTCTCCGCATGCGGCAAGCTGTTGTCGCACCAGAAACTGAACTCATCCACCCCCAGTTCCTGGTAGTACTTGATCCGCGGAATGATCTCTTCCGGTGTGCCGATCATGGCGGTCTTGTGCAGGCTCTCCAGTTCAAACTCCGGACGCCCGGCAAACTTCTCTTCCGGGCTCGGTGCGAGGAAGCCGTTCACCGGCACTTCCTTGTTGCCGAACCAGGCGTCGAACGTGCGATAGAAACGTGAGATGGCTTTCGCGCCCACCTTCCAGCCTTCCGGGTCATCCGCCGAGTGCACGTGGGTATGACGCAGCACCATCAATTGTGGACGCGGCACATCGGGGTTGTTGTCCAGCGCGGTCTGGAATTTGTTCTTCAGGTCGAGGACTTCTTCGTCGCCTTTCATCAACGGCGTGACCATCACGTTGCAGCCGTTGGCCACGGCGAAGTTGTGCGAGTCCGGGTCGCGGGCGGCGATCCACATTGGTGGGTTCGGCTTCTGAATCGGTTTCGGCACGCTGGTGGAGGTAGGGAATTTCCAGATCTCGCCGTTGTGGGCGTAGTCGCCTTGCCACAGGGCGCGGACCACCGGGACCATTTCCCGTAGCGCCTGACCGCCGCTGGAGGCGGGCATGCCGCCGGCCATGCGGTCGAATTCCACCTGATAGGCGCCACGCGCCAGGCCCACTTCCATCCGGCCATTGCTGATCACGTCGAGCAGGGCGCATTCACCGGCGACCCGCAGCGGGTGCCAGAACGGCGCGATGATGGTGCCGGCGCCCAGGTGAATCGTGGTGGTTTTGGCCGCGAGGTAGGCCAGCAGCGGCATCGGGCTCGGCGAGATGGTGTATTCCATCGCGTGGTGTTCGCCGATCCACACGGTGCTGAAACCACCGGCCTCGGCCATCAACGTCAGTTCGGTCAGGTCTTCGAACAGTTGACGGTGGCTGACGCTTTCGTCCCAGCGTTCCATGTGTACGAACAGGGAAAATTTCATGACGCTACCTCGAATCTCTTGTGGTCGGCCGGTCGCTTGCCGGCCTGTTTAAGTGCAATGGTGCGGATCAGGCGAAGGCGGGCAGGGCGCCCATCTTGCCGTGGCAATACACCAGCGGGCCGGCGTCCTGCTGAGGGACGATGAGGTTTTTCACCGCGCCGACCATGATCGCGTGGTCGCCACCTTCGTATTCGCGCCACAGCTCACATTCGATGATAGCTGTCGCGTTGGCCAGGATCGGGTTGCCCAGTTCGCTCAGCGTCCACTCGATGCCTTGCGCCTTGTCCTTGCCTTTGCGGGCGAAGGCATAGGCTTCGCTCTGCTGACCGCCGGACAACACGTGAATGGCAAAGCGTTTGTTCTTGATCAGGACGGGGTAGGAATCGGAACTGTAGTTGGGGCAGAACAGCACCAGCGCCGGATCCATCGACAGCGAGCTGAAGGCGCTGGCGGTCAGGCCGACGATCTGGCCGTCGTCATCCAGCGTGGTGATGACGGTAACGCCGGACGGGAACGAGCCCATGACTTGTTTGTAGACGGCAGCATCGATCATTGGTCAATCCTCGAGTGCGGTGAAGCGTGTTTTTATGTGTTTATGGGTCTGATGGTATACCGTAATACATCGATTGCAAGCGCTTTTTTGGTGAAACGATAAACGTGGTGTATTCGTCGGAAACTCAACAGTTACGGGCCTTTCGTCTAGCCGTAAGGTCTTGATATCGGAGAGGATGCCGGATCAGTTAACGCCGCAAACAGCGGATCAGTCTTGTGAAAATGTTGGGATACCATAATATGGTGTTCATCTGAGGGGCGGCCACGAATCTCCCCCGGTTTGGCTTCATACAACGATAAGAACAGACCCAATCGAGTTCATTTTTATGTCCCAGATGTCCCGGCAAGATCCGTTGATCGAGAATCACACGGTCGACTACGTCCCACTCGCGGAACGCCACGGGAAGGCCCGCGACCTGTTCACCCTTTGGTTCAGCACCAACATTGCGCCACTGCCCATTGTCACCGGCGCCATGGTGGTTCAGGTATTTCATCTCGACTTGTTCTGGGGGCTGCTGGCGATTGCGCTGGGGCACATGATCGGCGGGGTGGTGATCGCCCTGGCGTCGGCGCAAGGCCCGCGCATGGGCATTCCGCAGATGGTCCAGAGTCGGGGTCAGTTCGGGCGTTACGGTGCGCTGTTGATCGTGTTCTTTGCGGCGATCATCTACATCGGCTTTTTCATTTCCAACATCGTGCTGGCCGGCAAATCCATCGTCGGCATTGCGCCGTCGGTGCCGGCGCCGTTGAGCATTCTGATCGGCGCCCTCAGCGCCACGGCCATTGGCGTGATTGGCTACAACTTCATCCACACGCTCAACCGCATCGGCACCTGGGTGATGGGCAGCGCGCTGCTGGCCGGGTTCATCTACATCTTTGCCCATGAGTTGCCAGCGGACTTCTTCACCCGTGGCAGTTTCAATCTTTCGGGATGGCTGGCGACGGTATCGCTGGGGATCATCTGGCAGATCAGCTTTTCGCCGTACGTCTCCGATTATTCCCGTTACCTGCCGGCGGACATCGGGATCAGCAAGCCATTTATCGCGACTTATCTGGGCGCCACGCTGGGCACGATTCTGTCGTTCACCTTCGGCGCGGTGGCGGTGTTGGCAACGCCGGAAGGCACCGAAGCGATGGCGGCGGTCAAGCAGTCGACCGGTTGGCTGGGGCCGATTCTGATGGTGCTGTTCCTGCTCAACATCATCAGCCACAACGCGCTGAATCTGTATGGCGCGGTGCTGTCGATCATTACCTCGATCCAGACCTTCGCCAGCCAATGGACGCCGAGCATCAAGGTACGGGTGATCTTGTCGAGTGTAGTGTTGGCGGGCTGTTGCGTGGTGGCGCTGGGTGCGTCGGCGGATTTCATTTCCGAGTTCATCGGTTTGATTCTGGCGCTGCTGCTGGTGTTGGTACCGTGGGCGTCGATCAACCTGATCGACTTCTACCTGATCAAGCGCGGCAGTTACGACATCGCCTCGATCTTCCGTGCCGACGGCGGCATTTATGGGCGCTTCAACCTGCACGCGATCATTGCCTACTTCGTCGGCATCATTGTGCAGCTGCCGTTCGCCAACACATCGTTGTATGTCGGGCCTTACGCCAATCTGGTGGAAGGCGCTGATTTATCGTGGCTGGTCGGCCTGATCGTGACGTGCCCGCTGTATTACTGCCTCGCGACCCGTGGCCAGACGCAGCAGAGCAGGGCGGCGCGGTTGGGTTTTACCGACTGACCGTTCGCTGGCTGTCCAAACAATGCCCGGCACATCGTCGGGCATTGTTGTTTCCGCATCCCGGCGGTCACGCAAATTGGCCGTTTCGATCCCCTTTTGGCCAACCGGCTACTGTGCTGCGGCTACGCTGTCAGCAAGAATCGAAGCCACAACAAGACGCTGCATCTTACTTGCCCTTGGCTGACCTGACAGCCGCTGCCGTGTACAGAACATAAAAACCATCGACTCACGCTGCATTCGGGGAAACACAACATGGTCACGATGAAACGCATTCTGGGCGCTACTGTTTTCGGGCTGACGCTGCTGGCCAGCGCCGTACAGGCCGAACAGCGCGAACTGCGGGTGTACAACTGGGCGGATTACATCCTGCCGTCGGTGCCCAAGGACTTCGCCGCCAAAAGCAACATCAAAGTGACCTGGGACACCTTCGACACCAACGAATCCCTCGAAGCCAAACTGCTGACCGGCAACTCCGGCTATGACCTGGTGGTGCCGTCGAACCAGTTCCTCGATACCCAGATCAAGGCCGGCGTGTTCCAGAAACTCGACAAGTCCAAGCTGCCTAACTGGAGTCACCAGGACCCGGCGCTGCTCAAGTTGCTCGACGCCAACGACCCGGGCAACCAGTACGGCGTGCCTTATATGGTCGGCACGGTGCTGATCGGCTTCAACCCGGCCAAGGTCAAGGCTGCCCTCGGCGAGAACGCGCCGGTGGACAGTTGGGACCTGGTGTTCAAACCGGAGAACTTGGAAAAGCTGAAATCCTGCGGCGTGGCGATGCTCGATTCGCCGTCGGAAATCCTGCCGCTGGCTCTGCACTACCTGGGCCTCGATCCGAACAGCCAGAACCCGGCCGACTATGAGAAAGCCAAGTACCTGATGCTCAAGGTTCGCCCTTACGTCACCTACTTCAACTCGGCCAAATACATGACCGACATCGCCAACGGCGACATCTGCGTAGCCATCGGTTACTCCGGCAGCTTCTACCAGTTCGGCAATCGGGCCAAAGAGGCGGGCAACGGCGTGGTGGTCGACTGGCGCTTGCCGAAGGAGGGCGCGCCGATCTGGTTCGACACCTTCGCTATTCCGAAGAGCGCGAAGAACGTTGAGGAGGCTCACGAGTTCCTTAACACCTTGCTCGATCCGAAAGTCATCGCGTCGATCAGCGACTTCCTCGGTTACCCGAATGCCAACAAGGATTCGCTGCCGCTGATCAACAAGGAAATCACCGGCAACCCGAACCTGACGCCGACCAGCGAAGCGCTGAAGAAGCTGTATGTGGTGCAACCGTTGCCGCAGAAACTGGAGCGGGTGCGGACCCGGGTGTGGACCAGCATCAAGTCGGATAAATAAGCTCTAAGCCGAGGGAGCGAATCCGTTCGCTCCCATCGGCGGTTATTTCGCCTGACTTTCTTCAGGCGATTTGTCCTTCGTCAGGATCAGACTCAGCACCACCGACGCCAGAATCAGCCCGCCGACAATCGCCAGCGACCACTCCACCGGCATGTGAAACCACGGCATCACCGTCATCTTCCCGCCGATGAATACCAACACTAGCGCCAGTCCGTACTTGAGCAGATGAAAGCGGTCGGCCATGTCCGCCAGCAAAAAATACAGCGCCCGCAGGCCCATGATCGCGAAAATGTTCGAAGTGAAAATAATGAACGGATCGGTCGTTACCGCGAAGATCGCCGGGATGCTGTCGACCGCGAACATCAGGTCGCTGGCCTCGATCAGCACCAGCACCAGAAACATCGGTGTGGCCCAGCGCACACCGTTCTGAAGCACAAAAAAGCGCTCGCCGTGAAAGCTGTTGGTGATCCGCATATGCTTACGCACCCAGCGCAAGAGCGGGTTGTTATCGAGGTCCGGTTGCTGCTCGGCGAACACCAGCATCTTGATCCCGGTGATGATCAGGAACACGCCGAACACATACAGCAGCCAGGTGAACTGCGACACCAGCCACACCCCGGCAAAAATCATCGCCGCGCGCATCACGATCGCCCCGAGCACGCCATACAGCAGCACCCGGCGCTGCAACTCCGGCGGCACGGCAAAGTAGCTGAAGATCATCACAAAGACGAACATGTTATCGATCGACAGCGACTGCTCGATCAGGTAGCCGGTGAGGAATTCCAGGGTCTTGACCTTGGCGATTTCGGGACCGAATTCGCCGTTCAGGTACCACCAGAGCAATCCGGCGAAGGCCATCGCCAGCATGCACCAGGCAAATACCCAGGATGAGGCTTCCCGTACCGAAACCCGATGCGCCTTGCGCCCACCGAGGACGAACAGGTCGACGGCCAGCATGGCGAGGACAAAAACGATGAAGGCGATCCACATCCAGGGTTCGCCGATGTTGATGGGGTGCATGCCGTTCTCCCTGTCTTTATGTTTTTCGGGGTAGACGGGGCCATGCTAGTAGGAGCCTTCCGGCAAAGAAAAATCGTTTATTTCGTGGGTATTGTTCGTGAATAACGAAGTGTCGGTCGACACGGGCAGAGCGCGGGTAATGCTTCATTCAGCACTTCTTTGCTAACCTCGCTGTCGAGTCAGTCCACCACTCCGGGAGCTACGATCATCGACACGCCAGATCCTCAAGCCGTCTGCAGCCCGATCACCAGCGCTGCCATATTCATCGTGGCGACCCTCAACGCCGAGGCAGAGGCCGCCGAAAAAGTCCGTGCCTGGTGCGCCGATATCGCGGGCCTGACGCGCTCGGTCGGCAAGCGCGTCCCCTCGGGAAACCTGTCCTGTGTCTGCGGATTTTCTTCCAGCGCCTGGGATCGTCTGTTCGGCAGTCCGCGACCGGCGTCCTTGCATGACTTTCGCGAATTCGGTGTGGAAGGGCGGCGCGCCGTTTCCACACCGGGCGATCTGTTGCTGCACATTCGCGCCGATCAGATGGACCTGTGTTTCGAACTGGCGACGCAATTGATGTCGGCGCTGGATGGCGCCGTGACGGTGACCGACGAGGTGCAGGGTTTCCGTTATTTCGACATGCGCAGCATCATCGGTTTCGTCGACGGCACGGAGAATCCGGTCGGCCGCAAAGCCGAGCATTTCACCCTCGTGGGCGATGAAGATCAGCCGTTCAGTGGTGGCAGTTATGTGCTGGTGCAGAAGTATCTGCACAACATGAAAGCGTGGAACGAGTTGCCGGTCGAGGCGCAGGAGCGGGTGATCGGGCGCACCAAACTGTCCGATATCGAGCTGGATGATTCGGTCAAACCGAGCAATTCCCACAGTGCGTTGACCACCATCACCAAGGACGGCGAAGAAGTGAAAATCCTGCGCGACAACATGCCGTTCGGCCGGCCCGGCGCGGGGGAGTTCGGCACTTATTTCATTGGCTACGCGCGTTCGCCGGAGCCGTTGGAGCAGATGCTGGAGAACATGTTTGTCGGCAAGCCGCCGGGCAACTACGACCGGTTGCTGGACTTCAGCACGGCGGTCACCGGCAGTCTGTTTTTCGTGCCTTCGGCGGATTTGCTGGAAGAGTTGGCAGAGCGATAAAAAAACGGCGGGATCAATCGATCCCGCCGTTTTGCATTTACTTGCCTGCCGCCAGCGCTGGCGTGCGTGGTGGCACCAGACGCCTGGAACCGGTCGCTTCGAACGCCGCCGCCAGGCGCAACAGTGTTGAATCGTCATAGGCGCGACCGGCAAACGTCAGCCCCACCGGCATGCCGATGTCAGCCATCACGCCCATCGGCACGGTGACGGTCGGCACGCCGAGGTGGCGGATTGCGAGGTTGCCGTTGGCGACCCAGATGCCGTTGCTCCAGGCGATATCCGCCGAGGCCGGGTTGACGTCGGCGTCCGCCGGGCCGACGTCGGCGTTGGTCGGGAACAGCACGGCGTCGAGGCCGAGGCGATCCATCCAGTCTTCGAGGTCGAGCTTGCGAGTCTTCTCCAGACCGCGCAGGCCGTCCGGCAGGGTCGGGATCTGATCCCACGGCGTGATGCCGCGTTCGGCCATGCGTACGTATTCGTCCATGCCGGCGGCGAGGTCGCCTTCACGGTTGGGGAGGGTGCCCGGGTCGTGGGGGAAGATTTTCGCCCCGTCGACGTCCGCCAGACGGTTGAGTTTCGGGTCGCCGTTGGCACGCAGGAAATCATCGAACGCCCAGGCCGAGAGGTCCCACAACTCATGGTGCATGAACTCTTTGGAAACGATGCCGCGATTGAACACGGTCGGCGCGCCCGGACGATCGCCTTCGCAATTGGAGACCAGCGGGAAATCCACTTCGATCACTTCGGCGCCGGCCGCTTCGAGGGCCTGACGTGCCTGTTTCCAGAGATCGATCACCGACGCGCGAGTGTTGATGCGCTGCCCGGTCGGGCCGCCGATGCCTGGTGCTTCGCTGGTGCCGGCCTCAGGGTCGGCGTTGATGTACATGCGCGGCACGCCCAGGCGTTTGCCGGCCAGTGCATCGCTGTTCACTGCCAGATCGAGATAGGAAGCCGGACGCACCGAGGCGACGCTCGGGATCGGCACCCACGGTTGCAGGCGCCACAGGTCGCCACGGGTGTCGGTGTCTTCGGCGACCACCACGTCGAGGACTTCCAGCAGATCGGCCATGGTGCGGGCGTACGGCACTACCACGTCCATGGTCGGCGTCAGCGGCCAGTTGCCGCGTACCGAGATCACGCCGCGCGACGGCGTGTAGGCGCACAGGCCATTGTTCGAAGCCGGGCCGCGACCGCTCGACCAGGTTTCTTCTGCCAGACCGAAGGCCGAGAAACTGGCAGCGGTGGCGGTGCCGGCACCGTTCGACGAGCCGGAAGCAAACGGTGCAGTCAGATAATCAGCGTTATACGGGCTTTCAGCCCGGCCATAGACGCCGCGCTGCATCCCGCCATTGGCCATTGGCGGCATGTTGGTCTTGCCCAGGCAGATAGCGCCGCCCGCGCGCAGGCGCTCGATGGTGAACGCATCGCGCTGGGCCACCAGATCAACGAAGGCCGGGCTGCCGGACGCGGCGGTCAGGCCTTTGACCAGATAGCTGTCTTTGGCGGTGTAGGGGATGCCGTCCAGTGGACCGAGGGTTTCGCCTTTGGCACGGCGGGCATCGGAGGCCTGCGCTTCTTTCAGCGCGTCGGGGTTGCGCACGATCACCGCATTCAGGGCCGTGGCGGTGTCCGGACCGTCATAGGCGTCGATGCGCGCCAGATAAGCCTGCACCAGTTCAACCGCCGTGGTCTGGCCGGATTCGAGCGCCGCGCGTAATTGGGCAATGGAAACTTCAGTGACTTCGATCATGCTGTTACCGCCGACAGGTTCGCTAAAGGGTGGTTGGTCATTGTTATCGTCGAAAGATGTCAAAGATTCTTGATGGGCGAAACTCTACCCTGAAATTGGCCCATTGGCATGCACAAAGTCGATAAATATCGGTTAATTTCATCGGAAAAACTCTCCCGGCGTCTCACCAAACTGTTGGCGAAACGCCGCGATAAAGGCCGACGTCGAGTCATAACCACACGCCAAAGCCACGTCGGTGACGCGTTCGCCACGCTCCAGCGGCGTCAGCGCACCCAACAGACGCAGGCGCTGACGCCAGGTGCGGAAGGTCAAGCCGGTGTCGCGCAGGAACAGCCGAGTCAGGGTTTTCTCGGTCACGCCGAATTTTTCGCTCCAGTGCGCCAGGGTGGTCTGCTGTTCCGGATGTTGCTCCAGACTCTGGTATATCTGGCGCAGGCGACTGTCCTGCGGCAATGGCAGCATCAGGTCGATGGGCGGGGCATCGGCCAGTTGATCGAGGATCACCTGGGCCAGGCGTCCGTGCGGGCCGCTCTGGTCATATTCGACAGGAATCTGACTGAACGCTCGAATCAGCTCACGCAAAAGATCGCTGACGCCGAGCACATGGCAACGCTCCGGCGCCCAGTCGGCAACACTGCAATCGATGTACAGGCTGCGCATTTCCGTGTGCGGTGAACTGAAGACCCGATGCGGCACCCCCGCCGGAATCCACACCGCACGCTCCGGTGGGGCAACGAAACGACCGACGGCAGTCTGCACTTCGAGCACGCCCTGGATCGCGTAGGACAACTGCACCCACGGATGACTGTGGCGGCGGGTGAGCGCACGATTGGGCAGCGATTCGGTGCGCCCGTACAGTGGACGCGGCAGGCTGGGCAGCCCGGGAATGCTGCGTCTGACGCTCTTGTCGTGTCCTTTTGGCGGCATCTGTGGGTTCTTCGGCGTTAGTCGGTAATTTCCAGTCACGTTAGAGTCGGTTCCACGTACTGGCAACCCCCGGATGAGCAAACCATGACGCGCCCACGATTTTTGCCCGACAACTTCACCCTGACCCTGATCGGCGTGGTGCTGCTGGCCAGCTTCCTGCCCGCCAGCGGCCAGGTCGCGGTCGGCTTCGGCTGGCTGACCAACATTGCCATCGCGCTGCTGTTTTTCCTGCACGGCGCCAAGCTGTCGCGGGAATCGATCATCGCCGGCGCCGGTCACTGGCGCCTGCATTTGTTGGTGTTCGGCCTGACCTTTGTCCTGTTCCCGCTACTGGGACTGGCGCTCAAGCCGCTGCTGTCGCCATTGATCGGCGATCAGCTGTACATGGGCATGCTTTACCTGTGTGCGCTGCCGGCCACGGTGCAGTCGGCGATTGCCTTCACTTCGCTGGCGCGGGGCAATATTCCGGCGGCGATCTGCAGCGCGGCGGCGTCCAGTCTGTTCGGGATTTTCCTGACACCGCTGCTGGTGACGCTGCTGCTGAACGTTCACGGTGACGGCGGTTCGACCCTCGACGCAATCGTGAAAATCAGCGTGCAATTGCTGCTGCCGTTCATCGCAGGTCAGATTGCCCGTCGCTGGATCGGCGCCTGGGTCGGTCGCAATAAAAACTGGCTGAGATTCGTCGATCAGGGCTCGATTCTGCTGGTGGTCTACGGCGCGTTCAGCGAAGCCGTGAACGAGGGCATCTGGCACCAGATTCCGGTGAGTGACCTGCTGGGGCTGGTGGTGGTCTGCTGCATTCTGCTGGCACTGGTGCTGTTGGCGTCCACGCTGCTGAGCAAGGCGTTCGGTTTCAGTCTGGAGGATCGCATCACCATCCTGTTCTGCGGCTCGAAGAAAAGCCTGGCCACCGGTGTGCCGATGGCGCAGGTATTGTTCGCTGGCAGCACCATCGGCGTACTGATTCTGCCGCTGATGCTGTTCCATCAGATTCAATTGATGGTTTGTGCGGTGCTGGCGCAACGCTATGCCAAGCGTTCGGAGCCGGTAACCGAGTTGATGGCACAGGTTGATCCATAGTCGTATTGCGGCGTTCAGGACGGACGCCGCAAATTCGTTAGTTATTTCAAGATAATCAACAAGTTGTATCTTGAGTCGAGGTTTATGCGCGGCTTAGAGCCTGAAATATGCTGAAAAAATTCCCTTCAAGGGGTTGTCACCCCACCCATGCGTGTTTAGGATCCAATCCTCGAAATCATTACAAGCCTGGACATGAAGTCCAGCCGCGCAGGGATATTATGGACAGTGAAATTCCCGACTCCTCATTTTCATGAATAATCGCTAGATAGCCGATTGTTCATCTTCCAGAAAGCCAAAAACATCTTGACGCCTGAAGGCGATTCAAGCGGTTGACTGTGTTTCCAACATTGGAAACGGACTTACGTCAGGGAATGTACGTATGAAGAAGATAGACAGGATAGTCATTGTCGGTTTCGGCAGTATTGCCCAGGCCTTGATGCCATTATTAGTTGCACGGTATGACGCCGAGATCGTTATTTTTGACAAGGAAGTCGACGTTGACCGGCAGCTGGTTGCTGATGAGTATTCGGCGTGCCTTATTAGAAAGATGATAACGCCGCGTAACTTCAAAGAAGTGCTCGGGCACTATTTGAGTGAACATGCTTTTCTGTTGAATCTGGCGGTTTCGGTTTCGAGTGAAGCCCTGATTGAGCTGGCTCAGAGTTTCCAGGCCCTGTATCTGGACACTTGCATAGAGCCCTGGGAGTACAGCGCAGAGCAGCATTCGAATCTCACGAGTAATTTCTCGTTGCGCGAAAGCCTCAAGGGGTTTTCCGCCAGTCGACCACCCGAAAGTGCGACGGCGATCGTGGCGCACGGCGCCAATCCCGGTTTCATTTCAGTGCTTTTGAAAAAGGCTCTGGTGCAAATGGCCGCCTTGAACGGTATCGCTTTTGAAGGCGGGAACCCTCAAGACTGGGCAATGCTGTCGCAACAACTGGGTATTCGGGTCATACAGGTATCCGAGCGCGACACGCAGTTCGCCAATGTTGAACGATCATCAGGGCATTTCATGTGCACCTGGTCCGTGGATGGCTTGATCACTGAATGTCTGCAGCCTGCGGAAATGGGCTGGGGCAGTCATGAGGCGCACGTGCCCGAAGGCGCAACGTTGAATCGCTATGCGCTGGCAATGAAAGAACAGGGGCGCGAGATCAGGGTCAAGAGCTGGTCGCCGAACTCTCTGGACTTTGCCGGCTACTTGCTGACCCACAACGAGTCGTTGTCGATTGCCGAGTATCTGACCCTGGGCGACGCTGCCAACCCGATTTACCGGCCGACGGTCTATTACGCCTACCACCCCTGTGATCAGGCCGTCGAGTCGATGGCTCTGTTGGCCAGTGGTGATGAAGAGCATGTTCTTTCCAAGGAAGTGCTCAAAGGGAACATCACCTCCGGTATCGACGAACTCGGCGTCTTTCTGATCAGCGATAGATACCAGTCCCTGTGGATGGGATCGAACCTGTCGATTGGCAAGGCAAGGAAAATGGCCAGACACAACAGCGCCACCAGCCTGCAAGTGGTGTCGAGCATCGTGGCGGGAATGGCATGGGCGCAGGCCCACCCCAAAGCGGGGGTGCTGGAAAGCGAAAGGCTGGATTGGGAGTTCATCTACGACATCGTCGAGCAGTATTGGCAACCCATCGTTTTCCAGCAGGTCGATTGGCGGCCGGTAGAGTCCGGTTCCCTGTCGTTCAAGGGCTTTATGGTGTGATCACACCCTCAAAATCAAGGATGAATGTATGTCGATGTCAATCGGATCGGTAACCCGCACCACACCAGAAGCCTCAGCTGTACTCTCCGGATTCAGGTTCCCGTCGGTAGAGCTGGCAGATTCGGAAAGACAGGAATGGAAAGAGATTTTCTTTGATTCCGTCATCACGGAATACGATGCCCGGCGTCTTTATTGGTACCTTGAGGCTAACTACCCGCAGGTGTTCGCAAGTTTGCAGGATGTACTCAACCCCTGGTTGAAGGATGAGATCGATCACGCCTACGGATTTGCCTTGATCTATGCCGCGTATACCAGCATTCCCTTTGACGAAGTGTCGTTGAGCGTCGAACTCCGGAAGCCGGATTTCAGCATTATCGAGTCAATAGCGGCTGATCCTTTAAAGCTGTTGGTGACACTGGCTTATGACGAAATCATCACCACCCATGTCTACCATCGAAGTATCGAAAGTTATGACCGTTTCGACTCGCAGCAACTATCTGCCTGGATACGAAAGACGAAGAAAGATGAAGTGACTCACTTTTTCTCATTTGTGAAAAAAGCCAGGGAGCTCTTTCCGCACCGAATGGATGAGATCCCGACGATACTCGATGAAATATTCGAGATCGATTTCGAGAAGCCGAGTTACACCGGAACTTTTGTCCTGGATCACAATGCTCCGGATTTCCCGATTGCCAAACATGAAATCAAGGACATGATCATTCCGGCGATCATCAAGAAGTTCAGCGAGTAATCACGTCAGGCTCAAGGAGGGTGTGGCATGGAAGCGGCGTTTTTGAAAAAACGTAATTGGAGTTCCAGAGCGATCTTTGAAGAGATCGATTCCAGTGGGTGGACCAACCCCGGCATCGATGCATCTTTCAAAGAGTTTTTCATGGCCGACCTCGTGTCCGAATACGACTCTGTCAATCTCTATAACTTTCTCTATCCGAGGCGAAAGGACTTCTCACCGTATTTCGTCCAGTACCTGGATTTCTGGTATGCCGATGAGCGCAATCATGCTGACGGTTTTTTTGAACTGAATCGGCTGATTTTCGGCACCGGGGAAGTGGAGCTGGTCGATGCCCTGAAGCGCCGGGTCGGGGATTTTTCAGGCCTGGAAGACATCCTGTCGAGCGAGTTCAATCTGCTGTTGCTGTTTGCTTACGATGAGTATGTCTCGGTCAAGACCTACAAGAAGGACACCTTTTATCAGGGTTTCGGTCATGCAGGATTCAACAACTGGATCAAGAACCTGATCGCCGATGAAGCCATCCATTTCGGCAATGCGGTGAAAATCCTCAAGACCTTCCATGCCGACAAACTGCATCAGGCCGAGAGCGTGTTGAACGCAATCGCGGGTTTTGAGGGTGAAGCTTACAAGAACACGTTTCTGTTTGATCACGACGGGCCGCACTTCCTGCTTGAAAGCGACGAGGTCGGTGGCGCCGTCATTGACGAAATTCTCTCCATATTGCGCAAGAGGTAGCTGTGAAAAAGGAATACTACATAGTCGTGGCTCTTTTGCTGATGATCTTTGGCGAGATCCTGACAATCTACAGCGAGGTGTACGCTTCGAAACTTCCGGGCCGGGTCATGGAGACTCCAGGCATGTTCCTCAAACCGATGATTCTGATCTGTATCGCCGGCATCAGCCTCATTCTGGCCTATTGGATGGGGTATCAGGGAACGGGCAACATCTGGGTCGTGACCGTCGCTTCCTTGACGTTGCTGTTGGTGCTGGAACCCATCGTTATCTACGCCATGCTCCGAGAGTTGCCGGAGCGGGGAGCATTGATCGGTTTCATTCTTGGCGCCGCAGGGCTCATTTCAACCGTGGCACTTTAAGCAAAAGGAAATTGTTTATGTCGACGCAAGACACTATCAAGACATGCACGGTATGCGGTTATGAATATGATCCGGCGGTTGGCGATCCGCAGAACGGGATCGCGGCCGGTACACCCTGGGATGACGTACATGACGACTGGCTGTGCCCTGATTGCCAGATGCCCAAGGAGGATTTCGAATAACGGGCGTCAAGCCGACCCACCGTACTTGACGGCTGCCGCGGCGCGCGACGGCACGTTCAAGGTGCGTAGCAGGGAAGACACATGAATCCGCACCGTGAACGGCGAAATATCCAGTTCACGGGCGATTTCCTTGTTGGTCTTGCCCTGGGCGATCAGCCGCAGCACCTCTTGCTGACGCGGGGTGAGGGCGGTGCCGGTGTCCAGCGGCAGCAGGCCGGACGGGGCGAATTTCACCAGTACCTCACCTTCACGAATCGCCCGGATCGCCTGACCGATCTCGTCGGGGGCGATGTTCTTGCCGATAAAACCATCGATGCCGGCGGCCATGACTTCGCCGATCAGCGCTTCGTCATCGACCATCGACACCACGATCAGCGTGGTTCGCGGCAAGCGGCGGCGTAGTTCCGCGAGCTGGCTGACACAGGTCAGGCCGGGAAAGCGCAGGTCGAGGATCAAGGTGTCGGGCTCATCGCCCGCCGGCAACAGGGCAAGCACGCTGTCGAGGTCGCCGGCCTCTTCGATCAGGGCGTCGGGCAGCAAGCGCTGGACGGTGCGCAGCAGCGCTTCGCGAAACAACGGGTGATCGTCGGCTATGATGATTCGGCACGCCATGGCAAAACCCTCCCTGGGTCAGCATTTCTCACGGCATGCACCTTAGCACCGGGCGAAGGCATTGCCTGTTGATTCGTGCTGTTTATGACGACTGCCGCACAAGGACGTTCCCCCATGAAGTTCGAAAAGAACACCGAGCTTGACCAGGCCAATCTGCGCATCATCATCGCCAGCATCGCGCTGATTTACATGGCCGTGCTCGGTTTCCTGCCGGGCCAGCGCTTCGATACCTATCTGCCGGTGGTCACCTACATTTCCCTGTTTCTGCTGGCCTCCGTCGTGCTGCGCCAGGCCATCGTGCGCTGGCCGGGGCATTATCCGGCGCGGCGGATTTTCGGCATGCTCCACGATTACACCGGCACCTGTTTCGGGCTGGTGGTCGGCGGCGAGGCGGCGTTGCCCATTTATGCCGTCATGGTCTGGGTCAATCTCGGCAACGGCATGCGCTACGGCTCGCGCTATCTGGCGATCGCCACGGTGTTGGCATTGCTGGCGCTGCTGGCGGTCTATCGGTTGACGCCGTACTGGCAGGCGCAACCGTTCATGGTGTTGATGCTGATGATCACCAGCACGGTGATTCCGGTGTATGCGCACCTGCTGCTGGAGCGTACGCGCAAGGCGTCCGAAGAGGCCGTCGCTGCCAATCTGGAAAAGTCGCGTTTCCTGGCCCAGGCCAGTCATGACTTGCGTCAGCCGATCCATTCCATCGGGTTGTTTACCGCATGCCTGCGCGAATCGAGGCTGGGCGAGGAGGAGCGGCGGCTGGTAGACAGCATCGACCGTTCGCTGCTCAATGTGTCGCAGCTGTTTCGTTCGATCCTCGATCTCTACACCCTCGACAACGGGCGGATTCTGCCCCGGTTGCAGACGCTTGAGCTGGGCGAGTGGCTGGCGGATCTGATCCGCCAGAACGCCGAAGCTGCACGTTGGGCGGGTGTAGAGCTGCGCTTGCGGCGTTGTGAACATTGGGTGCGCACCGATCCGGCGTTGCTCGCGACCATGGTGCAGAACGTGCTCTCCAATTGCTTCAAGTACGGCGCGCACCGACCGGTGCTGATTGGTGTGCGCAAGCGCGGCGCGGGTTTGGCCATCGCGATTTACGACCGCGGCAACGGTATCGCTGAAGAGCATTTGCCCAAGGTATTCGAGGAATTTTATCGGGTTCGCCAATTGCGCGACAAAGACGTCGAAGGCGTAGGCCTGGGGCTTTCGATTGTCCGGCGATTGGGGCAGCTGATCAGCATCGATGTCGCGATCCGTTCACGATTGGGGCATGGCACGGCGGTGACCTTGCTTGGCCTGCCGCTCGCGCCGCCGCAGATGCCGGTCAATCGTGAAGAGGCTCGACAGGTAGGGTTGCTGACAGGGCTGAAGGTGTGTCTGGTGGAAGATGATCGCAACGTTCTGCTGGCGACCTCTGCGTTGCTCGAGCGCTGGGGCTGCGTCGTGCAGGCTGAGCTGAGCGGGCAGGGCCTGATCACGGACTGCGACATCATCGTGGCCGACTATGACCTCGGCTCCCACAGCACCGGCATCGAGTGCATCGATGAGGTTCGTCGTCAGCGCGGTTATGCGGTGCCGGCCATGATCATCACCGGGCATGACATCGAAAAAATCCAGGCGGCCCTGCATGATCGGCAGATCGCCATTCTGTCCAAGCCGGTACGCCCGGCCGAGCTGCGCGCGACCTTGCGTGCGCTGCGCGACCGGCAGACCGAAGCGGTCAGCGCTTACACAGATAGTCTTGCGTGATGGTGGTTTGCAGGCAGTTGTACTGGCCCATGGTGCGGCAGATGTTTTTCTCCGAGCCCGACACTTCGGCGCTCTTGTAGCCCCAGGCCTTGCAACGACCTTCAGCCGCGGCCAGGCCTTGAGCGGCGGAGGTTTGCCCGCTCTCGAACTGGCCCAGTTCATAGGAGACCTGGACAACGCCGTCGGTCTTGCTGCCGCCGGTGGCTTCCCATTGCTTGGGGGTGGCGCAACCGGTCAGAACGACGGCTGCGAGGCTGAGGGTGGCGATGAGTGTTTTCATGATTGAACGCAATCCTTTACCGGATGAGAAGAGGCACTGGAGCGGTTTTTCTGCGCCGGATTACTGGTACGGAATCGGCGACGCGCCTTTGGGCAGGCAGGACAGCGGAGGCGTCATGATGCCCATGCTGGCCACTGCGATTATCGCGCCGCTGGGCAGTTCGCAGTTGTATTCGCCGGCGGCGGTGTAGGCGGTGTAGTAGGTCAGCGTGCTGTCGTTGCGGATGTTGCCGATCCTGGTGACCGGTTGGCCGATGACTGTCTGGGCACGTTCGCGCATGCTGTCTTCGGTGGGTTTGGCGGTCTGGCAACCGCTGGCCCCGAGGAGCAGGGCACCGAGAACCGTGATCTTGGCGAGGCTGAGCTGCAGTTTCATGGTGTTTCTTCCTTGGTGTTGTTGTTTTTCCAGGCACAACGATCCCGCGCACTGCGCAGCGGCAATGTTGGGGAGCGTCGGGGGTTGCGAGGGAATATAACGCCAGGGATCGGGGTGGTCGATTAGCACAAATGTGCTAGTGCGGCGCAACCAGCGGTGAGCTGATTGCGCCGATAGCGGTTATTGAGGGCTGTTGAACTGGTCGGAATAGCTGCCGCTCATGAGGGCTGAGGCCACCTGGTCGGAGCCGACGCCTGCGCGGGAATAGGCGAGCCGGCTGGCACCGACCTTGTCTGCGCCATCGGCGGCGAGGGCGCCTGCGCCAACGTGATCGGAGCCGTCAGAAGCAACGGCACCTGCGCCGACATGATCGGAACCGTCAGAGGCAACAGCGCCTGCGCCGACATGATCGGCACCGTCAGAAGCAACGGCACCTGCGCCAACGTGATCGGAGCCGTCAGAAGCAACGGCACCTGCGCCGACATGATCGGCGCCGTCAGAAGCAACTGCACCTGCACCGACATGATCCGATCCGTCAGAAGCTACGGCCCCAGCGCCGACATGATCTGAGCCGTCAGAGGCAACAGCGCCGGCGCCAACGTGATCCGCGCCGTCAGAGGCAACAGCGCCGGCGCCAACGTGATCCGCGCCGTCAGAAGCTACAGCTCCAGCGCCGACATGATCCGCACCATCAGAGGCGACAGCCCCCGCACCCACATGATCCGCCCCATCCGACGCCAATGCCTGCGCCTTCGCAGCCCAGACACTGGGCATTGCCACCGTTGCCGCAACTGCCAGGACAAGGCCCGGCCAAAGCGTGTGCTTCATGATGTTCTCCACGCCCCATCAGCCAAACAGCAACCGAGCATTACCCGTCATGCGTTGCGTGACGGAAGGCTCGTCGGCCCGGGGTCAACCAGATTGGTGAATGGCACGGGGGCACCGGAGGGTGCACGGGTGTCGACGGTTTACAGGAAATCTGGACAGCGAACTGAAAAGTATAGTTCGCCCTTGGCGGGAGGCAGGCTGAAGGGCCGTGAAGGCGATAGTCGGTTAGCTTCCTTGCAGACTGGCGCTAGAAAAAAATCAATCTAAAAACCGCGTAGCGCAATGCAGCGTGTTTGCTAGGCTCAAGAATGTAGGCGAAGACGCAGACTGATGCGCAAGCGGATAGCAAGGGGACGTGGGGCGCGTTCCGAAGGGTACACGGTTAGAAAGATCTCCGCGCTGAGATCCAGCCCTTATGCCGTGTGAAGCAGCCGAGACCGTACCCCTCTCAATTTGGTCCGGTACTGTGAGAAGCCTGATAAACCTTGTAAGCCAGAGACCAGCACTGGCCGCCTACTCAAACACCAAAGCCCGCCTCGTGCGGGCTTTGACGTTTTCCGGCTTTAGATGCTGGCCAGCGCCTGCGCCAGATCCGCACGCAGGTCTTCGATATCCTCAACACCTACCGACAGACGCACCAGGCTGTCACCGATGCCAAGTTTGGCGCGGGTTTCCGCCGGAATGGTCGCGTGAGTCATGATCGCCGGGTGCTCGATCAGGCTTTCCACACCACCGAGGCTTTCGGCCAGGGCGAAGATCTGCACGTTCTCCAGGAAGCGCCGGGCGCCTGCCAGATCACTGTTCAGATCCAGGGAAATCATCCCGCCGAACCCACGCATCTGCCGCTTGGCCAGTTCGTGCTGCGGGTGGGATTCCAGGCCTGGGTAGTAGACGCGTTTGACCTGCGGCTGCTGCTCCAGCCAGCGCGCCAGTTCCAGTGCGTTACTGCAATGACGCTCCATGCGCAGCGCCAGCGTCTTCACGCCGCGCAGGGTGAGGAACGCGTCGAACGGGCCGGAGATGGCACCAACGGCGTTCTGCAGGAAACCCAGGCGTTCGGCCAGTGCTGGATTGTCGCCAACGACCGCGATCCCGCCGATCACGTCGGAGTGACCGTTCAGGTATTTGGTGGTCGAGTGCAGCACGATGTCGAAACCCAGTTCCAGAGGACGCTGAATCCATGGGCTGGCAAAGGTGTTGTCGGCCACGCAGATGATTCCGCGTGCCTTGCAGATGCGCGCGATGGCGGCGAGGTCGGACAGGCTCAGCAGCGGGTTGGTCGGCGTCTCGACCATGACCATGCGCGTGTCGTCCTGCAGCGAGGCTTCGAACGCTGACAGATTCGCCAGATCGACGTAGCTGAAACGATGCCCGGCACTGCGCTGGCGCACCTTGTCGAACAGGCGGAACGTGCCGCCGTACAGGTCATTGCCGGACACGATATGCGAGCCGGCATCGATCAGTTCGAGTACGGTGGAAATCGTCGCCAGCCCGGACGCGAAGGCGAACGCCTGGGTGCCGCCCTCCAGATCCGCCACGCAACGCTCCAGGGCAAAACGCGTCGGGTTGTGCGAGCGGCCGTAGTCGAAGCCCTTGTGCACGCCGGGGCTGTCTTGCAGGTACGTGGAGTTGGCGTAGATCGGCGGCATCAGCGCGCCGGTGGTCGGATCCGGCGTTTGCCCGGCATGGATCACGCGGGTGGCGAAGCCTTGTTGACGGGCGTTCTTGTCGTGCTGGCTCATGCCAGGGATCTCCGTAATTGATTGAGCATGTCTACGCGGGTGATCAGGCCGTGGAAGCCTGAAGCGTCGGCGATGATGGCCACCAGACCGCTGCTGAGCACGGCTTCCAGTTCAGCCAGCGTCGCGCCGGGGGCGAGGGTTTGCAACTTGTCGGTCATCGCGCTGGAAACGGGTTTGCTGAAGAGCGAAGCGTCTTCGTGCACACGCACCAGAATGTCCGACTCGTCGATCACGCCGACCAGTTGCTTGCCATCCACCAGCACCGGCAGTTGTGAAACGTCGGCCAGGCGCATGCGCTGGAACGCGGTCATCAGCGTATCGTCCGGGCCGACGCTGACGACTTTGCCGTCTTCGAAGCGTCGGGCAATCAGGTCGCGCAGGTCGCCGTAGCGTTTGCGCTGCAGCAGGCCCTGATCGGTCATCCACTGGTCGTTGTAGACCTTCGACAGGTATCGGGTGCCGGTGTCGCAGACGAAGCTGACCACGCGTTTCGGCTCGGTCTGTTCGCGGCAGTAGCGCAGCGCCGCAGCGAGCAGGGTGCCGGTGGACGAACCACCGAGAATGCCTTCGGCTTTCAGCAGCTGACGGGCGTGATCGAAGCTTTCTTCGTCGCTGATCGAGTAGGCGCTGCGCACGCTCGACAGGTCGGTGATCGACGGAATGAAGTCCTCGCCGATGCCTTCCACCGCCCACGAACCTGCGGTGCCGAGATGTTTGCTACGGCTGTATTCAGCCATCACCGAACCGACCGGGTCAGCCAGGACCATTTCCAGATCCGGTTGCACGCGCTTGAAGAAGCGGGTCAGGCCGGTCAGCGTGCCGGCCGAGCCGACACCGACCACGATCGCGTCGAGGTCATGCTCGGTCTGGGCCCAGATTTCCGGCCCGGTGCTGCACTCGTGGGCCAGCGGGTTGGCCGGGTTGTTGAACTGGTCGGCGAAGAACGCGCCGGGAATGTCCTTGGCCAGACGCGCAGCGACATCCTGGTAATACTCGGGATGACCCTTGCCGACATCGGAGCGGGTGATGTGCACTTCGGCGCCCATGGCTTTGAGGTGCAGGACTTTTTCGGTAGACATTTTGTCCGGCACCACCAGCACGACGCGGTAGCCCTTGGCGCGGCCGACCAGGGCCAGGCCCAGCCCGGTGTTGCCGGCGGTGGCTTCGACGATCGTGCCGCCGGGTTGCAGGCGACCATCGCGCTCAGCGGCGTCGATCATGGCCAGACCGATGCGGTCCTTGATCGAACCGCCGGGGTTTTGTGATTCGAGTTTGAGAAACAGGGTGCAGGGACCGGTATCGAAGCGGGTGACTTGTACCAGCGGCGTATTGCCGATCAGCCCAAGTACGGCAGGGCGTGAATCCTTTGACATCTCTTCACCTCTTTGTGGTGTTGATCGCGTTCCATTCGCGGGGAAAAAGCTCGCGTGCAACATAGGCTCAGACCTGCGCTGTCGCAACCTTTAAACGGCCGGAAATACTGCCATTTCGATCTAACGATAGAACGAAATCGGAGAGGGGAAGGAAGTGATTTGCGGGGGTTTATACGCAGGCGTCATCGAGTATTGAAAGGGCGTCTTCAGCGTCACGAAGCGCTTGATCCGGTAGTAAAAATCTTGCAGCGAAAAATGCTGATTGATTGCTCGTCTGAATGTGAAATGCACACAGCCGCAAGTCACGTCATACCAATCTCAGGTGCCGGGCAGATTTTTTAGCCGCGATTTGCCCGGTATGCAGCGTTTGCAATCCCGCGCGATGCGCGATTAATATACGATCCATATACACTTCGTATCGGATATTGCCATGGGCATCGTAAAGATTTCAGAGGACATGCACGAAAATCTGCGCATCTCCAGCAACGCACTCAGCCGCTCGATCAACGCGCAGGCCGAACACTGGATGCGCATCGGCATGCTCGCCGAGCTGTATCCCGACCTTGATCACCACGCCATTTGCCGGTTGCTGATCCGCGCCGAACAATCGGGCGGTCTGGATCTGCAGCAAGTCTGTGCCCTGGCCGATGCCGCGCAGAACGCCTCGGTCAAAGAGGCGGCCAAGGCATGAGAAACCCGATCAAGATCAACACCCACGCCGAAATCGCCCAATCCCGCGAGGCCGGCAGACTGGCCGCCGAGGTGCTGGCGATGCTGGTCCCGCACGTCAAGGCTGGCGTGACGACCGATCAGCTCGACCAGTTGTGCAACGACTACATCGTCAATGTGCAGAAAGCCATTCCGGCCAACGTCGGTTATCACGGCTTTCCGAAAACCGTCTGCGCGTCAGTCAACGAAGTGGTGTGTCATGGCATTCCGTCGAAGCGCGTGCTGAAGGACGGCGATATCGTCAACCTCGACATCGCGGTGATCAAGGACGGCTGGTTCGGCGATACCAGCCGCATGTACGTGGTCGGCGAACCGACGCCCGAGGCGCGACATCTGATCAAGACCACTTACGACGCCATGTGCGCGGGTATCCGCGTCGTGCGGCCGGGCGCTACGCTGGGTGACATCGGCCATGCGATTCAAAGTCTGGCGGAAAAAGAAGGGTTCAGCGTGGTGCGCGAGTACTGCGGGCACGGGATCGGCAAGGTTTATCACGATGAACCGCAGGTGCTGCATTACGGTTATCCGGAGCAGGGCTTGAAGCTGAAGGCGGGGATGATTTTCACCATCGAGCCGATGCTCAATGCCGGCAAGCGCCATGTGAAGAGTCTGGCGGATGGCTGGACGGTGGTGACCAAGGATCAATCGTTGTCGGCGCAGTGGGAGCACATGATTGCGGTGACTGATGACGGATTCGAAGTTTTGACGGCTTGGCCTGACGAAATTGATGGGTTTGCGCCGATCAACTGATACCGAGTCGCCTGCTGGCCCTCACCCCAGCCCTCTCCCGGAGGGAGAGGGAGCCGATTGGGGAATATTGGAGAATTACGCCGACCTGAAAACTCCGCGGTGAATCCATAATCGCCGCCGACCAGAATGCTGTGCCAAATCCACAATCGACTCGGTTTTTCAGGTCGATGTACAGCGCAAGACACCTCGGTCGGCTCCCTCTCCCTCCGGGAGAGGGCTGGGGTGAGGGCGGGCAGGCGACTCGGTGTTAATGAGCTCCCGCCGCTTTGTTCAAATCGCTCTCAGCCCACTCGGTATAGACGCAAGCATCCGCCGTCGCCCAACGCACCCGAACCGGATCTCCAGCCTTCAACGGCATCCCCGCCGCCGACAGCGCCTTCACCGTCATCGAAGTCCCGCCCGAAGTCACCACACTGCAGGTCTGACTTTCCCCCAGAAACAACACCTCGACCACCTTCGCCGAAACCTCATTCCAGCCCGCCGCCAACGGCTCACTCGCCGCCTGCTGCACACTCAACGCCAACGCCTTTTCCGGACGCACCATCAGCAGCACATCCTGCCCGGTCTGCAATCCTGCGGTGAGACGGATCGACAGCGACTGCCCCTCAAAACTCGCCGCCGCATTGCCCTGCGCCTTGAGCTTGAGAAAGTTCGAGTTACCCAGAAACGACGCCACAAACGCATTCGGCGGATTCTGATAAAGGTCATAACCGCTGCCGAGCCCGACAATCTTGCCGTGACTGAAAATCGCGATGCGCTGGGACAGGCGCATGGCTTCTTCCTGGTCGTGAGTCACGTAGACGATGGTGATGCCGAGGCGGCGGTGCAGCTGGCGCAATTCGTCCTGCAGGTCTTCGCGAAGTTTCTTGTCCAGCGCACCGAGCGGTTCGTCCATCAGCAGAATGCGTGGCTCGTAAACCAGAGCGCGAGCGATGGCGACCCGTTGCTGCTGGCCGCCGGACAGTTGCGAAGGACGGCGATGGGCGAATTGTTCGAGCTGCACCAGTTTCAGCATCGCATCGACGCGTTTGTCCCGCTCGGCGGCAGCGAGTTTGCGGATCGCCAGCGGAAACGCGATGTTGTCGCGCACCGACAGATGCGGGAACAGCGAATAACGCTGGAACACCATGCCGATGTCGCGCTTGTGCGGCGGCACGTTCACCAGCGACTGGCCGTTGACCAGGATCTCGCCGCTGCTCGGCGTTTCGAAACCGGCGAGCATCGACAGCGTGGTGCTTTTGCCCGAGCCGCTGGAGCCGAGGAAGGTCAGGAATTCGCCGTCCTTGATGTCCAGCGAGATGTTGTCCACGGCCGCGAAATCGCCGTAGTGCTTGTTCAGGTTGCGCAGGCTGACCAGGGGGTTGTCGTTCTGCTGGGATGCGTCTTTGATCACGGCACTCATGTCGTACTCCTGGGCGCTCAGGCGCTGATTTCGTTGCGCCGGCGCAGAGCGGCGGCGATCACCATGACCAATACCGACAGCCCGATCAGCAGCGTCGAGGCGACGGCGATCACGGGCGTCAGGTCCTGGCGCAGGGTGGTCCACATTTTCACGGGAAGGGTTTGCAGGGTCGGGCTGGCCATCATCACGCTGAGCACCACTTCGTCCCACGAAACCAGGAAGGCGAAGAGGGCGCCGGCCACCATCCCCGGACGAATCGCCGGGAAGGTCACCTTGAACACCGCTTGCAGGCGTGACGCACCGCAGATCACCGCCGCGTCTTCAATCGACTGATCGAACAGCTTCAGCGAATTGATGATCGAGATGATGGTGAACGGCAGCGCGACGATCACGTGGCTGACGACGAAGGCGAACATCGTCCCGGTGTAGCCGAGCTTGAGGAACAGCGCGTACACCGCCACGGCGATGATCACCAGCGGCACGATCATCGGCAGGGTGAACAGGCCGTAGAGCATTTCCCGGCCGGGGAAGCGTCCGCGCACCAGCGCAAAGGCCGTCGGCAAACCGAGGGCGACGGCGCAGATCGTGGTCAGCACCGCGACCTTGAGGCTGGCCAGCGCTGCGCTCATCCAGTCGGCATTGGAGAAAAACTGCACGTACCATTTCAGCGTCCAGCCCGGTGGCGGGAACACCAGCCACTGGGACGAACCGAACGACAGCAGGACGATGAACACGATCGGCAACAGCAGGAACAGGCCGATCAGCCCGGTGGTGAAATACAGGCCGAAGCGCATCCGGCGACTCATGGCATTGGGCGTCAGGAGCATCTCGGCTTACCTCGCGTTACTGGCGCCAACCGGGGATTCCGGCTGCAGCTTCAGGTAGACGTAGAACAGCACCAGCGTGATGACGATCAGCAACGCGGCGCCGGCGCTGGCCAGGCCCCAGTTGAGGAACGACTGCACCTGCTGAATGATGAATTCCGGCAGCATCATGTTCTGCGCCCCACCCAGCAGCGCCGGGGTGACGTAGTAACCGAGCGACATCACGAACACCATCAACCCGCCGGACGCCAGACCCGGCCGGCACAGCGGCAGGAACACCCGGAAGAAGTTGGTCCAGGGACTTGCGCCACAGATCGAGCCGGCCTGCAGGATCATCGGGTCGATGGCCTGCATGGTCGCCTGCAACGGCAGCACGATGAACGGAATCATGATGTAGCTCATGCCGATCACCACGCCGGTCAGGTTGTGCACCATTTCCAGCGGCTGATCGATGATGCCCATGGCCATCAAGGCTTTATTGATGACGCCCGAAGCCTGCAACAGCACCAGCCACGAATAGGTGCGGGCGAGGAGGCTGGTCCACATCGACAGCAGTACGATGTTGAGGATCCAGCGGCCCCAGCCACGCGGCACCAGGGTGATTGCCCAGGCCAGCGGAAAGCCCAACAGCAGGCTGAACACCGTCACCAGTCCCGCCACCGAAAAGGTGTTGAATAGCACCCGGGCGTAGGCCGAGTTAGCGAACAGTTGCTCATAGTTGCCGAGGCCCGGCACCGGTTCCAGCACGCCGCGCAGCAACAAACCAATCAGCGGGGCGAGAAAGAACAGACCGAGGAACAACAGCGCCGGCGCGAGGTTGCCGGCGCCGCGCCAGCGTTGCTTGAGGGACGGGGCTTGCGCCATGGCACTCGCCTTGCCGGATGCCAGGCCGGCAGCACTTGCGGCGCTCCCGGTGGCAGTGGAGGGACGGGACGCGGTGGCCGCCATTTTCATTTGACCAGCCATTCGTTCCACCGTGTCGCGATGGCCGGACCGTTCTTGGCCCAGTACGCGAAATCAAGAGTGATCTGATCCTTAGCGTAGGCAGTCGGCAGGTTTGGGGCCAGCGTCGAGTCCAGACGCTGCACACTGTCGACGTTGACCGGGGCGTAGGCGGTCAGGTTGGAGAAGTCGGCCTGGCCTTTGGCACTGCTGGCGTTGGCCAGGAACTTCATCGCCGCGTCCTTGTTTTTCGAACCCTTTGGCACCACCAGAATGTCAGCCATGACCAGGTTCTGTTTCCAGCTCACGCCGACTGGTGCGCCGTCTTCCTGCAGGGCGTGGATCCGGCCGTTCCAGAACTGGCCCATGCTCGCTTCACCGGAGGCCAGCAGTTGCTGCGACTGCGCGCCGCCGCCCCACCAGACGATGTCTTTCTTGATGGTGTCGAGTTTCTTGAAGGCGCGATCCAGATCCAGCGGGTAGAGCTTGTCGGCCGGCACGCCGTCGGCGAGCAGGGCGAGCTCAAGCACGCCGGGACTTGGCCATTTGTACAGGGCGCGTTTGCCGGGGAAGGTCTTGGTGTCGAACAGCGCGCTCCAGTCCTGCGGCTTGTTGGCGCCGAGTTTGCCCTCGTTGTAGCCGAGGACGAAGGAGAAGAAGAACGAGCCGACGCCGTAGTCGCTGACAAAACGCGGGTCGATCTTGTCGCGCTGGATCTGTTTGAAATCGAGGGGTTCGAGCAGGCCTTCGGCGGCGGCGCGCAGAGCGAAGTCGGCTTCGACGTCGACCACGTCCCATTGCACGTTGCCGCTTTCGACCATGGCCTTGAGTTTGCCGTAGTCGGTCGGGCCGTCCTGCACGACGGTGATGCCGCTGGCCTTGCTGAACGGATCGGCCCAGGCCTGTTTCTGCGCATCCTGGGTGCTACCGCCCCAGCTGACAAAGTTCACACTCTCGGCGGCCATCGCGGCCTGGCCGGTCACGCTCAGCAGTCCCGCAAGAAAGATCGCGGTTGCAGCTTTGTTCAACACCATTTTTACGCCCTCATTGTTGTGTTTTTGAGCGGGCTTGCGTTGTTGCCCGCCTGTCGGGAGCAGTAGCTGGACGGTTTTTCAAGTCGTCCGGTCTATGGAATATCATATTATGGTATTCCAAACTTTGTGCAAGCACTTTGCCGTACCGGCTATCTGGCAAACAGGGTCATTCGGTGAATGGAATGCTCTCAACTACCTCAAGATCGTACCCAGTCAACCCGGCATACTTCAGCGGCGGGCCCAAGTGGCGCAGCTTGCCGACGCCCAGGTTCTGCAGAATCTGCGCCCCGGTGCCGACTTCCGAATAGATCCGCGATTGCGAGCGACTGAACTGTCGAGGCGGCTGAGTCAGTTGCGGAATGCGCTCCAGCAGCGCCTGGGAAGACTCATGATTGGCCAGCACCACGACCACGCCATGCCCTTCGGCCGCGACCCGTTGCAACGCCGCCCACAACGTCCAGTTCGTCGGCCCGCTGTACTCGGCGCCGACCAGATCGCGCAACGGATCGATCACATGCACGCGCACCAGCGTCGGTTCCTCACGGCGCAATTCGCCCATGACCATCGCCATGTGCACGCCGCCCTCGATGCGGTCCTCGAAAGTGATCAAACGAAAGGTGCCATGCACCGTCGGCAACTCCCGTTCACCGATGCGCTCAATGGTGTGTTCGGTGCTCAGGCGATAGTGGATCAGATCGGCGATGGTGCCGATCTTGATCCCGTGCTTGCGCGCAAAGACTTCCAGGTCCGGGCGGCGGGCCATGGTGCCGTCGTCGTTCATCACCTCGACGATCACCGAGGCGGGCGTGAACCCGGCCAGCCGCGCCAGATCACAACCAGCCTCGGTGTGACCGGCGCGGGTCAACACGCCACCTTCCTTGGCGCGCAGCGGGAAGATGTGGCCTGGCTGCACCAGGTCTTCTGCGCGTGCGTTCGGCGCGACCGCAGCGGCCACCGTACAGGCGCGGTCGGCGGCGGAAATGCCGGTAGTCACACCGACCGCCGCTTCGATGGATACCGTGAACGCGGTGCTGAACACGCTGCCATTGCTCGGCACCATCTGCTCAAGCCCCAGGCGCTGGCAATGATCGTCAGTCAACGTCAGACAAATCAGACCGCGAGCCTCACGGGCCATGAAACTGATTGCCTCGGGCGTGCAACGGTCGGCGGCCAGCAGCAGGTCACCTTCGTTTTCCCGATCCTCGTCATCGACCAGCAACACCATTTTGCCAAGGCGATAATCTTCGATGATTTCTTCGATGCTGTTGAAGGCCATGCTGGACTCTCGATGTGGATGAAATTCGTGGTATACCATAATACAAAATCAACCAAGAGGTCACTATGAAGGCGTACTGGATTGCTCACGTGGACATCACCGATCCCGATCACTACAGCCAATACACCCAGCGCGCGCCAAAGGCGTTCGCCGAGTACGGCGCGAGGTTTTTAGCCAGAGGCGGGCGCAGCGAAGCAATGGAAGGACGGACGACGCCACAGCGCAGCGTGGTGATTGAATTCGACAGTTATGAGCAGGCGGTGGCGTGCTATCGCTCGGCGGCGTATCAGGAAGCGAAGAGCTATCGCGAGGAGTGGGCGCGGGCGGAGATCGTTATTGTGGAAGGGATGGCGCCGTAACGACTTGCCTGCAAATCCGCAGGACCTGCAGAATCGAACACCGCCGCGATCTTTTGATATTTTTTCTGGATCAGGAGATCGCTCGCCGGACGGAATTTAATGCCTGCGGTTATGCACGATGTGTTCTAAGGGAATATTGATGCGCGAGACAAAAGGGATGTTTGCAGGTAGGCGAGTAGGCCTCTGGCTAGTGGCTGCTCTATTGGTAAATGCAGTCTTTCTGGCTTTTCTGATTTTCGGGAACAGTGCGAAGGGACGCGATCTGGAGATGGTTAAAACCAAAGAACCACTGCTGATCGAAGGGCAAGATGGCGATGACAATTACTATGTCCTGCCGATGGGGACAACGCTATATCACGATAAAAGCTTTCCTGAAGGGCACGATCGTTATGTGGTGTATCTGAATCACAAAGGTGCCATTGCCCACGAAGAAGTCCCGATGAAGCCTGAGTATGGCGGTTCTTTTATCGATCCTCTTTGGCTCGCCAATATTGATGCCGATACCTTGAAAGACATTTTCAAGCGTTTCCCGCTCTCCAAGAAAGACATCTCCGCTGCTCTCAAAGCCAATGAAATCACCAAAGATGATCTGGCGGATATTATTCGTGCGATGCCGGACTGAGCACCTATCTACCGAGGAATCGGGCCGGGCTCTGTATCTCTTGCAAGTGACGGCTGATCAACGCATGAAATGAATCTTGCCGCTGTCGTCATTGCCCATGTACATGCCATACACCCCGGCCTGGCGTTCCTCGATGTAGCGTTCGAGGATCTGCCGGATCGCCGGGTAGTAGATCTGCTCCCACGGGATGTCTTCGGGGGCGAAGAATTTGCAGGCGAGGGTTTCCGGGCCGTACTGGCCGGTGATTTCCAGCGCGAGGGCGCGGAAGATGATGTAGACCTCGCTGATCTTCGGCACGCTGAAGATCGAATACGGCGAGACAATTTCCGCACGTACGCCGCTTTCTTCCCAGACTTCGCGCAGGGCCGCCTGTTCGGTGGTTTCGCCGCTTTCCATGAAACCGGCGGGCAAGGTCCAGGTGCCGGGGCGCGGGGGAATTGCCCGTTGGCACAAGAGGTATTTGCCGTCCTGCTCGATGATGCAGCCGGCGATGATCTTCGGGTTTACGTAGTGGATGTAGCCGCAACCGCGGCACATCAGGCGCTCGTGCGTATCGCCCGGCGGCACTTGCTGACCGAGGTCAGCGCCACCGCATTTCGGGCAAAAGCTCGGGCTGAACATGTCAGTGACCTATGCGCGGTTCTTTCAGCGCGATGGGCAGGGTGATTGGCGGTGTGTCGCCGGTTTCTTCCTGTTTGCGCTTGAGGTAATCGAGAGCGACGGCAGCCGCAGCGCGCACGTGATCGACGCACGCCTGATGCGCCGCCAGCGGATCGCCGCTCTTGATCGCCTCAACCATTTTTTCCATCTCGTGATTGCTGGCGCCGCGACGGTTTTCCTGGGACACCGACGTTGCGCGCAAGTAGCTGATACGCGCCTGCAACTGACGCAGCTGAGTGGCTGCGACATGGTTGCCGGAACCTTCCAGCAGCACGTCGTAGAAACCCTGCACCGAGTCGATCACCTGCTGCAACTCGCCGTCCTTGAGCGCCTTGCGGTTCTCGTCGAGGGCTTTTTCCAGGGCCTTGATGTCCTTGGCCTTGGCGCGCAGGGTGAACAGCTGGACGATCAGGCCTTCGAGCACGCAACGCAGCTCATAAATGTCGACGGCATCGGCGAGGGTGATGATCGCCACGCGCGGGCCCTTGGCGTCGGCGAATTCCACCAGGCCTTCGGATTCGAGGTGACGCAAGGCTTCACGCACCGACGTACGGCTCACGCCCAGGCGATCGCACAGATCGCGCTCCACCAGGCGATCGCCCGGCAGCAGCTGGAAGTTCATGATGGCGCTTCGCAGTTTATCCAGCACGATTTCGCGCAGGGTGACGGGGTTGCGATTGACCTTGAAGCTGTCGTCGAGTGGCAGGCGTTTCATGGGGTCCGCTCTTTAAGGTGGCTGTCCATGCCAGACGGGCATCAAAACAGCCGAGGGGTTAACTGGAGGCCTCGGCGTCGGCTTCGGCGAAGGCTTCACGGGCAAGCCGGAAACTGTCCACGGCTGCCGGGACGCCGCAATAAATACCGACCTGAAGCAGAATTTCGCGTATTTGCTCACGACTCAGGCCGTTACGCAAGGCGCCGCGCACATGCAGTTTCAGTTCGTGCGGGCGGTTGAGCGCCGAGATCATCGCCAGGTTGATCATGCTGCGCTCCTTGAGCGACAGCCCCTCGCGTCCCCAGACGTGGCCCCAGCAGTATTCAGTGACCATTTCCTGCAGCGGGCGGGTGAAGTCGTCGGCGTTCTCGATCGAGCGCTGCACATAGGCTTCGCCCAGCACCTGGGTGCGGATCTTCAGGCCCTTTTCATACTTCTCGTTATTCATCATTTCCCCTCACACCACAAATCCCCTTGTGGGAGCTGGCTTGCCAGCGATGACGGCATCACATTCGACATCTATGCTGGCTGATCCACCGCCATCGCTGGCAAGCCAGCTCCCACAGGGTTTTGCATTGTTCCGTCAGGTCAGGGTCGGCAACGCGCCGAGCTTGCCCTTGTGATAGATCATCGGCGTCACCGGTTGCTCCGGCAGGATCAGGTTCTTCACCGCGCCGACGATGATCGCGTGATCGCCGCCGTCGTATTCGCGCCACAACTCGCACTCGATGATCGCCGTGGCTTTGGCGAGGATCGGGTTACCGAGCTCGCTCAAATGCCACTCGATGCCGTTGGCCTTGTCCTTGCCTTTGCCGGCAAAGGCGTAGGCCTCGGCGGTCTGGTCGGCGGACAGCAAATGGATCGCGAAACGCTTGCTGTCGCGCAGCACCGGGTAGGTGTCGGAGGCGTAGTTGGGGCAGAACAGCACCAGCGCCGGATCAATCGACAGCGCACTGAAGGCGCTGGCGGTGATGCCGACGATGCCGCCGTCCGGGTCGAGGGTGGTGACCACCGTGACCCCGGACGGAAACGAGCTCATGACGTCTTTGTAAATGCCGGGTTCGATCATGTCGCAGGACTCCTAACGCATCACAAACGGATCAGGCATCGGTGCCTGGGAGAGGTTGATCCACACCGTTTTCAGTTCGGTGTAGGCCAGCACCGAATCGATGCCGCTTTCGCGTCCATAGCCACTGTTCTTGAAGCCGCCGATCGGTGCCATGGCCGACACCGCGCGGTAGGTGTTGACCCAGATGATCCCCGAACGCACGTCCCGGGCCAGGCGATGGGCGCGGCCCAGGTCGCGGGTCCAGATGCCGGCGGCGAGGCCGAACTGCGAGTCGTTGGCGATCGCCAGCGCTTCGGCCTCATCCTTGAAACGGATCACCGAGGCGACCGGACCAAAGACTTCTTCCTGCATGATCTTCATCGAATTGCGGTCGCACTCGAACAGCGTCGGTTCATAGAACCAGCCATCGCCCACGCCACTCGGACGCTTGCCACCCAGACGCAGACGCGCGCCTTCGGCAATCGCATCAGCCACCAGACCTTCAACCACGGCCAGTTGCTGCGCGGTGGCCATGGGGCCCATTTCGCTGCTGTCGTCCTGCGGGTTGCCGATGCGGATGCGCTGGGCGCGCTCCACCAGTCGGCTGACGAACTCGTCGTAGATTTCGTCTTGCACCAGCAGTCGCGAACCGGATACGCAACTCTGCCCGGATGCGGAATAGATCCCGGCAATCGCGCCGTTGATCGCGCTGTCGAGGTCGGCGTCGGCAAAGATGATGTTCGGTGACTTGCCGCCCAGTTCCAGCGACAGCTTGGCGAAGTTCTCGGCGCTGCTGCGCACCACATGCCGGGCCGTGGCCGCGCCGCCGGTGAAGGCAATTTTGCGGATCAGCGGGTGGCGGGTGAGGGCGGCACCGGTGCTCGGGCCGTAGCCGGTGACGACGTTGACCACGCCCGGCGGAATCCCGGCTTCGAGGGCCAGGCGCGCCAGTTCCAGAATGGTTGCCGAGGCATGCTCGGACGGCTTGATCACGATGGTGTTGCCCGCTGCCAATGCCGGCGCCAGTTTGATCGCGGTCAGGTAAAGCGGGCTGTTCCAGGGAATGATCGCGGCGACCACGCCCATGGCTTCGTGCACGGTGTAGGCGAACAGATCGGGCTTATCCAGCGGCAGGGTGCCGCCTTCGAGCTTGTCGGCGAGGCCGGCGGTGTAGTGGAAAAACTCCGGCAGATAACCGACCTGACCGCGGGTTTCGCGGATCAGTTTGCCGTTGTCGCGGCTTTCCAGCTGCGCCAGTTGTTCCTTGTTTTCGGCGATCAGGTCACCGAGACGACGCAGCAGTTTGCCGCGCGCGGTGGCGGTCAAGCCACGCCATGCCGGGCTGTCGAAAGCGGTCTGTGCCGCTTGCACGGCGCGCTCGACGTCGGCCTCGTCAGCGTCGGGCAATTGGGCCCAGGGTTCGGCCAGCGCCGGGTTGAGGCTTTCGAAAGTCTTGCCGGAGAGGGCGTCGACCCATTCTCCGCCGATGCACATCTGGAAGCGTGCGAGCGTCATGCAACGATCCCCTTTATATGGTTTTGTCGGGCGTGTGCGGTGTCGAGAAATTCCAGCAGCGTCTGGTTCACCAGCCGTGGCGACTCTACCGGCATCATATGCCGTTGCTCGGGCAGCACGGCAACCTTCGCGCCGGGAATGCGCGCGGCCAGTTGCTCGGCCATTTCCGGGGTCGATCCGGGGTCCAGCTCGCCGGTGGCGATCAGCGTCGGCGCCTGGATGCTGCCCAGGTCGTCGGCGCGGTACATGTCCTGGGTGGCGAACAATTCGTAGGTGGTCAGGTAACCCTGCGGATCATTGCCGGCCAGGGTCTGGCGGATCGCAGCGATCTGCGCCGGGTTGGCCGCCTGGTATTCGCGGCTGAACCAGCGCGACAGCGCCGCTTCGGCATTCGCGTCCGGCCCGTGCTCGGCGGCCTGCGCAGTGCGGGCGATAACCCCGGCGCGCTGCTCTTCGCTGCGGTTGAACACGCTGTTGAGCACCACCAGGCTTTTCAGGCGTTCCGGGTAATGCAGGGCAAACGCCCGCGCCACCAGACCACCCATGGAAAAGCCGATCACCGACGCCTCGGGCAATTGCAGGTGGTCGAGCAGCTCCAGCAACTGATCGGCATAGCCGAGCAGGGCGGTGCCGCTGGCCGGTCGCGGGCTGGCGCCATGGCCGAGCATGTCGTAGGCGATCACCCGGTATTGCGTGGCCAGGCCAACGATCTGGCCGCCCCACATTTCTTTGTTCAAGCCCACGCCGTGGATCAACACCACGGGTTGGCCAACGCCTGTCGCCAGATAACTGGTGCCGGCCGGGGTGAGTTCAGCGGTGAGCCGAATCATGGAGCGCTCCTGCAATGCCTTTTTTATTGTGATTACTGGGCTTTTTCGGCGGCCAGTTCTTCCAGATCGATGTAGCGATTGCCGATGCGCGGGTGCAGGCGACCACCGTCGGCGCAACCGAGCACCACGACGATTTCGTCGGCGCGCGGGGCGTCTTCGATCTGCATTTCCAGGGTGATGTAGTGCGAGCGCAGGCCTTCGTCATCCTTGTGCATCATCGGAATCTGGATCGAAGTGCCCGGGCCGCCGCGCTTGTTGGTGAAGCTCAGGTAGCTCTTGGCCTTGACCGCTTCGCGGTAGTGATTGCCGAAGCGCAGGGTATGGATCACCGCCGACGCGTGCTCGATTTCGCCATCAGCGCCGACCACCGCGGCTTTGCCGTAGGCCTCGATCTTCTCGGCGCCGCCGATGATGCCCACCAGACGCTCGACCATCATCGCGCCGAGGTCGGAGCAATTGGCGCGGATCTGCGGCTTGAGATCTTCGACAAAGCCATTGCCGACCCACGGGTTCTTCATCACGACGGCCAGGCCGACCATGGTCACCGGGGTGTCGGACGCCTTGCCGCCTTCGATGAAGGTCTCTTCGACATGGCTGACGATCTTGCGGATTTCGAAACTCATGAGCTGCTCCGTAGGGGATAAAGAGTGTCTGTGCGTCTGATGGTATACCATAATACCGATCGTGCAAGTCCCCCTCGCAAGATTCCCTGCCATCAGTCGGACGAATGCCCGCGCATTCAGCTGCCGCTGTAGTCCCTTTCGGTTAACAAAAGATAACGTTGCGCCGATTGTCAGACGTTTCGAATGCCCGATAGGATGAGCCAGCTTCCGAAGGGGCTCTGGACAGCGGGTTTCAGGACTATGCTTGTGACCAGGCAGTCACCGTGAGCACCCTTGCGGCGCCCTTAAGGTCCATGACCAACAATAATAAACAGGGGAAGGTCTATGAGTCGTTGCCGCCCGCCGGCGTTACGCAACACCGCGTTGCTGGCCACAGCACTCTCTCTGCTGGGCTTTGCCACATTGTCGGCGCCGGTTCTCGCCGCCGAAGCGCCCGCCGACGTGGTCTATGCCACCGAATCGGCCAAGGCCTCGAAAAGCCTGATGCTCGATGTCGTTCACGCCGGAGCCCGGCTGGTGGCGGTCGGGGATCGCGGGCACATTCTCTATTCCGACGATCAGGGCAAGACCTGGACCCAGGCCAAGGTGCCGAGCCGCCAGTTGCTGACGGCCGTGTATTTCGTTGATGACAAGCACGGCTGGGCCGTCGGCCACGACGCACAGATCCTCGCCAGCGAAGACGGCGGCCTGACCTGGACCAAACAGTTCGAAGACCTCAAGCGCGAATCGCCGCTGCTCGACGTCTGGTTCAAGGACCTCGACAGCGGCCTCGCTGTGGGGGCCTACGGCGCGCTGCTGGAAACCACCGACGGCGGCAAGCACTGGGAAGACGTCAGTGATCGCCTCGACAACGAAGACCAGTTCCACCTCAACGCCATCGCTTCCGTTAAAGACGCCGGCCTGTTCATCGTCGGCGAGTCGGGCAGCATGTTCCGCTCCGCAGACGGGGGCCAGACCTGGGAAAAACTCGAAGGCCCGTACGAAGGGTCGCTGTTCGGCGTGATCGGCACGGCGCAACCGCAAACCCTGCTGGTCTACGGCCTGCGCGGCAACCTTTACCGCTCCACCGATTTCGGCAATACGTGGGAGCAGGTCGAGCTGAAAGCCGCGCGCGGTTCGCTGGAGTTCGGCCTGTCCGGCGCCACGCTGCTCGAGGATGGCTCCATCGTCATCGTCGGCAACGGCGGCTCGGTGGTCAGCAGCAGTGACAATGGCGAAACCTTCAGCGTGTTCAACCGTCCGGATCGCATCTCGCTGTCGTCGGTCACCGCCGCGGGCAACGGCAATCTGATCCTGAGCGGGCAGGGTGGCGTCCGGGTCACTTCGCCGAACGGCGCCGAGCTGGGCAAATGAGCCGAATCAATAATAAGAAGGCGGGGCTATGACTTCCTTGAGCACTCATCATCAGGACAAGGCGACGTTTCTCGAACGCCTGATCTTCAACAACCGCCCGGCAGTGATCGTGATCTGCCTGCTGGTCAGCATTTTCCTGTTCTGGCAGGCCACGCTGATCCGCCCGTCCACCAGTTTCGAAAAGATGATCCCGCTCAAGCATCCGTTCATTGAAAAGATGATGGAGCATCGCAACGATCTGGCGAACCTGGGCAACACCGTGCGCATTTCGGTGGAAGCGAAGGACGGCGACATCTTCTCCAGGGAGTACATGGAGACCCTGCGTCAGATCAACGACGAGGTGTTCTACATCTCCGGCGTCGACCGTTCCGGCCTCAAGTCGCTGTGGAGCCCGAGCGTGCGCTGGACCGAAGTGACCGAGGAAGGTTTTGCCGGCGGCGAAGTGATCCCGCAGAGCTACAACGGCTCCCAGGACAGCCTCGATCTGCTGCGCAACAACGTGCTCAAGTCCGGTCAGGTCGGGCGTCTGGTGGCCAACGACTTCAAGTCGAGCATCGTCGACATCCCGCTGCTGGAGTCCTACCCGGACCCACAGGACCAGGGCAAGCTGCTGGCGCTGGACTACCGCAAGTTCTCCCATGAGCTTGAAGATAAAATCCGCAACAAGTTCGAAGCGCAGAACCCCAACGTCAAGATCCACATCGTCGGTTTCGCCAAGAAGGTTGGCGACCTGATCGACGGTCTGGTGATGGTGGTGATGTTCTTCGGCATCGCCTTCGTCATCACCCTGATTCTGCTGCTGTGGTTCACCAACTGCCTGCGCAGCACTGTGGCGGTGTTGAGCACCACGCTGGTGGCGGTGGTCTGGCAATTGGGGTTGATGCACTTCTTCGGGTTCGGCCTCGATCCGTATTCGATGCTGGTGCCGTTCCTGATCTTCGCCATCGGCATTTCCCACGGCGTGCAGAAAATCAACGGGATCGCCCTGCAATCCGGCGAGGCGGACAACGCCCTGACCGCCGCGCGGCGCACGTTCCGGCAACTGTTCCTGCCGGGGATGATCGCGATTCTGGCGGACGCCGTCGGCTTCATCACGCTGTTGATCATCGACATCGGTGTGATCCGCGAATTGGCCATCGGCGCCTCCATCGGCGTGGCGGTGATCGTGTTCACCAACCTGATCCTGCTGCCGGTGGCGATTTCCTATGTCGGCATCAGCAAGCGCGCCATCGCCAAGAGCAAGAAGGACGCGCACCGCGAACATCCGTTCTGGCGCCTGCTGTCGAACTTCGCCAACCCGAAAGTCGCCCCGATTTCCATCGCCCTGGCGCTGGTCGCCTTCGGTGGCGGCCTCTGGTACAGCCAGAACCTGAAGATCGGCGACCTCGACCAGGGCGCGCCGGAACTGCGTCCGGACTCGCGCTACAACAAGGACAACAACTTCATCATCAGCAACTACTCGACCAGCTCCGACGTGCTGGTGGTGATGGTCAAGACCAAGTCCGAAGGCTGCTCGCGCTATGAAGCCATGGCGCCGATCGACGAGCTGATGTGGAAGATGCAGAACACCGAGGGCGTGCAGTCGGCGATCTCGCTGGTGACCGTGTCCAAGCAGATGATCAAGGGCATGAACGAGGGCAACCTGAAATGGGAAACCCTGTCGCGCAACCCGGACGTGCTGAACAACTCCATCGCCCGGGCCGATGGCCTGTACAACAACAGCTGTTCGCTGGCGCCGGTGCTGGTGTTCCTCAACGACCACAAGGCCGAAACCCTGGATCGCGCAGTGCATGCGGTGCAGGACTTCGCCAAGGAAAACAACAAGGAAGGCCTGGAATTCATCCTCGCGGCCGGTAACGCCGGGATCGAGGCGGCCACCAACGAGGTGATCAAGAAGTCCGAGCTGACCATCCTGATCCTGGTGTACATCTGCGTGGCGGTGATGTGCATGATCACCTTCCGCTCGTGGGCGGCGACCTTGTGCATCGTGCTGCCGCTGGTGCTGACCTCGGTGCTGGGCAACGCGCTGATGGCGTTCATGGGCATCGGCGTGAAGGTGGCGACGCTGCCGGTGGTGGCGCTGGGCGTGGGGATCGGCGTGGACTACGGCATCTACATCTACAGCCGTCTGGAAAGTTTTCTGCGTGCCGGTCTGCCGTTGCAGGAAGCCTATTACCAGACCCTCAAATCCACCGGTAAAGCGGTGCTGTTCACCGGTCTGTGCTTGGCCATCGGCGTGTGCACCTGGATCTTCTCGGCGATCAAGTTCCAGGCCGACATGGGCCTGATGCTGACCTTCATGCTGCTGTGGAACATGTTCGGTGCGCTGTGGCTGCTGCCGGCACTGGCGAAGTTCCTGATCAAGCCGGAGAAACTGGCGGGGCAGAAGGGCAACTCTCTGTTTGCTCACTGATCCATTTGGCTGAAATGAAAAAGCCGCAACCTTGAAGGGTTGCGGCTTTTTTATGTCTCGAAGTTCACGATTAACCCTGTGGGAGCTGGCTTGCCAGCGATAGCGGATCAACAGCCCACATCAATGTTGAATGTTAAGCCTTCATCGCTGGCAAGCCAGCTCTCACAGGGTTTTGTTGTGTTCAGGAGAGTTCGGTGCCGAGCACAACACTCAAAGCACTTCGCGCATCATCCAGCTGCACCAACGTCGCATGCCGCGCCCCCAGCGCATCCCGATTCTCGATCGCCGTCAGAATTGCCTTGTGCCGAGGCAATGCCAGTTCATGCAGATTCGGCCGCTGATTCGAATGCTTCAGCGCCTCGGCAATCGCCACCGCAAGCATGTTGCACAGGTTGGCCAGCAAGTCGTTGTGGGTTGCGTCAGCAATCCGGCTGTGAAAGTCCAGATCCGGTTGCAGCAAGGCTTCCGGGGTCGGTGCGGCTTCCATGCGCTGGTAAGCCTCGGCAATCGACGCGATATCGGCATCGGTCGCATGCTGGGCGGCGAGGGCGGCGGCGGCCGGTTCGATGATGCTGCGCACGCTGGTCAGGACGTTGAAGAACTCGTTCTGCGGGCTGCTTTGCATCAGCCAGTGCAGCACGTCCGGGTCGAGCATGTGCCATTCGCGGCGTGGCTTGACCACGGTGCCGACGCGCGGTTTGGAATACACCAGACCCTTGGCGACCAGCACTCGGGTGGCTTCGCGCAACACCGGCCGGCTGACCGCGTACTCCTCGCAGAGCAAGGCTTCGGCGGGCAGTTTGTCGCAGGGCAGAAAGCGTCCGGAAACAATCTGCATGCCCAGTTCCTGGACGATGCGCGAGTGCATGCTTTTACGGTCGGAAGGTTTGCGGTAATCCATGGGGAGTGGCGCGATCCTGAGCGATGGAGATGCCGCGCATCATAGCAGGCACGACGTAATCTGGAGCGAGGCAATGATCGTTCCCACGCTCTGCGTGGGAATGCCTGAAGGGACGCTCTGCGTTCCAGCTCTCGAATGGGACGCAGAGCGTCCCGGGCTGCATTCCCACGCGGAGCGTGGGAACGATCAGTCGGCGGTTTTAGTGGGAATGGCGCGGCACTTCAGCCCCTCGGCAACCGACGAGGAAGTCGAAATCGCAACCCTGATCCGCCTGCAGCACATGGTCGATGTACAACTGACGATACCCACCTACCAACAGCTGCTGCGGCGGTTGCAGATCCGCCATCCGCGCCGCCAGTTCAGCGTCCGGAATATCCAGATGCAAACGCCCGCTGGCGCAGTCCAGTTCGATCCAGTCACCTTCCTTCACCGCCGCCAAAGGCCCGCCGGCCGCCGCTTCCGGAGCGACGTGCAAGACAACGGTGCCATACGCGGTGCCGCTCATCCGTGCATCGGAGATGCGCACCATGTCGGTCACGCCCTGTGCCAGCAGCTTGGCCGGCAACCCCATGTTGCCGACTTCGGCCATGCCCGGATAACCCTTCGGCCCGCAATTTTTCATCACGAGAATCGAGTCCGCATCGACGTCCAGTTCCGGGTCGTTGATCCGCGCCTTGTACATGTCGAAGTTCTCGAAAACGACGGCGCGGCCACGGTGCTGCATCAGTTCCGGCGTGGCGGCTGACGGTTTGAGCACCGCGCCCAGTGGCGCCAGGTTGCCGCGCAATACGCAGATACCGCCGTCGGCGCGGATCGGATTGTCGAGAGTACGGATCACTTCGTCCTCGCCGTAGATCGGCGCGTCCTTGGTGTTCTCGCCGATGGATTTGCCGTTGACGGTCAATGCGTTCGGATTGGGAATCAGATTGGCCTCGCCAAGGCGGCGCAGCACGGCCGGCAAGCCGCCCGCGTAGTAGAACTCTTCCATCAGGAAACGCCCGGACGGTTGCAGGTCGACGATGGTCGGCATGCCACGACCGATGCGGGTCCAGTCGTCCAGATCCAACTCGACGCCGATGCGTCCGGCGATGGCTTTCAGGTGGATCACCGCGTTGGTCGAACCGCCAATCGCTGCGTTGACCCTGATCGCGTTTTCGAAGGCTTCCTTGGTCAGGATCTTCGACAGCTTCAAGTCTTCACGCACCATCTCGACCGCGCGCATGCCGGACATGTGCGCCAGCACATAACGCCGCGCATCCACTGCCGGAATCGCCGCGTTGTGCGGCAGGGAAGTGCCCAGTGCTTCGGCCATGCAGGCCATGGTCGACGCGGTACCCATGGTGTTGCAGGTACCGGCGGAGCGCGACATGCCGCCCTCGGCCGCGAGGAAATCGTCAATCGTGATGGTGCCGGCCTTGACCTGTTCGCTGAGCTGCCAGACCACGGTGCCGGAGCCGATGTCCTTACCCTTGTGCTTGCCGTTGAGCATCGGCCCGCCGGTGACAACGATCGCCGGCACGTCGCAACTGGCCGCGCCCATCAGCAGGGCCGGGGTGGTCTTGTCGCAACCGGTCAGCAGCACCACGCCGTCAATCGGGTTGCCGCGAATCGCTTCCTCGACGTCCATGCTCGCCAGGTTGCGGGTGAGCATGGCGGTCGGGCGCAGGTTCGACTCGCCATTGGAGAACACCGGGAATTCAACCGGAAAACCACCGGCCTCGATCACCCCGCGTTTGACGTGTTCCGCGATCTGGCGGAAGTGCGCGTTGCACGGGGTCAGCTCTGACCAGGTGTTGCAGATGCCGATGATCGGCTTGCCGTGGAACTGATGGTCGGCGATGCCCTGATTCTTCATCCAGCTGCGGTACATGAAGCCGTTCTTGTCGGCCGTGCCAAACCATTGGGCGGAGCGCAGGGTGGGTTTCTTATCAGACATGATCGATTCTCTTATTGTAAGACTATTGTTTGCGAGCTTCGGCTAAACATAAGCGCAAAATCGCCGCTTTGGAAGTGTTGTTGCGTAATTAGTATTACTATATAGTCGTTTTCGACGGAGGGATGGCCCTGGTGGTTTTCCGCGAGAGGCGTCCCCCGAGGTTCCATAAAAACAACAATCGGAGACCGATCTCATGAGCCAGGAACTGCGGCTTATCCGGCGCATCACGCTGAAACTGATTCCCTTCCTGATCCTGCTGTACCTGATCGCCTATGTGGATCGCTCCGCCGTCGGCTTCGCCAAGCTGCACATGGGCGCCGACATCGGCATTGGCGATGCCGCCTACGGCCTCGGCGCCGGGCTGTTTTTCATCGGCTACTTTCTGTTTGAAATCCCCAGCAATCTGATGCTCGAACGCTTTGGCGCGCGGCGCTGGTTTGCGCGGATCATGATCACCTGGGGCGCGATCACCATTGGCATGGCCTTCGTTCAGGGCCCGCACAGTTTCTACGTGATGCGCTTTCTGCTCGGCGCGGCGGAGGCGGGGTTCTTTCCCGGCGTTCTTTACTACATCACCCAATGGTTCCCGGTGCGCCATCGCGGCAAGATCCTCGGGTTGTTCATCCTGTCCCAACCCATCGCGATGATGATCACCGGCCCCGTTTCGGGCGGTTTGCTGGGCATGGACGGCATCCTCGGCCTGCATGGCTGGCAGTGGCTGTTCATCGTCATCGGTACCCCGGCGATCCTGCTGACCTGGCCGGTATTGCGCTGGTTGCCGGACGGCCCGCAGCAAGTGAAATGGATGGATCAGGCCGAGAAGGACTGGTTGACCGGCGAGCTGAAAAAGGACCTGCAGGAATACGGCCAGACCCGTCACGGCAATCCGCTGCATGCGCTGAAAGACAAACGTGTGTTGCTGCTGGCGCTGTTCTATCTGCCGGTCACCCTGAGCATTTATGGCCTGGGCCTGTGGCTGCCGACCCTGATCAAACAGTTCGGCGGCAGCGATCTGGTGACCGGTTTTGTGTCATCGGTGCCGTACATCTTCGGGATCATCGGCCTGCTGATCATTCCGCGCAGTTCCGACCGTTTGAATGATCGCTATGGTCATCTGGCGGTGCTCTATGTGCTGGGCGCCATGGGCCTGTTCCTCAGTGCCTGGCTGTCGTTGCCGGTAGCGCAACTGGCGGCGTTGTGTCTGGTGGCGTTCGCGCTGTTTTCCTGCACGGCGGTGTTCTGGACGTTGCCGGGGCGCTTCTTCGCTGGTGCCAGTGCGGCGGCCGGTATTGCGTTGATCAACTCGGTGGGCAACCTCGGCGGCTACATCGGCCCGTTCGTGATCGGCGCCTTGAAGGAATACACCGGCAACCTCGCTTCGGGTCTGTACTTCCTGTCCGGCGTGATGGTGTTCGGGCTGATTCTGACGGGCGTCGTCTATCGCGTGCTGGAGCGCAAGCATGTGCTGCCAGTCGAGCAATTTGCAGCGAGCGCACGCGGTGCCACTCGAACCTGAATGATCGGCGCTATCCCTTGTGGGAGCTGGCTTGCCAGCGATGACGTCAGCACATTCAGTATTGATGTATCTGACAGATGGTTATCGCTGGCAAGCCAGCTCCCACAGGGTCTTGGGGTGTTTCGAAGGCTTGTTTACAGGAGAGGATTTATGCATCTGGTTCAATTCGAATTGAGTAGCGGCGAGCGCCGTGTCGGGGTGGTCGAGGACGGTCTGGTGCGTGAAGTGCAGGATGCGCGCACGGTTCGTGATCTGGCCCTGGCCGCGATCGAGGCCGGCAACACGCTCGTGCAGCAAGTGCAAACCCTCGGCTTGGGCATCAGCCATGATTACGCCGAGTTGCTGGCCCAACTGCGCATCCTGCCGCCACTCGATCACCCGGACCCCGCGCACCTGCTGGTCAGCGGCACCGGCCTCACCCACCTGGGCAGTGCCTCGGCCCGGGACAAGATGCATCAGCAGGCCGGCGACGAAGCGTCGATGACCGACACCATGCGTATCTTCAAATGGGGCGTGGAGGGCGGCAAACCGGCGGCGGGGCAGGCGGGTGTGCAGCCGGAATGGTTCTACAAGGGCGACGGCAGCATTGTCGTGCGTCCTGGCCAGCCGTTCCCGCTGCCGCCGTTTGCCGAAGACGCCGGCGAGGAGCCGGAGATGGCCGGCCTCTACATCATCGGCCACGATGGCAAGCCGTATCGCCTCGGTTTTGCGGTGGGCAACGAGTTCTCCGATCACGTCATGGAACGCAAGAATTACCTGTACCTGGCCCACTCCAAACTGCGCAGTTGCAGCTACGGCCCGGAACTTCGCACGGGTGAATTGCCTCAACACCTGGCGGGCACCAGTCGCATCCTGCGCGACGGCGAAGTGCTGTGGCAAAACGAGTTCCTCAGCGGCGAGGCCAACATGTGCCACAGCCTGGCGAACCTCGAGTACCACCACTTCAAGTACCGCCAGTTCCTGCGTCCGGGTGATGTGCACATTCACTTCTTCGGCACCGCGACCCTGTCGTTCGCCGATGGCATTCGCACTCAGCCGGGTGATGTATTCGAAATCAACCAGGCCGAATTCGGCGCACCGCTGGTCAACGGCATCGCCCCGGTCGCAGCGGCATTCGAACCGGACAGCATCGGCACCCTTTAAGGAGATCCCATGACTCAGATTCTCGGTCACAACTACATCGGCGGTCGTCGCAGCGCGGCGGGCAACGTCAAACTGCAAAGCGTCGACGCCACCACGGGCGAAGCACTGCCCCACGATTTCATTCAGGCCACGGAAGCGGAAGTGGACGCTGCCGCCAAGGCCGCTGCGGCGGCGTATCCGGCGTATCGCAGCCTCAGCGCCGAACGCCGCGCACAGTTTCTCGATGCAATCGCCGATGAGCTGGACGCGCTGGGCGATGACTTCGTGGCCGTGGTCTGTCGCGAAACCGCACTGCCTGCCGGACGGATTCAAGGTGAAAGAGGGCGCACCAGCGGCCAGATGCGCTTGTTCGCCAAAGTCCTGCGACGCGGTGATTTCTACGGTGCACGCATCGACCTGCCGTTGCCGGATCGTCAGCCGTTGCCGCGTCCGGATCTGCGCCAGTACCGCATCGGCCTGGGGCCGGTGGCGGTGTTCGGCGCCAGCAATTTTCCGCTGGCATTCTCCACCGCCGGCGGCGATACCGCGTCGGCGCTGGCGGCCGGTTGCCCGGTGGTGTTCAAGGCTCACAGCGGTCATATGGCCACAGCCGAACTCGTTGCCGACGCGTTGATCCGTGCAGCAGAAAAAACCGCTATGCCGGCCGGTGTGTTCAACATGATCTACGGCGGTGGCGTCGGCGAATGGCTGGTCAAGCATCCTGCGATTCTGGCCGTGGGTTTCACCGGCTCGCTGCGTGGCGGACGGGCGCTGTGTGACATGGCCGCCGCGCGGCCTCAGCCAATCCCGGTATTTGCCGAGATGTCGAGCATCAACCCGGTGATCGTATTGCCCGAGGCCCTGGCCGTGCGTTCGGAAACCGTTGCTCGCGATCTGACCGCGTCGGTGGTGCAGGGCTGCGGTCAGTTCTGTACCAATCCGGGCCTGGTGATCGGCATTCGCTCAGCGCAGTTCACGGCATTCATAGAGCAAGTCGCGGCGCTGATCAGTGATCAACCGGCGCAAACCATGCTCAATGCCGGCACCCTCGGCAGCTACGGCAAAGGCCTGGAAAAACTCTTGGCCCACGCCGGCATTGAGCATCTGGCGGGTAATCCGCAACAGGGCAATCAGGCACAACCGCAGTTGTTCAAGGCCGATGTCAGCCTGCTGATCGATGGCGATGAAGTGCTGCAGGAAGAAGTGTTCGGCCCGACCACTGTGATCGTTGAAGTGGCTGACAAGGCGCAGTTGAGCGCGGCGTTGCAGGGCCTGCATGGGCAACTGACGGCGACGATTATCGGCGAGCAGGCGGATTTCGAACGCTTCCCGGAGCTGACGCCGTTGCTGGAGCAGAAGGTCGGACGGATCCTGCTCAATGGTTATCCGACCGGTGTCGAAGTCTGTGACTCGATGGTTCACGGCGGGCCGTACCCGGCAACCTCCGATGCTCGGGGCACTTCGGTGGGTACGCTGGCGATCGATCGTTTCCTGCGCCCGGTGTGCTTCCAGAACTACCCCGACAGCCTGCTGCCGGAACCGCTGAAAAACGCCAACCCGCTGCGTATTCAGCGGCTGGTCGACGGCAAGCCATCGCGCGAAGCCCTGTAACCACACCGAAAACCCTGTGGGAGCTGGCTTGCCAGCGATGGCGGCGGCACATTCAGTATTTATGTGACTGACAAATTGCAATCGCAGGCTGGCCAGCTCCCACAGGGATCGTTGATCGTTCCCACGCTCCGCGTGGGAATGCAGCCCGGGACGCTCTGCGTCCCATTCGAGAGCTGGAACGCGGAGCGTCCCTTGAGGCATTCCCACGCAGAGCGTGGGAACGATCAAGAGCGGGGCTTTGAGCTATCATTGCCCCTTTCCCCCTGAAAGACATGATTGCCATGACTGCCGTAACCGACACCCTTCTCAACGCCCTCGAACACTGCGGTATGGTCGAAATCGACGGCCTGCACGCTTTCGAATTCGCCCTCGACGAAGACGACAACCTGCACATCGAATGCATCGATGGCCGAACAGCCAAGCACTGGGAATTCACCCCGGCTCAGGTGGCGGCGGCGACGTTTGATGAAGACCTGCAGAGCTGGCTGATCGTCGGTTTTTCCAGCGACACCAAGACCGTCGGCGAACACCGTCTGGTCTGCCTCGGGGATGTACTGAGCAGCGCCGACGACGAGGATGAAGCCGAATGAACATGCGTAAATTCTGGCCATTGCTGATGGCCGGCAGCGTCGGTGCGATGGGACTTTCCAGTGCCTCGGCCGAGAGCTTCCAGTTTTTGGTGGGCTCCTACACCGCCGGCACCAGCGAAGGCATCTACCGGATGAACTTCGACAGCGCCACCGGACAGATCGACGCCAAACCGCTGCAAGTGATCAAGAGCGAAAACCCGTCGTGGCTGACCCTGTCGAAGGATCAGCGCCGGTTGTTCGTGGTCAACGAAAACGGCCCAGGCCAGAAAGATCCGGTCGGTCGTGTGAGCAGCTACGCCATCGATCCGAAGACCCACGCGCTGACCCTGATCAATCAGGTCCAGAGCCTGGGCAATGAGCCGACCCATTCGAGCCTCAGCGCCGACGCCAGCCATCTGTTCGTCAGCAACTACTCGGTGGTTGAAGATCCGGGCGGCACCCTCGCGGTATTGCCGGTGGGCAGCGACGGCAAGCTCAAACCGGTGGTGCAGATGAGCGCGCACCCGGCGAGCCGGGTCAATCCCGAGCGTCAGGCCTCGAACCACGTGCACTCGACGGTGTCCTCGCCGGACGGCCGTTACGTGTTCTCCAATGACCTGGGTGCGGACAAGGTCTTCATCTACCAATTCGACCCGAAAGCCAACCCGGATCTGCCGCTGACCCCGGCGAAAACCGCGTCGGTGCAACTGCCAGCCGGCAGCGGCCCGCGTCATCTGTTGTTCAGCGCGGACGGCAAACATGCCTGGCTGACCATGGAAATGAGTGCTCAGGTCGCGGTATTCGACTACAAGGACGGCGTGCTGACTCAGACACAACTGGTCGATCTGGCTGCCGGCCAGCCAACCTCGGACAAAGCCGCCGCCGCGCTGCACTCGTCCGCCGATGGCAAATTCCTCTACGTCAGCAACCGTGGCACCGCCAATCAGCTGCTGGTGTTCGCCATCGACCCGGCCAGTGGCCAGCTCAAGGAATTGCAACGACGTTCGGTGGAAGGCGATCACCCGCGCGAGTTCAGCCTCGATCCAAGCGGTAAATTCCTGCTGATCGCCAACCAGAAGAGCAACCAGATTGTCGTGGTCGAGCGCGACGGCAAGACCGGTCTGCTGGGCAAAACCGTGCAAAACCTGCCGATGGACGCCCCGAGCGATCTCAAGTTTCTCGTGCGTCAATAAGCCGCAGGCCCCGGTCTACGGGGCCTGAAGCTTTGTATTAATCCTGCTGATAACAGGTAATGTTGCAAAGCATTTCAAGCGATCAACCCTCGAGCGTTAAGTTTGCTCCACGGCCCAACCGGGCAAGCCAGCCAACTGAACACGAGGGTTACCGCCATGAACTTCAATCTCTTCTCCGTAATTGCCGCTTCCGCCATCTCCGCTACCGTGGCTCTGCCAGCCAGCGCCAACGTTGAAATCAGCGACAAAAAAGCCCACACCCAGAGCTACACCCAGAAATACCTGCAACAAAGCGCCAACTTCTACGCCGCGCTGGATCACAAAGCTCAACACTGAAATTTCCGTCACGCCCTGGAACTGCCCAAGGCTGCGATCCTTTGATCTTGTTTCCCAAAAAGCAAAATCAAAAGATCGCAGCCTTGGGCAGTTTTTTGTCTGCGCAACGATCGGCGATAGCCATTTTCAAACGGCGAGATAGACCGGCTAAATAATCAACGAAGCTGATGGTTACTATGGAAAACCCTGAGTGGTTACCCCGGCTTTTTTGATCGATTCTGTGGACCTCGAAACATTGTCCACGGAGCACACATCATGGCCAGTTCAATCATCACTTCCGCCAAACGCGGCGCCTACGTGGCCATCGGTCTGTACTTGGTCATGGTGTTGTTCGTCAGTCTGGCGTCGCAGTCGCAACACAGCTTCGAAGCACCGATCGACGTCGCCCATCCTGGCATCCAGTTCGAACTTCGCTCGCAAAACGCGGCGGTCGGTTCAGCTGAACTCGCGGGAGTCGGCGGAGCATGAAAGGCTACAGACTCTGGGTCATCGCCGGGCTGGCGTTTCTGACCAACGGCGCTTCCCTGTTGGGATTCGGCCAGGGTTCGGTCGGCGGACTGGCCCGGGCCATAGAGGCCAACCACAGCATTGCTCACAACATCGAACGGGCCAATGCGCTGGGGCTGTTGGCCGGCAATCCACCAGTGAAAACTGCCATCGGTTTTCTCGGCCCGTTTGAAGTGGATTGCTCGGCCATCGGCATGTGTGAAGTGCTGGCGTAACGCGCCTACTTTTTCATGATGCCGGTGAACAGCTCCGATTCCAGAAACCGCTGCAACCAGGCCTGCAACCGCACGTAAGGCGTCTGCGCAAACCAGTCACGATCAACGTGAGCGAACTGGCGAACGAACGGCAACAGCGCGATATCGGCCAGGCTCGGATGATTGGCCAGCAAGTAATCGCGACCTTCGAGCAACTCATCCAGTTTCTGCAAGAACAGAGCACCTTCCGCCCGATAAACCTCCATCGGCTGTTCCGGATAACGCTCGGCGTACTTGTAGCGATTCAGGTGAATCTTGAATACGCGATCGTTGGCTTCGATCAACTCGGCAATCCTTGAGTCACCACCCAGCAACCAGTCATCCGGATCATGCTGCGCCAGCGCCCAACGCATGATTTCCAGGCTCTCATCGATCACCTGGCCGTCCGCGTCCAGCACCGGCACCGTGCCCTTGGGCGAGATCGCCAACATCTCCGCCGGTTTGGCTTTCAGACTGACTTCGACGATCTCCACCGGCACGCCCGAATAACGCAGGGCCATCCGTGCCCGCATCGCGTACGGGCAGCGGCGGAAGGAATACAGCGTGTTCATTTCACCTCCAGTGTGCTCAGACCGTTGCCCTGGCGCTGTACCTGAATCTGCACCGGAATCCGCTCGTGCATTTCCTGCACGTGGGAAATCACCGCGACCTTGCGGCCCTGCGCCTGCAAGCCGTCGAGGGCGTCCATGGCCAGTTGCAGGGATTCCGGATCGAGGCTGCCGAAACCTTCGTCGATGAACAGCGATTCGATCTTCAGCGTGCTCGACGCCATCGAGGCCAGGCCCAGGGCGAGGGCCAGCGAGACCAGGAAGGTTTCGCCGCCGGACAGCGAATGCACCGAGCGCAGTTCGTCGCCCATTTCGGTGTCCATCACCAGCAGGCCGAGCATGCTGCCGCCGCGCTTGAGGCGATAGCGCTTGACCAGTTGCCGCAGCTGTACGTTGGCGTGATGCACCAGCAAGTCGAGGTTGTAGGCTTGGGCGATCTTGCGGAAGGTGTCGCCGGTGGCCGAGCCGATCAGCGCATTGAGCCGCGCCCAGCGCTGATACTCGGCATAGGCATCGGCGATCTGCTGCGCCAGCGCCTGATTGGCGTTCTGGCGCCGCTGGTCTTCGGCCTGCTCGGCGCGCAGTTCGGCACATTGCTGTTCGCTGGCCGTGCACTGGTTTTGCAGGTCGGCGAGGGCGCTGGCGAGCTGTTCGGCATCCAGATTGCCGTTGTGCTGGGCCTGATGTTCGAGCAGACGCTGATCGCGTTCCTGCAACAACACCTTGGCCTGTTCAACGGCTTTTTCGTTGTGCTGCAAGCGCTGGCGCAGTTCGTCGACCTGCGCGTCATCGATCCGCAGCAGCTCTTCGAGGCCACCGTCATCCAGTTCCGGATGGCGCGCACGCCAGTCGGCAATCTTGCCGGCCAGATCGCGGTCTTCGGTTTCCAGCGCTTGCAGACGCTCTTGCTGCGCTTTCAGTTCGGCGGCGATTTGCACGAGCTGCGTACGCGCGTCCTGCAGCGCCTGAGTCGTCGTGGATTCGGCGTTGCGCGCCTGCTCCACGGCCTGTTCCAGTTGCTGCTGCCAATGCTCGGCGCAGCTGTGATCTCCCAACAATTGCGCCAGTTTTTCCTGACTGGCCTGTTGTTGCCCGGTCAGCGCGTTGAGTTGCTGCTTAGCGTTTTGCAGCTGCTGCACACGGCCCTGTTGGCGGTCCTGTTCTTTCTCGAGCGTCTGCTGGCGCTGTTGCTGTTCGGCCAGCTCTTCCTTCTGCTGATCGACTTGCGCCAGGCGTTCGGCGATCTGCCGGTCAAGCTGCATGAAGGTCGCAGCCGGTTCAGCGCGCAAGGCATCGAGGGTGTCGCTCGGCAGCAGTGTGGCGAAGGCCGCCAGTTCTTCGTCCAGGCGCTGGCGGTCAGCGCTCAGCTCGCGTTGCTGATTGCTCAGGTGCTGAGTCGCTTGCTGGTGTGCGGTCTCGGCCTGACGCAATTGCTGGGTCAGGCGCGCCGCATCCTGTTGCAGCGTGAGCAGGGCGGTCTGGCGCTGTTCGTCCTGGGTAATGCTCTGATTCAGTTGTTCGTTCTGGCGGGTCAGCCACGTGGCGCGCTTGTCACTGTCCTGATTCAGCAACGATGTCGCGAGCGGATGTGCCTCGATGCTCGGCGTCAGCGCCAGCTGCTGGGCGGCCAGTTGTTCCTGCTGTTGCAGCAGTTCCTTTTGCCGAGCAATCACCCCACCGACATCAGCGCGCAGCTCGGTGAGTTTTTCCTTCAGTTGATCGACGGCTTGCTGCGCGCTGGCCTGCTCGCTTTCATCGTGACGGCCGAGGCTTTGCAGCAGGGCTTCCGGCTGATGATACGGGTGCTCGTTGCTGCCGCACACTGGGCACGGCTGGTCGTCCTGCAACTGCGCGCGCAACTCTTCGACACTGGCACTGCGGGCCAGACGCTGGCGTTCGAGCAGTTCGCGGGTGACGTTGAGGGTCTGTTCGGCGACGGTCAGCTCGGACTTGGTTTTCACCCCGTCCTGAGTCAGGCGCTCGCGTTCCTGTTGCGCATCGAGCTGACGCTGTTGCAGTTCGGCACTGCGCTTGTCCAGCTCCTGCTGACTGGCCCACAGGCGCGTCAGGTCCTCGACGGCGCGCAATTGCTTGCGGTTGTCCTGCAACAGATTGCCGAGGATGCCGATCTGTTCGGCGACGGCGTCCGGTTCGGCACCGGCCTCTTTGAACAGCACTTCCAGCTGCTGCTTCTGCGTGGCGAGCGCTTCGCTGGCGCGGGTGGCGTTTTCTTCGAGGGAAGCGAGTTCGCTTTCGCCCTTGTTCAACCGATTGCCGATCAGCATCAGTTGCTGCAAGCGGTCGCGATAGGCATTCCACGCTTCGCTCAACGGTGCCAGATGAGCGCTTTGCTCAAGATCGGCGGCGATACGTTGCAAACGTTCAGCGACTTGTTTTTGCTGATCGAGCAGGGACTGGATTGTGCTTTGGCCCTGGGTGCAGGCCTGCTCTGCGGCGTGCTTCGCTTCGGCGCCGGACGCAACGTCCTTGGCGAGGCGGGCGAGGGTGCTTTGCTCCTCGAAAGCCTGGCGCAATAGTGGGGCGCTTTCGCTCAACTGCGTTTGCGCCTGGGTCAGGGCGATCTGCGCGGCGGCGAGATCCTGTTCCAGTCGCGTCTGGCGCTCGGTCAGTTCGCTTTCTTGCCGGGTGTGCGCGCTGATCTGTTCCGCCAGTGGCGTCAGCAGTGCATCCAGTTCGGTTTTGCGGGCGAACTGGTGCCGTTGCGGCGCGAGTTGTTCCAGGCGGGTGAGCTTCAAACGCTCACCGGCCAGCGACTCTCGCTCATGCTCGGCGCTGCGCAGTTGCTCGGCGGCGGCTAGTTGGGAGTCTTGCAGTCGTAGCAGCTCTTTTAGCCAGTCGTGCTGTTGCTCGATCTGCTTGAGCTGCGCTTGCTGCAACTTCAATTGTTGTTGGGCGGCATTGAAGCGTTCGTCGAGTTCGGCGCGGGCTTCAGGGGCCAGCGGAGTCACGCCGATGGCCTGATCCTGCAACTGCTTGTGGGCTTCGCGGGCCTCTTTGGTCTTGTCGAACGCGCGGCGGCCGAGGCGGGTGTAGAGCGCGGTGTCGGTGAGCTTTTCCAGCAGTTCGCTGCGGTCGTTGTCGTCGGCCTTGAGGAAGGCACTGAACTCGCTCTGGGCCAGCAGCACGGCGCGGGTGAACTGTTCGAAGTTCAGGCCCAGTGCGGCTTCGAGCTGAGTCTTGTACTCGCCTTTCTGACTGGCGAGCAGTTGATCCTGATCGATGTCGCGCAGGCTCTGACGGCTGGCCTGCAACTTGCCGCCGGCCTTTTCCCGGGCGCGGTTGGCTTCCCAGCGCGCACGATAGCGGCGGCCATCGACGCCGACAAAATCCACTTCGGCAAAGCCTTCACCGGTGCCGCGACGCAGCAGGGTGCGCGGGTCACCGGTGGCGATTTCGCCGTCGGCGTCCGGCACCTTGGCGTCACGCCCGGTGTTGTTCAGGCGTGGCACGGCGCCGAACAGCGCCAGGCACAAGGCATCGAGCAGAGTGCTTTTACCGGCGCCGGTGGGGCCGGTGATCGCGAACAGACCGGCGCTGGCCAGCGGTTCGGCGGTGAAGTCGATCTCGAACGGGCCGGCCAGCGACGCGAGGTTTTTCAAGCGAATGGCGAGAATCTTCATGGCTGCTCGCCCTCCATTTGTACGTCTTGCAGCAGTTCGGCGAAGTCCTTGAGGGTTTGCTCGTCGACCTCGTTGCCGTAATTGTCGAGCCAGGCGCGACTGAACAACTCCTGCGGCGTGAGCTGGTCCAGCTCGATCAGCGCGCTGCCGTCCTCGGCGCCGTCAGCGCCCCGGTTGCCGGCGTATTCGGCGGCGATTCGCACCAGTCGCACAGCCTTGCCTTGCAGGGCGCTTTCGACCTGATGGCGCAGATCCGGTTGCGGCTCGTCGAGGCGCACCCGCACTTCCAGCCACGGTTGGCGCTGGGTTTCGGCCAGCAGGTCGATGTTCGGCAGGTCGGCCAGTTGCAGCAGGATTTCGGCCAGCGGCGCAGGGCCGAGGCGCTGCAAGTTTACGGAGCGGGGGATCAGCATAGGCTCGACGCTGACCAGGGTTTCGCCTTCCAGAACGACGTCGAGAACCTGGTGCTGATAACTGATTTCTGAAAACGACAACGGAATCGGCGAGCCGCTGTAGCGAATCCGCTCTTCACCGTTGACCTTCTGCGGCTTGTGCAAATGGCCGAGCGCGACATAGCTGATGCTCGGCCCGAACAGGCTGGCAGGCAGGGCTTCGGCGCTGCCGATGATCAGGCTGCGCTCGGAGTCTTCCGACACCGAGCCGCCGGCCATGTGCGCGTGGCTGATGGCGACCAATGCCTGACCCGGCTGACGCTTGGCATTGGCCGCTTCGATCAGCCATTCATGCACCTGGCCAATGCCGCGCAGGTAGTTGTCGCCCAGATGCGCGCCGGTCACTTCGGCAGGCCGCAGGAACGGCAGCGCCAGGCACCATGCAGCGATTTCACCGGTGGCGTCCGGCAGCGGCAACAGCAGGCGTTCCGCATCCAGCTGCCCGTCGTCCAGCCACAGCACCCGACCCAGCGCATGGGTGCGCAAACGCCGCATCAGCGGCGCGGGCAGTTCGATTCGTGAGCCGGAATCGTGGTTGCCGGCGATCATCACGATGGTCAGCAACGGCTGCTGCTCGTGGGCGCTGACGATGAAATCGTAGAGGCGTTCCTGGGCTTTGACCGGCGGGTTCACCGTATCGAAGATGTCGCCGGCGATCAGCAGCACGTCCGGCTGCGCCAGCTTCAATTGGCGCAGCAGCCACTCGAGAAAACAGGCGTGCTCGAAATCGCGCTCCTGGCCGTGCAGGTTCTGCCCAAGGTGCCAGTCGGAGGTGTGAAACAGACGCAAGGCTGACTCCGCAATATAAAGAGGTGATGGCCGCCGGGATGAGAGGGCGGCGAAAGAGGGGAGAGTTTACAGATTATTGCGCCAGGAGGGCTGACCGGGGCCGGGGACGTCAGCTAACGAGTATGTGACGGGGTCATGACCGTTCGTCGGCAACGCTGGAGTGTTGCAACCATTAATTGACGCCAAAATAGTGGCCATCTAATATCGCGCCACTAATTTGATATCAGTGTGCCGCTGCGAGGGAACGAACAGGCTTTCATGGCTTTTGCCGTGATCGTCCGGGCAACGCTTGATCGCATTGCGCAACTTTCTCCCTATTCGATTTTGCTCTGACGGGCGCCATTAGCAACCCCGTCGGAATCGTCGCGCCTGCCTTCAAATCGCCCATCCTGCCTGTGCATTGAGACCTTTACATGGACGTTCGTCAGTTCGCCTTTCTCGCTCGCCTGCCATCTGCCGCCGTAAAAAGCCGTGATCAGTTCTGCGGTATGCCCAAGCGCGGACTGGCGTTTTTGCTGGCCAACGTGATGTTCTGGCAACCAATGTGGGCACAGGCCGACGGCATTGTGGTGGCCAACCCTGGCACTACGCTCGACCGCGCCGGCAACGGCGTGCAGATCATCAATATCGCCACGCCCAACGGGGCGGGTCTGTCGCACAACCAGTTTCATGACTACAACGTCAGCGCGCAGGGCGTCATCCTCAACAACGGCTCCAACCAGGCTTCATCCACTCAATTGGGTGGCTACATCATTGACAACCCGCACCTGAAGAACAGTGGTTCGGCGCAGGCGATTCTCAACGAAGTCATCGGTGGCAGCCCGAGCCAGTTGCGCGGCTACACCGAAGTGGCGGGGCAGTCGGCGCGGGTGATCGTCGCCAACCCGTACGGCATCAGTTGCAATGGTTGCGGTTTCATCAACACGCCCCGCGTCACCCTCACCACCGGCAAACCGGTGCTGGATGGCAGCGGTCGACTGGATCGTTTCCAGGTCGATCAGGGCTCGGTCGCCATCGAAGGTGCCGGGCTTAATGCAACCAATGTCGACCGCTTCGAAATCATCACCCGCAGCGCGAAGATCAACGCCGAGATCCAGGCGAAAAACCTGACCATCGTTGCCGGGCGCAATGACGTCAACGCCGAATCGCTCAACGCCACGGCCCGCGCCGACGACGGCAGCGCCAAACCGCAACTGGCCATCGACTCTTCGGCACTGGGCGGCATGTACGCCGGGGCGATCAAACTGGTCGGCACCGAGGCCGGGGTGGGGGTGAAACTCGACGGCAAACTGATCGCCAGTGGCGGTGACATCCAGCTCGACGCCAACGGCCAGTTGAGCCTGGCCGAGACTTCGGCCACCGGCGCGGTCAACGTCAAGGCCGCCAGCCTGGAGACCCGCTCGGCGGTGTACGCCGGCACCTCGCTGAACGTGCAGACTCAGGGCGACCTGACCAACCGGCAGACGCTTGCGGCGCGGGACAGCATCAGCCTCAGTGCGGGTGGTCAGTTGACCAACGCCGGGGCGATCGAAGCCGGGGTTAATGCTGACGGCGGTCGTAATGCCAATGGTGATCTGAGCCTGAGTGCGCAAAACATCGACAACCGTGGCAGGAGCCTGGTGGCCAGCCGCAATCTGGCGGTGAATGCCGCACAGGTGCTGAGCAACCAGGGCGGCACGCTGAGCGCCGCGCAGATCGCAAGCATCGTTGCAGGCACGCTGGACAACCAGAATGACGGACGTGTGCTGAGCAAAGGCGCGCTGAACGTGACCGCCAATCAAGTGCTCAACAGCCAGGGTTTGATCGACGCAAAGGGTAGCCTGACGGCCACGATCGGTCAGTTGAACAACAGCAACGGCCAGGTTTCGAGTTCCGCTATCACTCGACTCAGCGGGACCTCCGTCAACAACCTCGGCGGCCAGATCCTGGGTGATCTGGGGCTCAATATTGATCTCAGCGCGGCGCTGGACAATCGCGACGGCGTGCTCGGTTCCGGCGTTGCTCTCGATCTCAAGGCCGGCAGCCTTGATAACCGGGACGCCGGGGTCGTGGTCAGCGATGGCGGTCTCGTAGTGCGGGTCAGCGGTCTGCTCGACAACCGCAACAAAGGCGAAATCACCGCCAGGGGCGCCATTGACGCGCAGGCCGGTCATCTCGACAACCGTGACGGCAAGGTCATCGGCAAAGGCACGCTGGCCTTGCGCAGTGATTCGGCAGACAACCGTGGCGGCGCTCTGCAAGGCGACGGGCAACTGACGCTGAACGTCGATCGACTGGATAACCGCGACAACGGTCTGATCATCGGCAAGGCTGGCGTTACCTACGCGGGCACGCGACTGGACAACAGCAATGGTCTGGTCAGCGCTGTCGGTCCTGTCGGTATCAAGGCCGGCGAGGTGCAGAACGCCAAAGGGCGGATCTCCAGCCAGGGCGATCTGACCGCGACCATCGGCCTGCTGCAACAGCAGGGCGGCGCACTGGTCGCACAGGGCAATCTGAGCCTGACCGGCACCACACTCGACAACCGTAACGGCGGGCTGATCGGCACTAAAAAAGCGCTGACTCTCGCGGTCGATGACATCGATAACCGAGCGGGCGAGCTATCTGGCAGCCTGTTGCTCAACATCAAGGGCCAGCGTCTGGACAACAGCGACGGCGGCAAAATTCTCGCCGCCAGCGATCTGGAACTGGCGGTTACCCGGTTGATCAACCAGAACAAAGGCATGATCGTCGCCAGTGGTGCGACGAAACTGACCGGCAGCACGCTGGATAACACCGGTGGCTCGTTCGATAGCTTGAAGGGCCTGGTCATCACACTGGACGATGCACTGCTCAACGGCCAGGGGCTCATCAGCAGCGAAGGCACGTTGACCATCGATGCCGGCCGTGTCGATAACAATGCCGGCAACCTGACCAGCGCCGGCGCCCTGGCGTTGACCAGTCTTGGCACGCTGCTCAATCAGGGTGGCTCCATCAGCACCGACAGCACTCTGAAACTCAAGAGCGCCAGTCTCGACAATAGCCAGAAAGGTCTGATCTCCGGCAAGGACAACAGCCGGATCGACAGCGGCGATGTCGACAACAGCCAGGGCGGGCGCCTGATCAGCGGTGGAACGCTGGACTTCACGGCGGGGCAGGTCAACAACGCTGCAGGCCGCATCGCCAGTCAGCAAGCCATGACCATGTCGGTCACCGGCCTCGATCAGCAGGGCGGTGAACTGTTCAGCAAGACCAGCCTGAGTCTTGATTTGAACAATGGCCAGTTGAACAACCAGAACGGTTTGATCAATGCGCCCGGCGAATTGCTGCTCAAGCAACTCAATGGCGTGAACAACCAGGGCGGCGAAATCTCCAGCCAGCAAGCCTTCGCACTGACCGCCCATGACCTGGACAACAGCAACGGCAAACTGCTAAGCCAACAGGGTCTGACCGTGCGTATTGCGCAGGCGCTGAACAACACCAAAGGCGTTATTTCCGGTACATCGCTGGACAGTCACAGCGCCAGCCTCGACAACCAGGAAGGCTTGATCAGCAGCCGTGGCCCGCTGACGCTGACGACCGACAACACCCTGGATAACCAGCTTGGTACGGTGATTGCCGACGGCAAACTCGACCTGACCACACAGACGCTGGACAACCGTGGCGGCAGCATCGCCGGCAAGTCGGATGCCACCGTACAGGCGAAAAAGCTCGATAACCAGGACGGCCAGTTGATCGCCACCGGCGTCCTCAAACTCGATGCCGACCTGCTCGACAACCGTCAGGGCGGACTGCTCGGCTCGACCAAGGCGATGACCTTGAACGTCGACGACGTGGATAACCGCGGCGGTGAAATCAGCACCAACAGCGACCTGCAGGTGATTGGCAAAAAACTCGACAACAGTGACGCCGGCAAGATCTTCACCGGTCAGTCGTTGACGCTGACCGTTGAGCAACTGATCAACCGCAACAAGGGCCTGATCAGTGCCAGCACTTCGCTCGACCTGCACGGCGATTCACTGGACAACAGTGGTGGCGAGTTGCTCAGTCAGCAGGCCATGGCTCTGACGCTGGGCGGTGCATTCGACAACAGCCAGGGCAAGGTCAGCAGCGAAAGCGTGCTGACGGTCAAAACCTCGCAACTGACCAACATCAAGGGCAGCCTTTCCAGCGCTGCGGACCTGACAATCGAGAGTCGCGGCAGCGTTGATAACCAGGGCGGTGCGATGGTTACCGATGGGGCGCTGGTGCTCGACAGCACCCGTCTCGACAACCGTCAGGCAGGCACACTCAGCGCCAAGGGCGCGGCCAGCGTTACCACAGGCGACTTCGACAACAGCACCGGCAAGCTCAGCAGCGCCGACACCCTCAACCTTGTTGCAGGGAAGGTCACCAACCGCGATGGCGGGCAGATTGGCAGCCAGGGCGCTCTGACGGCGTCGGTCACCGGGCTCGAGCAACAGGGCGGCAAGCTGTTCAGCAACACTCGCCTGAGCCTGGACATGAACAATGGCCAGCTCAATAACCAGAATGGCTTGATCAATGCCCCCGGTACGTTGCTGCTCAAGCAGCTCAATGGCGTGAACAACCAGGGCGGAGAAATTTCCAGCGGTGAAGCCTTTACCGTGGCGGCGCAAAATCTGGACAACGGCAATGGCAAATTGCTGAGCACCCAGAGCCTGACGCTGCGCATCGCCCAGGCACTGGACAACGTCAAAGGCATGATCGGTGCAGCATCGATCGATGCCCGGGCCCGCAGTCTTAACAACAGCGGCGGCAGCCTGATCAGCCGTGCCGACCTTGACCTGACCGCAGACGGTTTGCTGCGCAATGACAACGACGGTCTGATCAGCGCAGCGCAAGCGTTGCGCATTGGCAGCGCCGACCTGAACAACCAGGGCGGTGTTTTGCAGGGCATCGGCAGCGTCACACTCAATGCCATGGCCCTGAACAACCGCGACAAAGGCTTGATCAACAGCCAGGGCAGTCTGTCGCTGACGGCGACAGCGCTGGACTCCAGCAATGGCGGTGAAGTCTCTGCCGGCGGCGACATCGACCTGACCTTGACCTCCCTGACCCAGAACGGCGGGCGTCTGCTGGGCGACAAAGCTGTCACCGTGGATTTTGCCAATGGCGACCTCGACAACACCAATGGTTTATTGACGGCCAAGGGGCCGTTGACCCTCAAGCGCTTGCGCGACCTGAACAACCAGAGCGGTGAAATCTCCAGCAGCCTGGGTTTCGACGTCATTGCCCGGGCGTTGAACAACAATGCCGGCAAGATCATCAGCGGCGAGAAACTGAAGCTCAGCGGTACGACCCTGACCAACCAGAACGGCTTGCTCTCGGGCTGGCAGCAGTTGAGCGTCAGTGGCGACAGTCTGGACAACCGCGCCAACGGCACGCTCTCAAGCCGCAACGGCGATGTGTCGGTCGATCTCAAGGGCGCTCTGCTCAACAGCGGTAACGGCGCTCTGGTTTCGCAAGGCAATCTGACCGTCAATGCCGCCAGCCTCGACAACAGCGACAAAGGCATCCTCAGCAGTGCGGCAGGGCAGACCCTCACGCTCAAAGGCGCACTCAACAACAATCAGGGCGGCCTGCTCAACAGTGGCGCCGCACTGGACATCACCAGTACTGCACTGACCAACGCAGGCGGTTCCATCAACGCGCTACAGGCGCTCACTGCCAACGCTACGAGCCTGGATAACAGCGGGGGCAAATTCGCGGCCAACGGCGCGATCAACCTGAATCTGTCGGGACAGCTGAACAACAACGCCGGCAAACTGGCGGGCACCGGTCCGGTCGTGATCAAAGGCGTCAGCGATCTGAGCAACAGCAACGGGCAACTCGCCAGTCAAGGCTCGCTGCAACTGCTGACCGGCTCGCTGGACAACGGCAGCAAAGGCACCATTGCGGCCAAGGATGACTTGCAGATTACCGCCAGCGCCGCCGTGCGCAACGATGCCGACGGCTTGATCTACAGCCAGACCGGCAGCCTGCAACTCAAGGCAGCAAGCCTGGCTAACGGCAAAGGTTCAATCCAGAGCCAGACCGGCCTGACGCTCGACGTTACCGGCGATCTCGATAACCAGAGCGGAAAAATCATCGCTCAGGAAGGCGACGTGACGATCGGCGCGGCCAGCATCGATAACCGCGGCGGAATTCTGTCCAGCATCAAGGGCGCGCTTGAGGCGCGTACCGTCGGTGTCCTGCGCAATGGCTTCGACCTGAACAACAATCGCCAGGGCGGTGTCATTCAGGCTCAGGGCCTGAAGCTTTCGGCACTGGCCGGTCTGGACAACAACGGTGGGCGCATCTCGGCGCAAGGCTCTGATGCGAATATCACCACCGCTGCATTCGATAACCGCAATGGCGTGATCTACGCCAAAGGGCTGGTTGGCGTAAGCGGCACGAGTCTGGACAACGGTGCCGGGCAGATCGCCGCCGAGCGCATCGATTTTGGCTTGAGTGGTGTGCTGAACAACGGCGCGGGTGTCATTGAAAGCAACAGCCAAATGACCGTCAAAGCGGCCAGCGTCAATAACCAGAATGGCCGACTGCGTTCGCTGGGCACCTCTGGCAAGACCGAGTTCCAGATCGGCGGCCTGCTGGATAACCGCAATGGCGTGCTGGAAACCGCGAACACCGACATGACCCTGGCCGTCGGCAGCTTCCTCAACGGTGGCGGGCAGCTCAACCACGTCGGCCGTGGCCGACTCGATCTCTCCACGGCCAACGTGATCGGCGCCGGCGGCAGCATTACCACCGGTGGCCTCCTGGACCTGACGGCCGACACCTGGAACAACTCCAGCGTGATTCAGGCCGGGCGATTGAATGTGAACGTCCGCCAGTTCAGCCAGACCGCCAGCGGCAAGCTGCTGGCCTCCGATCTTCTGCAGATACGTGGGGGCAACTGGACCAACGACGGCCTGCTCGCCAGTGATGGCCTGATCGATATGCAACTGACCGGTGCCTATGGCGGCAATGGGCGGATGTCGAGTCAGCGTGGTCTGAACCTGAGTGCAGCGCAAGTCAACATCGGCAGTGCCGGCAGCATCGCCGCTGGCGGATCGTCGACGATCAGTACCGGTGGATCGCTCGTCAACTCGGGCCGCATCACCTCCAGTGAAGATCTGACCGTGAACGCCGGCAGTGTCGCCAACTACGGCACGTTGGGTGCGGCGCAGAACCTGAACATCAACACCCCTTCGTTGCTCAATGACCGCGGGCTGATCTTCAGCGGCAAGGACATGACGCTGAGTGTTGGCAATCTGACCAACCAGCACGGTGATTTCTACGGATTGGGCAACGTGACCATCAAAGGTTACGGTGGAGCCGCGCGGGCGGCGGGCGTCTACAACATTTCCGGCTCGATGGAGAGCGGGAGCGGGTTCACTATCAACGCCGATGTTTTCGAGAACCGTACCGAAGGGCCGGTGATGTCGGGTGACCGCAAATTGGTATCGGGCTATATCGCCAATATTTGCAATGACTGCCAGGGTGACAATTACGTCTTCACGCTGATGGCCAAAGAGTTTTATCAAAGTACGGACGCTGATAGCAGCCCCTCGGCAGTGCTCAATGTCGGCAAGGATTTTGTTTTCCAGGGAGGTACGTTTCTCAATAGCAAAAGCACCGTCGCTGCTGGCGGCAATATCAATATCACCGCAGACAGTCTCAAAAACATCGGGGCGAAAAGCGGCACCATCGAACGCACAAGTACTTACGTACTCAGCATGACCGACGGTGGTACCAAACGGTTCTTTAACAGTGTCGTGTTGCCTTACAACCAGCGCAATAACCCTGACTTTCCATTTGTTTATTACATCGGAGCGGGAGGCAGCATACGTAAGGCCATTCCCACGTCCACGCGTATCAGAGAAGGGGGGCGCGACGGTGAGTGGTTTGACGTTGTAACACTCAAGGACAGCGAAACCGGCGCGGTCGTCAGTAAGCTGCGTGGATGGGGCAACGCGATACCAGACGTGAACTACGGCTTTGAAACCACAACCCCCTCCCTGTATGACCCGAACAACCTGGTCGAACTTCCTGGCCAGTTGACCCAGTACCAACCGGAGTCCGTCACTGAGGTTGCCGTTGACAGCACCGGTGCCGCCAGCACCAACACGGGTCGCAATGCCGTCATCCAGGCGGGTGGCAACGTCTCGATCATTGCCGCCCAGAATCTGGAAAACAGCGTTATCCATCAGGACTACGGTTCGACGGGAGGTACCAACAAGGTCGGTAACACCAACGTCGGCAATTCCGGCACAGCCGTCATCCGAATTAACAGCCAACTGCCACCAGACCTCGCCCAACAGCAAGTCAATCCACTGTCGCTGCCAGGCTTCTCCCTGCCAACCGGGGAAAACGGTTTGTTCCGTCTGAGCGGTCAAGGCGCGGCTGACACCGCACCCGTTGGCACAACCGGCCCGGCACCGACCTGGACGATGGGGGGGCAGGTTGTCGCTACCGAGGGGCATGTCGTGGCTGGCAGCAGTGGTGGCCCGCGTAATCTTTTCATTGATGCACCGCCCGCAGTCTCCGATAGCACGCGCGCGGTTGACACATTCCATCGGTCCCCGAGCGTGGTCACGGCGGTGGCCAGTACGGTCGATGTCAACGTGCCGGTGAAGTCAGCCGGTCCCGGCATGAAAGACCGCGGCAATGATGCCAGAGAGTCGATCGACACCCGTCCGGTGACTCGCGTTGCCGGTCTGCCGGACACGAAGGCGCCGTCCAACGCGCACAAATACCTGATCGAAACCAACCCGGCACTGACCAACCTCAAGTCCTTCATGAGTTCGGACTACCTGCTCGGCAAACTCGGTTACGACCCGGATCAGAGCGCCAAGCGCCTCGGTGACGGCCTCTTTGAACAGCGTCTGGTACAGCAAGCCGTGACCGCGCGTACCGGCCAGGCCTTCATCGATGGCCGAAGCAACAACGAGGACATGTTCCGCTACCTGATGGACAACGCCATCGCCAGCAAGGACGCCCTCAACCTGTCGATGGGCGTGGGCCTCACGGCCGAACAAGTGGCGGCGCTGACCCACGACATCGTCTGGCTCGAAGAGCACGAAGTGAATGGCGAGAAGGTGCTGGTACCGGTGCTGTACCTGGCCCAGGCCAACGGCCGTCTCGGCCCGACCGGCGCGCTGATTGCCGGTAACGATGTGTCGCTGATTGCCGGCGGCAATCTGGACAACGTCGGGACGTTGAAGGCGACGAACAACCTGTCGGCGACGGCGGGCAAGGATCTGGTCAATAGCGGATTGATTGAGGCGGGTAATCGTCTGGATCTGCTGGCGACGAACAACATCATCAACAAGTCCGGCGGCATCATCACCGGGCGCGATGTGAACCTGACCACTCGCACCGGGGACGTGATCAATGAACGCACGATCACGTCCTCCGACAACAGCACCCGGTTTGGCACCCAGCATCATGACTACGCCGACAACGCGGCAAGGATCGAAGCGGCCAATGACCTGACCGTCAACGCGGCCAAAGACATCAACATCGCCGGTGGCGTGATGAAAAGCGGCCAGGACACCGTCCTGAATGCCGGGCGCGACATCAACGTTTCATCCGTCCAGGTCAACAACAGCGTCTTCCACGACGACCGCCACAACAGCAGCGACGTCACCCAACTGGGTGCAGAGATCGACGCTGGTCGTGACTTCAAGGCTGACGCCAAGCGCGATATCAACGTCATCGCCAGTCAGATCGATGCCAAGCGTGATGTTGCTATCAAGGCAACCGGAGATGTGGTCATCACGTCTGCGGCGGATGAAACCCACTCACTGTCCAAGAGCAAGAAACTCACCGTTCAGGAGGACCATGTCAGCCAGGTCATGTCCGGCATTTCGGCAGGCGGCGACGTCAGACTGGATGCGGGTATAGACCTCAGTGTGATTTCCAGCCGTATCACTGCCGGCGACGAGGCCTATCTGGTTGCGGGTGACAACCTCGATATTCTTGCTGCGCAGGATTCCGATTACTCGCTCTACGACAAGAAGAAAAAGGGCAGTTTCGGCAAGCTCAAGTTGAAGCGCGATGAGGTGACCGATATCAAGCATATCGGCTCCGAAATCAAGGCGGGCGGTGATTTGACGCTGTCCAGCAAGGGCGATCAGCTTTATCAGGTTGCCAAACTGGAAAGCGGAAACAACATCACGCTGGACAGTGGTGGCGCGATCACGTTTGAAGGGGTCAAGGACTTTCATGACGAAAGCCATACCAAGACCAACAACAGCGCGGCATGGGTATCATCCAAAGGTCGAGGCAATACCGACGAGACCCTGCGTCAGACCCAGATGATTGCCAAGGGCAACGTGGTGATCAAAGCCGTTGATGGGCTGAAGATCGATATCAAGGACGTTAACCAGGAGTCCGTCAGCCAGACCATCGACGCTATGGTCAAGGCAGATCCGCAGTTGGCCTGGCTGAAAGATGCCGAGTCTCGTGGAGACGTCGATTGGCGACGCGTCAAGGAAATCCACGAGTCGTTCAAATATGAAAACTCTGGTGTGGGCCCGGCAGCACAAATAGCCATCGCGATCATGATGTCGTTTGTCATGGGGCCCGGAGGATTGGCATTGACCAGTGGTGGCTTCGGCGGCGCAATTGCCACCTCTTTGGCCACCACCGCAGTGACCAGCACCATCAGCAACAAGGGCAACCTGGGCGCTGCTTTAAAGGACACCTTCAGCGCCGACAGCCTCAAGAGCGCGGCCATCGCCGGGTTTACGGCGGGCGTGCTCAACTATGCAGACGCCAACTGGTTTGCGGGTGGAACAAGCAAAACTGCAAACATCCTGACGAGCAGCAACTTTACCGACGTCGCTATCCGGACGACCGGTCGGGCGATCATCACCAGTGGCATTTCGACCGCCATTGGCGGCGGCAGCTTTGGTGACAACTTTGGTGCGGCACTGGTGGGGCAGGCGGGTAGCGTCGCCATGGCAACCGGGTTCAATTGGGTTGGTGACACCATCAAGTTTCCAGAGGGCAGTCTTGAAAAGACTGTCGCGCATGCGCTGATGGGAGGCTTGCTTTCGAAGGCAACCGGTGGTGATTTTGCCACTGGCGCGGCAGCCGCAGGGCTCAACGAAGCGTTGACGAATCAACTGGTTAACTTTGCGAATGGCAATGATCAGTTGCACTTGATGATGTCGCAACTAACCGGGCTGCTTGCCGCCGCGGCAGTAGGTGGGAATCTTGAGCAGGGAGCCGAAATTGCGAGGAACGCTACGCAGTACAACTGGCTGCTACACAGAGAAGTTGTACAAGCGGATAACGCTCGAGCGGCTTGCGGTTCGGGAGATGGGGCTCAAGCGTGTCGGGACAATATCACCCGGGCGGTAGCCGCATTGGATGGCGAAAGACAGCGTGATATGGAGGAGTTCGGACGTAAGATTCAACTGCAGGCACTACAAGAAGGATGGACGCAAGAGGAATACAACGCCGCCAAGGCCATTTACTTTGCAGGCGTTGACCCAAAAGAAGTTACAAGTGTTTACCCTCCATCGATGGACCCCGGATTTCTGGCCAGAGAAGGATGGACAGTGGTCCAGAATAAGGTTGTTGAGTGGCCAGGAGGTGTGGCTAACGATGCGAAATCGTTCTGGAATGCCGTTTCGTCACCTTTCGACACCTTGGGTGCAATCGCAGGTGGTATTGGCGGGTTAGCACTCGGGTTCAAGGACTGGATTACCAGCCCGATCCCTTCGCATACTCTGGAAAAGCAGTTCGATAAAGTAGGGACCGCCTCCGCCCAAGAGCTAGGAGGCATGGCTTTCGATGCGGCCACAGGGCTTATCACCGCTTATGTTGGTGGGAGAGCTGTTGAGTGGATTGGGGGGAAATGGGTTGATACGAAGGGTGGTTCGATAACTGATGGTGCAAAAGTAACTCCACCAAAAACTCAAGCATCGACCGGCGCCATTGCTGATAACGAAGCAGGAGGGTTTTCTTATTACGACCAGTTTAAGAAAGCTGACGGTAGTTGGGATTGGCCGAAAGAATTAGGTTTCTCTGGTAATCCTATTAAGAATACATTGCCAGTTGGTACTAAATTGGACCGTTATGGTGGCCCTGAAGGTTCCTTCTTATCCCCTCAAGGTGTTCCGTTTGATCAAAGAGCATTGGCGCCTGGCTCAAGAGCCGGAGGATACTATCAGTATGAGGTGCTCAAGCCATTGCCGGTCGTTCAGGGGGAGATTGCTCCTGCATTTGGTCAGCCTGGAGGCGGGACTCAAATTTTACCTGACCTTTCTGAAAGGTTTAATGTTGATCGATTAGTGAAAGAAGGTTACCTGAGGAGAACTAATTAATATGAGCTCAGTCATTGAAGAAATACAAAAGGCCATTTACTCGCTGGGTGAGCGAATTGGTGCTCCAAGGTCTCTTTTGATTGTTAAAAGCAGTTCGCCAGAAGATGGAAGCCCCCATGTGGAGGTTAAGTCGGACGAGTTTAATTATGTATGCTCTGAGAGGGGTTTTGAAATATACAGAAGACGCACAACCTCTTTGGATGAGTTGCTGTATTGGATAATTAGTGGTGTGGCCTTTAAATTGGCTTCAGACTACGAATTGGCTAATAGAGTTGTTGGTGTCGACTCGCGGAGGCTGCTTTTTTCACAATATGTATCAATTCTTGGGCGGATCAGTGATGAGTGGAAAAAAAGGGCTTCTGATGAGGTGGAGTTAATATTGATCAACGCCCCGTACTTGGATGTATAAGAAAAAAAGGGGGACAGATTTATTTGATTAAATAAATCTGTCCCCTTTGTAGTAAAGAAGGGCGTGACACCGACGTAGGCGGGCATGCTCAAGGATGTGCACAAGGTGTGACTTGCCACAAATACAATCTGTTACCACAGGACAAGAATTTCAATAACTCGGCTTACAAAGTGTTTTATGAGGATAGAGTCAAGGACGCCCTTGATGACCCTTCCAAAACGGTAGGGGTGACAACTGTCAGGTTTATGCGTAGCGATCCGAGTTCTATACGACCGGATTCGCTGAGGCTGAGCTACACAATTGATGACAAGGTTAGAACCGTGGTGTTTAAAAATGAAGCCAAACAAATTCCGGAGATCATAAATTGATTGCTGAAGACTTCGAAATTATCAAGGAGGTTTTTGAGATCGTTGAGGCTGGTATCGTTCAAGGATATGACGCATTCCACTATCATGTCGAAGTTGGTAAAAGCCATATGGAGACAGAGCTTTGTGTTGAGAAAAATGGTTTAGAAAGCTGGAGTGCTGAAGCTGACTTTGATGATTCAAAGGTCTATTTTCTGGTGGAGCGATTAAGGGCAAATGCTATCAAGCGCGGTGAGCTATGGAAGTCTTTTGTTCTGTCTTATCGCGAAGGAGAACAAGTGCGGACGAAGTTTAACTATTGAGTAGGAACTGTAAAAAGGGGGGGGGGCAGATTTATTTTATTAAATAAATCTGCCCCCCCCCCTTTTTACAGTTTCTACTCAATAGTTTAAATTTGTTCCCACTTTTTTTCTTTTTCGC